>JBCCSK010000093.1:0-18197 GCA_039200205.1 Planctomycetota bacterium
CACCAGGCATGGCTCTCTCGGCGAGGTCCTCGAACGCAGCCCGGATCGACGCTCGGTCCGGGGGAGAGGCCTCGAAGGAGATGTCCCCGTTCGCGAGGCACGTGATCGCGTCCGGGTCGAAGCCGAGCGTGTCGATGAGCGTCGTACGGACGCGTTCGACGTCCCGAGCCGGCCCTTCGAGCTTGAAGTCCCTCTCGTACTCCGCCTCTGTCGTGATGAGCTCGATGAGCGGGTAGTCGCTCACGCCCACGAGCAGTGCGCGTCCGCGTGGCGTGGAGTCCGGGGCGGACTCGATCTGCGCGGGCGCTGTCGTCGCGAGAGCCAGAGTCGCCGGTCCGAGCAGGGACGTCAGGGAGGTCGGGCGCATGGTCGAGGTACGGAGAAGTGGCCGAGGCGTGGGGAATGGAGCAGGCGCTCTCTGGCGTGAACGTGAGCCCGGGCGGCCAACGGAACCGATGCCCGGGAGAATGCCATGAGCCCTGGCGCGGAGGGCACCGGACCGCCGCACTCCCCGGGCGGCGCCGTCGAGCGGACGAATTCGACGAATCGACGAGATCGAGTTCCGCGGAAGCAGGGATCTGCGTCCAGACCGGTGCCGAGGGGCTGACGACCAGCCCCGGCACAAGACAACACTTCAACCAACAACAGTCCCATGAAGCTCCCCCTCCTCGCCCTCGCCCTCCTCTCGACCGTCGCCTCCACCACCGAAGCCGGTCCGGAGTCCACCTCTGCGATCGCCCCCGACGCCGCCGTGAGCTCCCTCGCTCCGGGCCGCCGCCAGGGACCGGGCATCATCCACACCCGCGTCGAGGCCCACAGCCGTGACACCTACTCGATCGATTTCCGCGGCGGTGAGACGGCCGTGGTCACGGTCAGCGGCGACGGTGACACGGATCTCGACCTCTACGTCTATGACGAGAACGGCAACCTCGTCGCCGACGACACCGACTTCACGGACGAGTGCATCGTGGCCTGGACGCCGGCGTGGTCCGGTGAGTTCACGGTCGTGGTGAAGAACCTCGGCTCGGTCTACAACGCCTACACGCTGGCGACGAATTGACACCCGCCTTCCGCGGCGTCCGTGTGAGTCGCCGTCGACAACGAAGGACGCATCGACCGGCCCCGTGAGCGGAACTCGACCGCTCGCGGGGCACGTCGTTGTGCGCTTGGCTCTCGTCTGGCGATTCAGGTGGCGGAAGCCCGAGCGCGCTCGTGCGATGCCGCTTCGATCGTCTGCTGCCGCCGCCCGCGCCCGAACGAGCACTTCGTTCCGACACTGCGCGGACGGGCCAGAGGCGCTCGACCGCCGCGCAACAGCCCGTCCAATTCGTCCCCGCTCGATTGGGTCGAAGAAACCCGGGGGACGAGTTCCGCGGCGGGACGGGGCTGCGTCCAGGGAGGCGAGCGGGAGGCCATCCCGCACCACCCCTCTCACCTGAAACCGACCAGCGAAGCCATGTTCACAACGCTCCTGACCCTCGTCCTCGCCCTCAACGCAGCCCCGAACACCGACGCCGTGCAGACGCCGGTCGAGCTCTCCGCCTCCGAGCTCTCCGTCGAGACCGTCGCCCCCCTCCCCGGCTGGGCCACGTTCGGCACCCGCTGGGAAGCCGATGCATGCGCGCGCCGGATGCGCTGCCGCGGCTTCTGCGCCCGAGTCTTCTACGACTACAGCATGGGCTGGTGGGTCTGCGAGTGGGTCTGATCCCGCCCCTCGTCCCGTGCCCGCTCCCCGAATGCCCGCCGGCCCTCGATCCGGCGGGCATTCCTCGTTGGCGGCGACTTGCAGCGCCGGAGCGCGCGGGCCGCATTCCTACGATCGCAGGGGTCTTCCGGCGGACCTGGGTCCCGGCCCTCGCGGCAGCTCAGCTCGCTCCCTCTTGGCCGCACGCCCTGCGCGCACACGTCGTCACGTAGCGGCGCTGGAACCTCGCGAGTGTCACGCTCCCGGTAACGCTTTGGGGGGCCACGTTTGCGTGGGGCCTGGTCGGTCCCCTCGCGCTCGTCGGAGGCACGGTCCTCTCCCTGCTGACGAACGAGGCTGTGGACTTCCCCCACCACCTGGACCTGGACCACCTCGAGGACGAGTCGACCCACCGAAGCCGTGGTTTCGGGTGGATCGTCGAAGCGAGGCGAAGGTCGCTCCGTGACCTCGCGGGAGCGAAGTCGGCGTCGTAGCCGCACACGGCCGCATCGCGAGAAATCGCGCGACTCGGTTCCGCGGCCCGCCGGGCCCGCGTCCAGGTGGATGAACCCATCCACCTTCGATCGGAGATCGCCATGCTGCCCGCACTTGCCACGAAGTCGTCCTCGCTCGTCCTCCTGCTCACTGGCCTGAGCTCCTTTCTGCTCGCCGCCTGGGACGACACGCTCGTCCGGCTCCAGACCGGAGCCATCGAACCGGCGATCGTCCATCGAGACCATCCTGTCGACGAGGCCGAGCCCGCGCCGCGCGCTCGCGTGGCATCCGGGTTCTTGCCGGTCTTCGGCCCGCGCGTGGACCGGCATCTGCCGGAGCGCGACGCCGTGCCGATCGAGGTCAGGACCGAGGTGGTGCAGGTCGTCCACCAGCGCAACGGTCAGGGCTTCGCCTCGGAGATCCTGATTCGGATCGAGCACGACGGCGACGCGCCGGTGCCGGAGGGGCTCGAGCTCGCCGTCCTCTGCACGGACGCCTCGGAGCGGATCCTCTGGCAATCCGACTGGACGCCGATCGGCGAACGTGCGGAGGTGCGGGACGAGCTCCTCGTCGTCCCGAGCGCTCCGCCGTTCGACATCACGACACGCTCCGCAGGGGTACACATCATCGTCGTGAGTCGGTGAGGACCGCGCGTCTTGCCCGATTCTCGCGGCACGGTCGGCAGTTGCCGTGCCGCTGAGCGAATCGGCGACGCACGACCGCTTAGCATGTCAGGCCACGGCATCGCGCCCCGCTCGCCGTCCCTGACCCCAAACCAGCTTCCGACGCGCGGCCCGGGCCCCGCCCGGGCTGCTCGGTTCCACGACTGCCCGCATGGGAGAGCTCACTTCCGTTCTCCAGAAGTTCCTCGAGGACGATGCACCTTCGTTCCGCTCGTTCGAGCCCCTCATCGAGATGAGCCCGCCGCTCGACCGCGCCGCTCGGGACGTTCTCGGATGGCGCGGGAGCGCGGTGCGTCGGTCTTCGCAGCTCGAGACCGGCGACGTCGTCTCGATCGCATGGACCAAGGTCTTCTTGGCGCTCGCGGGGCGAGGCGGTCCGGAGAATTCCGACTCTCCGAAGAACGCACCGCCGGCGACGAGCGACGAGTTCTTCAGGTACGCCAGAGCCGTGCTCGGTCCTGTCGTGCACGACGCGCTGAGACGGGAGGGGGCCGACAAACGGGGCGGCCACGTCGAGAAGGTCTCGGTCGACGCCGTCGGCCCCGACTCCGCAGTCGCACCGGAGACGCCAGAGTCGGCCTCGACGGCCGCCGAGTTCGTCGATCAGCTCCTGTCGGTCATCGAGGATCCGCGGGACAGGCGAATCGCCGAGCTCCGCCTCCTGGAAGAGATGAAGTTCGAGGACATCGCCGCCCAGGTCTCGGACGAGTTCGGCCGCTCGATCGGTGCGAGAGGAGTGTCGAAAGCGTTCCAGGAACGACTGCAACCGCAGCTCGTCACGGCGGCTCGCCGGATGGGCTACGACATGGCGAGCACGTCGCGCGCCCTCGATCGTGGCTGAGGCACCACGACGCCGGGCCCCCGGACGCAGGACCATGCCGCGGCTTTCTCGCGGATCACCGTTCCCTGCGGAGGTCACCTTCCGTCCTGACGAGTGGCCGGCCGGGTCGTAGCGCAAGGTCTGCTGCACAATCGATCCTGCAACCGGCTCCGCAGTTCCGAACGAGTCGTCCCACAGATCCACCACGCCGCCATGCATCGCAAGAGGTCCGAGTCCATCACCGCGGCGATCCAGCTCGCACTCGAGTCCGGGTCGCTCAGCGAGAGTGAGCTGGAGACCGTGACGGCGGGCCTTCCTGAGATCCTCAGGGGCGTCGTCGACGGCGCGCGGTCGTTCTTCGACGACGCCGCGCGGTTCCCAGAGATCGAACACTACGAGATCCTCGGCATCGCCGGCCGCGGCGCGACGGCCATCGTGTATCGCGCCTACGACGGTCAGCTCGATCGCCCGGTCGCCATCAAGGTGATCGAGGACGCCGCGTGGTCCGAGCAGATGAAGCGACGAGCGCTGAACGAGGCCAAGCTGCTCGCGGCGGTCGAGCACGAGGCGGTCATCCCGATCTACGGATTCGGCGAGACCCGCTCGCAGTCGTACATGGTCATGGGCTGGGTGCCGGGGGCGATGACGCTACGGGACCTCATGGACGACGCAAAGGAGTCCTTGGAGGTCGACCAGAGAGCCTCACACGCCGTTCCCCTGCTGGCCCGGGTCGGTGACGGACTGAGTGCGCTGCACGCGCACGGCATCGTGCATCGCGACGTCAAGCCGGAGAACATCCTCGTGGCGACACCGGACGAGACGCTCGCCGGCGCGACGCGCGCAGTCTTGGTCGACCTCGGGATCGCGCACCGCGCGGGCGACGACCGGATGACCCAGACCGGCGGGATCGTCGGCACACCGCGCTTCCTCGCACCGGAACAGATCCAAGACCGGGACTTCGACGCGCGTACGGACGTGTTCGCACTCGGGGCGTGCCTCTACGACGTCCTCGCGGATCGGTCCGCCGTTCCCGCCGTGGCCACGTTCCACGCACCCGTCGAGGAGCGTTTTCCAGCGGATCTCCTCCCCTCGTCGCGCCGCCTGGCGCCGCTACGCGCGATCGCCCTGCAGGCGCTGCAGGAGCGGCCCGAGCGACGATTCCAAACGGCCGCAGAGATGAAGGAGGCGCTGGACGCCTGGGCGGAGGGTCGGCCGGTGCGCGTCACTGGAGTCCCGTTCGCGTCGAAGGTCGAGTCCTTCGTCCGCACCTACCGCGTGCCGCTCGCCGCGGCGCTCGTTTCCGTCGTGGCGATTCTCGGATGGACGCTCGGCTCGGGGTCACGAGGCGAACCGGTCGCGAACTTGAGCGACGCACCGAGCGTCCTGGCGATGCTGCGCGAACTCGAGCAGGAAGGAGAAGATCTGCTCGTCGGGGCGAGCCTGCCCGACGTCGCATTGGAATCGCTGCCTCAGATGCGCGCGTATCGTGATCGCCTCAACGATCTCGACGATGAGGAGGATGGATGGTCGAACCTCCTCCACCAAGCGCGCAAGGACCCGGCGCGGTTCGACCCCGACGCGAGGGACACGATCAAGACGGTCAACGCGAGCTTTCAGACCCTCCTTGGATCAGGTGATTCCCTCTTCGCGGAGGTCGATCGCTGCATCCTCGACGCCTCGGCTCCGCCCTCCTCCGGCACCCGAGGGGTCGGCGCTCCCGATCCAGAGGGAGGCTGGCAGCGCGTGTACCTGCGTGGGCTGGTCCCGAGGAGGCAGTGGGACTCGCTTCCGGCGGACCTCGTCGAGCTCGAGACCTCGAACGGAATACCGGGATCGAACCGGTCGATCCAGATCGTCGATACGGGAGCGACGCTCGACGGCCGAACTCCGGCAGAAGCCGTACGCGCCCTCCAGGAGGAGGCGGTCTACGAGCGGGGACTCGGCGACATCGACTACCACTTCCTGGTGGCGCCGGATGGGACCTTCCTTCGGGGCCGCGGGCTGCAGTGGGGCAGCAGTGTGTCGCCGGCCGAAGCGATCCGGATCGGGCTCCTGGGCAGCGATTCGCTCAGCAGCATTGCCGAGGTCAAGCTCGCCGGCCTGGTCGAGTCCATGGGACGCAACATGGACCGGACGCTGCTCGATCGCGTCGAGATCGCCGCTCCGGGCCGCGTGAGCGAGTCGGTCGAGGACGACCTCGCAGGCATTCGCAAGGCGCTCTTCGACGAGTAGCTCTCAACGACTTGCGTCGACTGCCGCCCGTCCATCGTCGAGGGCAGGCGTGTTGAACTCGGCTCGGCGACGCAGGACGAGCCGCTGACGGACGACGTTGCCGGCGCGCGGAACGGGCGCGAAGCTCTACATGACGCCCCCAGAGCCGGGCGTTCCGTTCAAGTCGAGGCAGCGCTGCCCGTCGCTGGCGGGGATCGACGAGTCGTCGACGAGATCGGGCTAGCAGGAAGGATCGAGTCCTTCGTCGTGAGGCCCCGCCGCCTGAGGGAGCACAGGTGGACGAAAACGTCCCATGCCGTACTTCGTCTCAGTCGGCGTCGCCAGAGAGGACCCAGCCGCTCCAGTCCCTCGCCCGGTAACCCTCGCTTCGCAGCGTGCGCTTCGCGCGGGCGAGCGCTTCGCTCTTACCGAGCCGTCGCTCCCAGAGGCCACGGTAGAAGATCTCGAAGAGGCGACGAGACGCGGCGTCGTCGACCTGCCAGAGGCTGGTGATCGTCGTTGCGGCGCCTGCGGCGTGAAGAGCCGTTCGGAGGGAGTGAATGCCCTGCCCGGCCCTCCGCAGCCCCACGTTCGTACGGCACGCGGACAGCACGGCGAGCTCGCAGTTCGTCAGGTCGAGCGCAGCGATCTCCTCGGCCGTCACGATGCCGGGCACGCGTCCCAGCTGGTCGTACCCGCGATTCGCTCCAGCGAGGACGAGACCGCACAGCGTCATGGGCGCGAATCCCTCCACGAGCGAATCCCGCAGAGACGCTTCGTCCCTCCTGCCGACGAGAGGTTGAGCCGCGTCAAGCGCCGAGACCGCGGCCTCGGGTGCGAACCAGCCGTGCGTGGCGAGGTGGAGCCACCGCGCGTTCGGCGCGAGCTCGAGCAGCGCGCCCTTGTGAGCCGCGGCCCCGGTGACAACACGGGGTTCCTCGGAGACCGCATCGGTTGCCAGCATGCCGATGAGCTCGACCTCTAGGCGAGAGTACAGCAGCGGCTCCCACTCGACGCTCCGCCCGACCTCGTCGCGCGATGCGCAGAGCGGTGGCGTCGGCGCGGGAATCGACGGCCAGTCGGGTCCCGACACGGCCGCATCGAAGTCGACTCCTCCGATCACGACGAGCCCCCCGGTCGTCGACGAAGGCTGGATGGGCTCCACGTGATGGAAGCCGGAGTCCTCCAGTCGAAGGTCGATGACGTCCCCAAGGAGAGCACCGTCCTCGTCGGGGAGCGCGTCCAGAGGGACGAGGTGCAGCGCGTCGTCCGGAACGATGTGAAGAGTCCGCGGAAGCTCGGGAAGAACGGCGAGACAGGGCTCGAAGACGGCATCCCTCAGGGCCCATCCCGCCTCGTCCATCGAGGTCTCTTCCGACGCGCCAATACCCCGGGTCCCGTCAGAAGCGAGGATGGCGTCTCGCCATCGCCCGACCAGATCGGAGACATACGCAGCCGAGCCGAGGTCCAGTCGCTGCAGCTCCGCCCTCTGGGTCAGGACGAACGCCAGAAGGCGATCCTCCTCGCCTGGGGTTCGGAGCGCGGACGGGCAGCGCAGGAACGCCACGAGCGCTGCGTCCTCGCCGAGCCCCGACGCGAGCGTTTCGAGGGTGATCGGCGGCAGCTCTTCTCGGCGGATCCGGCCGGCCAGAGCGGACTCCAGTCGGTCGCGCTCTTCGGTCAGCCGGACGATCTCGGCGCGCCACTGCTCGACCTCATCGTGACTGGAGGGACGGACGAAGGCGAGCTGAGCGAGCGCGCTTCCCACGCGCGTCAGCTCGGTCCGGATCCGTGTCATCTCGGGATCGCGGGCGCCGAGGCGGGCAAACCGCGCGGATCGCGTCGCTGCGGACCGTAGCCCCTCCAAAGCTGCGAAGAGGCGGCCCGTCCATCGGGCGTGCTCCGCGCTGGCCGCTGGGTAGGTCGCGTCGACGAAGCGGAGGAAGTCTCCGAAGCTCGCGATGTAGCGAGCGGACATCGCCCGAGCGCTCCTCGGCGCCTCGAGCCGGATCCACTCGGCGCGGGCTACGAGCGAGTTCACACACGCGTGTGTCACCTCTGACTTGCTGGGAAGCTCGCCGAGCTCCAGGAGTGTCGCGGCGAGCTCCATCTCGACCTGGAGCTGCCTCGATCCGTCGGGGGAGGGGAGCCCAGACGTCGACGTCAGAACGAGCTCGAGGAGCGCGCGCGAGAGCTCGAGATCACCCGCCGAACGTGCGACGTTGGCCCGGCTGATGATGACGCTCGTGCGCTGGTTGCTCTCCAGGGGCAGAATCGGCGCGATCGTCTTCTGGACTCTCTCCAGCAGCTCGAGCGCGCCATCGTCATCCCCCTGGATCGCACGGATGACCGCGAGATTCTCATCGAGCACGGACGCGCGGACCGGGTCGATCCTGGTCGCAACCGTGTCCCTTGCTTCCTGGAGAAGCGCCTCTGCTTCGTCGACCTCTCCGAGTGCCGCGAGCACGATGGCCAGGCTGGCCTTCGCGAACTGCGTCTCCGGATCCTCCGGTGCGAGGAGCCGCGTGCGCACGTCCACCACCTCCTCCAGGGCCTCGCGCGCAATCTCCAGATCACCGAGCGCCATGAGCGTGGTGGCGAGATTGTGCCGAGCCGCAACGACGTCGAGGCTCTCGGAGCCGAGTATCGCCTCCCAGTCATCGAGAACGGAGATCTGCAACCGGCGCGCACCCTCGTAGTCGCGGAGGTCGCTGCGAAGGATCGCGAGGTTGTGCTTCGCTGCAATCGAATCGTAGGTGGGTTCGGTACCCAGCGCTTCCCGCTTCTCGATCTCGAATTCGAAGAGCTCCATGGCTCCTGCCAGATCTCCGAGAGCCCTCCGCGTGGCAGCGAGGTTGTGAGCGGCGGTCAGGACGTCGGGGTGCTCTGGGCCGCGCGTGCGAAGCGCGATGCGGAGTACCTCCTCCTCGAGTTCGGCTGCGCCGGCGACGTCACCGAGTTCGTGGCGGGCGATGGCGAGATTCCCCATCGCCCGGATCACGCGGCGGTGGGTCGGGGGAAGCCAGCGCCGCGAGCGCTCATCGGCGGCCTCCCAGCCGAGAAGCGCGGACTCCAGCGCACGGCACTCGAGGGCGACCGTCGAGGCAACGCTCAAGGCCGCCAGGAGACGCTCGCTCGTCTCCGAGCCGGGCGTCGCCAGGATCTCCTCGATCGCAAAGCTGGCCGCCTCGCGTGCGGCGGCCATCGACTCCGCATCGCGCGAGCCGGGCGAATTCTGTTCGGGGGCGCCCTCGAACTCGAACTGGACGGCGGCGGCGAGAGCGCGCGTCTCTTCGGTCTCGGGCGCCGTCACGATGTGAAGCGCCACGGACTGCGGCGTCTCGAACGGAGCTCCGTCGCCCTCCTGAAGGGCCACGAGGATCTCGAGCTTCACACCCGGCTCGACGTCGATCGAGAGCCAGGGCGTCGTTCCGCCCCCCCCGTCCTCATCGATGCGAATGACCGGAGAGTTGGACGCGGAGATCGCCAGTCTGAGATCCACGTGCTCGGAGATCGCCCACACGGACAAGGCCCCGCTGATCTCGGCGACGTAGCTGAACTCCGCGCCGTCTCCCGACAGATCGAGTTCAGCCATGAGCCCGTCGGATCGCTCGCCGGCCCCCTGCGCGCTCCACGCGAAGGTCGGTGCGAACGCAGCGATGGAAAGACCGAAGAGGCGGAACGCCCTGGCAGTTCGGAACATCATGGCGCGAGAGAACGAGGCCGCGAGGCGGTGTTGCACCACCGCACACCGACCGCGGCCAAGTGTGCGACCGCGTTCGGTCAGGGGGCTACAGAAACACGATCTCCAGGCCGTCGCTGAAGTTGGACGTCGGGGCGCCTCCGACCGAGTCTCGGTACCACGCCTGGTAGTTCCAATCCTCGCCGGCCATCACGGAGACGAAGCCGGTCGGCGTCGGCGTCCGGGTCAGGTCGAGCTGCAGGCCGATCTCGCCCGCCGAACCGGAGCTCTGCACCTGGCCCGGGCCGACGTAGCGGCCGATCGACCCCGAAAGACAAAGGACGCCCGGACTGCCGCCCGGGTTCTGCACCAGGCCCTGCGTACGGCTGACCAGGAAGAACCCGAAGCTGCTGGGTGGGAGCGACGCGGCGCGCAGCAAGACGTCGTTGCTGGAGGCCAGTCTCGACCCGAACGCAAAGATCTCCGCGGCAACGCCGGTGGAGTTGGGATTGGGCTGGCAGTACTTGGTCCCGAGGGTCCCGGACCTCTGGCCGCTCAGACCTGAGAAGCCGAAGCCGCCGATGTCGCCCGAGAACGCAGCGATCAGAGTGCTGGCACCCGTGAACGGATCGAAGCGGTAGAGCGAGTTCGACCCCGGGAAACCAAGGGTTGTGCCGGCGGTCGCGAAGTAGCCGACTCCGCCGTCGACGGTCATGCCGCCCGTGGCCCCGACGGTGTCGACGAGCGTCGCGAGGACCGTCAGGTTCGCGTTGGATGGGTCGATCACGACGATCGCGTTCGTGATGCGATCGAGTCCGACCAGCATCCCGTCGCCGCGGTACGCGAGGCCGTTGATGTCGTGCGGGCCGCCGGTCAACGTGCCGATGCGCGTTGCATTCCCTGTGACGAGGTCCGCCGCGTAGAGATCCGGAGCACTCGCATCTCCTCCGTACGCGAGCCACGCGTCCCCGGCCGGAGAGATCGCGATCCCTCCCTCGAAGCTGCCTCCTGGGAACGGCGCGATCTCCGTCGCCACCCACGTATCCGGGTCGATCCGAAAGAGCGTCGCCGCCGCACCGGTGCTCAGTCCGTAGCCGCTTCCATCCGGTGCGCGGCCAATGCTGCCGAGGAACGAGCTCGGCCCCGTGACAGTACCGACGCGGGTCGTAACGCCCGTCACGACGTCGATGAGGTGGACGTCGTTGTTGAAGACCTCGACGCCCACGAGTGCGGCCTGCGCGCTCGCCGTCGGGGCGAGGACGAGCAGAGCGAGGATCGAGCGCGGTGCGAGCATGGCGTGTGCGATGATCCGTTGGTCCCGCACATCGCGCCATGACGGACCTGCGCATTCGCTCGCCCTACGGGCGAAGGCTCGGAGTGCGACGCCGAATCAGTCACGGGCGCTGCTTGAGCGCGGAGCTCGTCGAGCCAGGCCGTCACCTCCGCGGGTGAGCGGAGCCGAACGAACTCGATGCGCGACCAGCGTGGATCTTCCATCGCTGCGGCGTAGCGACGTCGAATCTCGCTGAAGCTGAGGAGCGACCAGAGGACGACGTTGTGCTTTGGAACCGGCAGGAAGAGATTGAGCCAGCGCTCGCGGTTGCCGTTCCAGAGCTCCTCCCTGGTCCAGGCGCGTCGCAGGCTCCGCGAGATGATGCGCCGAGCCGTCACGCCACGCGGCAGATCGAGCCAGACCACGGTGTCGGCCGCTGTCCACAGCACGTCCCGCACACTCTTGTAGTTGCCGCAGACGACCCAGCGTTCGCCCGCTGCGACCTCGGCGACTCGCGCGACGAACTGCTCGCGCGGCAGCGGTTTCCATCCCGGCTGGTGGTAGATCGAATCGAGCTCGATGTGCGGTGCGTCGAGCACCTCGGCGATCGCGCGGGCGAGCGTCGACTTGCCCGATCCCGAGGTGCCGACGACGGAGACGCGCTGCATCGCAGCAGAGTATCCGGACCGCGACGTACGCGATTCGGCAGCGGTTCCCCGGTCGACCATGGACGCACGGGGTCTCGTGGCGGCGGGTTCGGTCCGCCAAAGGGAACGCTCGTCCGGACCCACTAGACTCAGGCACCCCGTCGCCCCACTGCAGATGCCTGCCGAGCCCCCCTCCGACTCCGACAACTCCCTCCGTAGCCGCCTCGAACACCTCGTCGGGAATGACGTCGATCCGGAGATCACGCTTCCCGCCGAACCCTCACCGCATGGCGGTCGTTCTGGCCATGGTGCGCCGACTTCAGGCGTTCTGAACCGTCTGAGCGCGCACGCATCGGACACGACACGCTACCGGATCGACGGCGAGGTTGCGCGGGGCGGCATGGGCGCCATCCTCGAGGTCTGGGACGAGGACCTCCGACGCAAGCTCGCGATGAAGGTCGCGCTCGATGGGTCCGGCTCCGGCACCGCGGCCTCGGCGGACGCGCTCGACCCGCGCGTCCTTGCGCGCTTCCTGGAAGAGGCCCAGGTGACGGGCCAGCTCGAGCACCCGGGGATCGTTCCGGTCCACGAGCTCGGGCTCAACAGGACCGGCGAAGTCTTCTTCACCATGCCACTGGTCCGCGGTCGCGATCTGGAGGAGATCCTGCGCCTGGTCGACGAGGAACGTGAGGAGTGGTCGCGTACGCGCGCGCTCGAGGTGTTCTTGAAGGTCTGCGACGCGATGGCGTTCGCGCACAGCAAGGGCGTCCTGCACCGCGACCTCAAGCCAGCGAACGTCATGGTGGGCCGCTTCGGCGAGGTCTACGTCATGGACTGGGGTCTCGCGCGCGTGCGAGGGCACGCCGAGTCCCGCGACGTCAGGATCGCGAACGCCCCCGACAGCGTGCGCATCGACACGGATCGCCGCGAGGACGCGTCGGGCGGGACGGGTGACGCGCTCTACACGATGGACGGCGACGTGATCGGGACGCCGTCGTACATGGCGCCCGAGCAGGCGCGCGGGCTGCTCGACGTCATCGACGAGCGGGCGGACGTGTACTCGGTGGGCGCGATGCTCTACCGATTGCTCGCAAGTGTGGCGCCGTACGCCGACCGGGACGAGCCACGCAGCGGAATCGCGATCCTGAACGACCTGCTCGAGGGACCGCCGGCGCCGATCTCGGACGCTGCGAGAAACGTCCCCGCCGAGCTCGTTGCGATCGCCGAGAAGGCGATGGCGCGCCGCCCCGAGGACCGCTATACGACGATGCAGACGCTCGCGAGTGACCTGCGCGCGTTCCTCGAGCACCGGGTCGTGGGCGCGTACGAGACCGGCGCCGTCGCAGAGGCACGCAAGTGGGTCAAGCGCAACCGGCCTCTCGCCGCGGCGCTCGCGGCCGGCGTCCTCGCACTCGCCGTCGGGCTCGTCGCCGCGCTCGTCCAGAAGGGCCGCGCGGACGGCAACGCTCTTCTCGCCGCGGAGCGACAGACCGAGGCCGAGCGTCAGGCCCGGATCGCCGAGGAGGTGAACGGGTTCCTGAACGACGACCTGTTCGCGTCGATCTCTCCCGACGAGATGGGGTTCGACGTGACGGTTCGCGAGGTCCTCGACGTCGCGGCCTCGCGCCTCGGCGGCCGCTTCGAGGACGAACCGCTCGTCGACGCGGCGCTGCGCTACACCCTCGGCATGAGCTACGAGCGACTCGGCGAGTACGAGATCGCGCTGGAGCTACTCGAACGCACCCTAGAGCTGCAGCGGGTGGAGCTCCCCGCGGACGACGATGCGCTCATCGCGACGATGCGCGCCCAGGCTCACGTGCTCCACAACATCGGAGACGACGCAGCAGCCTTCGAGCTGCTCACGGTAGCTCTCCAGCGATTGGAAGGTCGGTACGGACCCGAGGACTACCGGACTCTCGCGACGCGCGGCGATCGCGCGCTCACCACGCTTGCGTTCGGACGCCCCGAGGACGCGCTTGCGGAATACGAGGAAGTCGCCGCGATCCAGGGACGCGTGCTCGGGGAGGACGACGTCGATCGACTGACGACGCTGAGCAACATCTCGAACGCGCTCGCGCGGCTCGGTCGGTACGAACGCGGGATCGAGGTCGCGGAGGAGGCGCTCGCTGCGCGTCGCCGCGTGATCGGCGTGGACCACCCCGAGACGATCCTCACGATGAGCAACCTCGGAGACCTGCTCACGAAGGCCTCCCGATACGAAGAGGCCGAAGCCTTGATGCGCGAGTCGTGCGAGGCCATGGGCCGCTTGCACGGAACGGAGCACCCGAAGTACGCCCAGGGGCTGACCAACGTCGGCGTGACCCTCGTCGAGCGCGGCAAGCTCGACGAGGCCCTCATCGAGTTGGAGAAGGCTCGCGCGATCTTCCGCGCCACGCTCCGACCAGACCATCCACGCAGGATGATGAACGAAGGCAACGTCGCGGTCGCGCTCACGATGCTTGGACGGAACGAGGAGGCACTCGAGATCCGGACAAGTGTGCTCGAACTGCAGCGCACGAAGCTCGGCGCAGGTCACCCCGACACGCTCTAGTCGATGGGCAGTCTCGCCATCGTCTACCGCAACCTCGACCGCTACGAAGATGCCGAGGCGCTCCTACGCGACACGCTGGAGTTCACGGGCGAGGTGATGGAGGCGCGCAAGCGCGTGCTCGGCGAGGAGCACCGCGACGTCGCGAAGACGACCTACAACATGGGGATGATCGCGAAGTCGATGCAGGACCCGGAACTCGCGCGAGACTACTTCGAGGACGCGCTGGAGATCTTCCGCGGCTCGATCGACGAAGAGTCCTCCGAGGGCGCGGACTGCGTCATGCAGCTCGGATACCTGGCCGAGGCGCGGGACGATCACGCGGAGGCGAGGGAGCGCTTCGGCCGCGCGCTCGAGATCCACCGCGCCCTCGGGACGTACGACGAGAAGACGGCCGAGCTCCTCTACCGCTGCATGACCGCAGCCTTCGAGCTGGAGCAGTGGGACGAGGCGATCGAGTTCGGCGATGAGGCCGCACTCCTGCGCGAGGAACTCCTCGGCCCGGACCACATGCTGACGCTTGCGGCGGTGTACTTCGTCGCGCGGTCGAAGGTCCGAGCGGGGCGCTTCGCCGACGCGGAAGAGGGCGCGCTCATGTTCCACGACCAGAGCCTGGAGACGCACCGGGAGACCCACGACTACGTCACCCGCGGGCGCCAGCTGCTCGTCGAGCTGTACGAGGGCTGGGGCCGCGAGGACGAGGCCGAACTTTGGCGCTGACGGTACGCTCTGTGGAGACTCCGCCTTCCCGCGCAGCACGCCATGAACCCGACTCGCCACGCGCCGCTCCTCATCGCCTCCCTTCTCTCCTTCTCGCCGTTCGCCCACACCCAGGGCGCGGACGAGTGCGCAAACGCGCAGCTCATCTCGGGGCCGGGCCCACACGCGTTCGACCTGACGTCGGCGACGCCGAGCACGTTCCAGCTCGGATGCAACATCACGACGACGCCGAACCGGGCCGACGTCTGGTTCCGCTGGACGCCAACCCAGGACGTACGCGTCGCGGTGGACGTCTGCGGACAGTCGAACGTCGACCTGCTCGCGATCGTCGGCGTCGGCGGCCAGTGCAACAGCGGCCTGACCGAGATCGCGTGCGCCTACAGCTCGTGCGACTTCTCGGCCCGTTTCTTGGCACGAGCAGGTCAGGAGTACCGGATCCGCATCGGAGCCCGGCGCGTCGGCGAGGTGGGATCGGGCACGTTCACACTCGTGGAGTCGGTCCCGGTGTTCAACCCGAACAACGGCAGCCACTACGAGGTCGTTCACGAGAGTACGAGCTGGTTCAGCGCGCGCGATCGCGCTCGGCTGATGGCGTGGGACAGTCGCGGAGGTGCGCTCGCCTCGCTCACCACCGCGGCCGAGCTCGCATGGGTCCAGCAGAACCTCCCCATCGATCGGACGTGGGTCGGCGCGTACCAGGACCTCTCGAGCCCTGGCTACGCTGAGCCGAACGGCGGGTGGGTTTGGCTGGACGGTACGCCGGCGAACCTCGCGTGGGCACCGGGCCAACCCGACGACGCCGGGATTTCCTCGCACTACGCCGAGTTGCTGGGCAGCGGCCTCTTCGCCGACACGCCGAGGAACTCTGCGGAGGTCACGTCGTTCCTCGTCGAGTGGACTCCCGGACTCGGAGATTCCTACTGCGACTCGAACCCGAATTCGACGGGTGCGACGGGCGCCATGTCCCTGGAGGGCTCGGCCGTCGTCTTCGAGAACGACATGACCCTCGTCGCCTCCTCCCTGCCGCCGGGCGCGTTCGGCTTCTTCCTGGTCAGCCCGGGTCGAGGGTTCATCGCCAATCCGGCAGGAAGCGCCGGCAACCTCTGCCTTTCGATGTCGATCGGCCGCTTCGTCGGACCCGGGCAGATCCAGCAGGTGTCACCGTCCGGGAGCTTCTCGCTTCCCATCTCGCTCTTCGCGATCCCCTCGCCCGGAGGGCCGAACGTCAGTGAGCCAGGCGACGAGCTCCACTTCCAGGCGTGGTTCCGAGACGCGAGCGGCGGTGTCGCGACGAGCAACTTCACGGACGGACTGGCGGTCACGTTGCTCTGAACCGGGTCCACCGTTCCGCAGGCCAGAGAAGATCCTCGCCCGTGGAAGCGCGTCGCGTTTCAGCTCGGACCTAGCGCGTCGAGGAACAGGTCCTCGTCGAGCGTCTCATGCGCGTCGAGGGCGTCCGCGAGTCGCGCGAGTCGCTCGTAGCCCTCGGCGTCATCGAAGGCGCTCCACAGCTCGGCCAGCACCTTCCAGCGCGTCGCGTCCCGCTCCGCAGGATCGGAGTGCAGCCGCTCGAGCTGCGCCTCGGCCTCGTCCCAGTCGCCGCGCCAGGTCGACAGCGCTTCGGCGTCGTCGCAGATCTCCTCGCCGCGATGGATCAGCTCGGCAACGGGACCGGCGAGCGCAACGGTCAGCGAGCGACGCGCGGTCTCAGTCTGCCCCGCCTGCCGCCATTCGACGGCGACATGCCCGCCGTGGCCGTCGAGCTCCGACTCGAGCGTGACCTCGCGCACGGTCCCGCCGCAGAGGTGCGCGGCCATTGCGTGGCCAGCCTCGTGCCAAGCTTCGGGTGACGACGACATCGAGGAGAGTCTAGGTCCGGTACGGTGTCGCACACCGTATCGAAGTTGAACTCCCCATCGGTGCCTGGCACATCTGCGTCGTCGAAGTGCGGACCGGTGTGCGACACCGTATCGCTGATGACCAGACTCAGTCGCTCAGAGGCCTCCGAGGCCTGGACTTCGGAAGGCCTCAAGTACGCACGAGCCGTCAACGAGATGGTGGACTTCGTGAGCGCGCATGGCTGGGACGCTTGGAAAGGTGAGCAGCCCCGGGATGCGCGGTCCGCGGAGTTGGCGGATCGAGTCGTCGAGCTTCTGAGAGACGCGAATGCGGCCGGGACGGTGGATCCGTTCCGCGCCGACTTCCCGCCGGCTCACGCTCCGTTCGCGGAGAATCTCGGCCAGCGAGGGACCGATGTGGCTCAGCTCGCCTGGGTCGACGACGCGCGGCTGGCCTTCGTCGTGGGAACGCCGTGGACCTCCCAGCAGGGGTACGTCCTCGACGTGGACGGTGAGCGGTTGACGGCTCTCGAGGACGTTCGCGGAGTCGGCGTCTCGCCCGACCGGAAGCACTTTGCGCGCGTTTCGTCGGGCGGCATCGAGGTGCGCCTCGGCTGGGAAGGCCCGGTGACTGTTCGCATGGCCTTTCCGCAGAGCTCGTCCGAGGACGATCCCGTGAGCGAGATCGAACGCTGCCTCGTGATGCCGGGCGGCGAGCGTGTCGTCACCGTCACGAGCGAGGGCATCTACTCGATCAGCGCGTCGGGAGCGAAGCTCGTCCATCCCGAGCCGGATCCAGACGATGAGGATTGGACGCCGGACATCGACATGGCCCACGCCGCCATCGCGCCGGACGGCGAGCTCATCTGCGTCGGTGACCAATCGAGCATGCACCGGGTCCTCGATGCAGAGGGCGTCGAGATCGCCTCGATCGGGATGGCGAGCGAGTACCCACACCACGCCGCGTTCAGCCGCGACGGCGGACTCGTTGCCGTCAACTCCTGCCACCTCTACGACGGTGGGACGATCGTCGTTCCGACGGACTCGGTTCACGGCCTGGAGACGGAGGAGTTCCTGGGCTTCGAGGACCTCCCCTCGCCCTGCCGACTCCTGGACGGCGGCATGCGCGTCTACGCGAGCGACGTCCTGCCGGGTCTGTTCCTCTTCGGCGACGCGGGTGGCTACGTCCGGGCGATCTCCGAGGACGGCGAGCTCCTGTGGCAGCACTTGGTCGGGTCGTCGATCTCGGGGATTGCTGTCTCGCCCGACGGCACTCTCCTCGCGATCGGCAGCTCGTCGGGAACGCTCTACGTCATCGCTCTCGACCAGCCGCAGCGAGACCCGTTCCAGATAGGGACGGCACCGCACGTCGAACGTCGCCGCTGGCTGTTCTGGCGAGACCTGGACCGGCCACTACGCTGGTAGCGCGCCGGCTGCGAGGCGCTCGAGGAGCGCTGGTGGGCGATTTCGACGGTTTCCGTTCGCGCGTTCCGCGGTCGCGGCAATTGGACCCGCGGACACCATGAAGGAACAGAGCCTCGACAGCATGGACCTCCTCTGGCTCGCGGGCCTCGCCCGCGCGCTCGTGGGGGACGC
>JBCCSK010000094.1:0-18077 GCA_039200205.1 Planctomycetota bacterium
CAGGCCCGCGTCCGGCTCTGGAGTCCTTGCGCGCGACCACGCCCGCGACAGCCGCTCGATCTCCTCGTCGACGAGCGCGCGCGTGATGCGTCCGCCCCGCGCGAGCGTCACCATGCGAGTGACCGCCGCGCCCAGGTCCCGGAAGTTCCCACGCCACGCGCTGGAGGGTGAGACCGCGAAGGACAGGAAGCGCTCGCGTGCTTCGCGGTTGAAGGACACGCGCCGCCCCGTCGTCCGACGCACGCGGTCGAGCTCGAACTCGAGGTTGGGCTCGAGGTCTTCGATCCGGGCGCGCAGCGGAGGGAGCTCGAACGTCCAGAGGTCGATCCGCGCGAGGAGATCCTCGCGGAAGCGGCCGTCGCTCACCGCCTCGGCGAGGTCGCGGTTCGTCCCGGCGATCAGCTGGAAGCGGCTCGAGACGGGTGCATCGGCCCCGACCGGGAGGAACGTGCCCTCCTCGATCGCGCGCAGCAGCATCGCCTGCTCGTCGAGTCCGAGCTCGCCGATCTCGTCGAGGAAGACGAGGCCGTCGTTCGCCGTGCGGAGCAGCCCGTCGCGACGTGACACGGCGCCCGTGAAGGCTCCCGCTTCGTGCCCGAAGAGCGCGCTCATCGCCTGGTCTCCGCGAAGCGTTGCGCAGTTGACCTCGACGAGCTCCCCGTCGACGAGGCGCTTCGAGCGGCGCAGCTCGTAGATCCTGCGCGCGAGCTGAGTCTTCCCGGCTCCGGTCGGACCGGTCAGGAGGATCGGGTCGGACGAGTGGAGCGTCACGTCCTCGACGCGGTCGATGAGCGCGTTGAAGGCTCCGTTGCGCGTTTCGATCCCCGCCTTGAGGAGACTGACGCCCTCGCGACGCTCGTCCTCGAAGCGTGCCGCCAGGCGGTCGTACTTCGACAGGTCGAGGTCGATGATCGAGTAGCCGCCGGGCCCGGATGCGACCCGGCCGCGCCCCTTGGGCGGCGAGCTCTGAAGGAGGCGACCGGGGATCCGTCGCGTCTCCACCAGAAGGAAGAGGCAGATCTGGGCGACGTGCGTGCCCGTCGTCACGTGGACGAGATAGTCCTCGCGCTCGGGGTCGAGCGGGTACGCGTCGGCGAACGCGGCCAGGCCCTCGTACACGTCCGCGAAGTCCCATGGATCGCGGAATTGCATCGGGACCTGTTCCACGACCGTCTCGGGGGAGGAGGCGCGGACGTCCGCGGCCACCTCCGTCGCGAGATCGTCCGCCTTGGGATCGGCCAGCAGGACGAGTCGTGCCGGCTCGAAGTCGTCGTGCTGGAAGAGGCTCACGGTCGGGCGCCAGCGATCCCATCGCTGGCCGCGCGGCGCGCGGTCGAGCTGGAGGCCGAGGAGGCCGATGACGACGGTCGGGCGGGCGCTCATGTGGGATAGCTTCCTATCTCACTGTATCGCCAGGGTGGATGGCTTCGCTGCGGTCGAGGCCGCGCCACGCCCGTCCGATCGGCTGTAAGTCTATGTCTGGATTGGGCTTGAGCAGCGTTCGTCCGTGGGGGCGCACCGGTCGGCACACCCCTCGCTCTTCAGACCGACGTCCACGCGCGGCGACGCGGCCCCTCCGGCTCTGCCCACCGGGTCCCGCACTCGCGCCGCGGCCTCCCTCGCGAGGCGACTCACATCGACCTGGAACGTCACCACCGCGGACCCCTTCGGGGCCATCGGCGGCGGCGAGGCCCAGCGGGCGGCGCGCACCGCGCGACCGCCCCCGCCTCGCGGTCGCGGCCCCGGAGGGCCCGCACCTCCACCGACTCTGCCATGACCGACTCGCTCCTCGCCCTGACTCTGTTCGCCGCCGTCTTCGTCGGCTGGGCTGTCCTTCGCCGTGTGATGCACGTCGTCATCGTCGAGTCGCACGAGGCCGTCCTGCTCGTTCGCAACGGCCGCGACGGCGGTCGGCTCTCCCCGGGCGTGCACCGGTTCTTCTTCGGTCACGTGTGGACCGCGTGCTTCGACCTGCGCGAGGCCCTGCTTTCGGTCACGGGACAGGAGGTCCTCACGAGCGACCGCGTCCCGGTCAAACTCAGCGTTGTTGCGCGCTACCGCGTCGACGACGCCGAGCTCGTTCACCGCTCGGTTCAAGACGTCCTCGAGCACGTCCACGCCGAGACGCAGCTCTCGCTCCGCGCCGTCGTCGCCGCGCTCAGCCTCGACGATCTCCTCGACGACCGCGCCGCCGCGAGTGCGCAGGTCGCCGACCGACTCCGCTCGTCCTTGGCCGACGTCGGTGTCGTTCTCGTTGACGCATCGCTGCGCGACGTCATGGTCACGGGCGATCTCAAGCGCGCGCTCGGTGACGTCGCCCGCGCCCGCGCCGAGGGGCTCGCGAAGCTCGAGCGTGCCCGCGGAGAAGCGGCCGCGCTGCGAAAGCTCGCGAACGCCGCGCGCCTCCTGCGCGAGCACGAGGGCCTCGATCGACTGCGGACGCTCGAGATCGCCGAGCGTGCCGCGTCGAGCAGCCAGAACACCCTGAGCTTTGGACTGGAGTCGCCGCGCGCGGCCCAGTGATCCGGAACCTACGATCGCACCGCGAAGACGAGAGACAGAGCGATGAGCTACGAAGAGATCCCGAGCGACGGCGCGCCGATCAAGGCCTGGACCCGCGGCGTCGAGGTCGCTGACAACGCGCGGGAGCAGCTCCGGAACACGGCGCAGCTCCCGATCGTGCACGGCCATCTCGCCGTCATGCCGGACGTGCACTGGGGCATGGGCGCCACGATCGGCTCCGTCATCCCGACGGTCGGAGCGATCGTTCCGGCGGCCGTCGGCGTCGACATCGGCTGCGGGATGAGCGCGGCGCGCACGACGCTGACCGCAAGCGACCTGCCGGACGACCTGAAGCCGCTGCGCAACGCGATCGAACGCGCCGTTCCGCACGGCCGCTCGTCGGGGCGCCGCGGCGGTGGGAAGAAGGACAAGGGCGCTTGGCAGGATGTCCCGACGCGCGTCGGGAACCTCTGGCGGACGCACCTCGAGAAGGGCTTCGACCTTCTGTGCGAGCGCTACCCCGTGCTGGAGCGGACCAATCATCTGAACCACCTCGGAACGCTCGGCACGGGCAACCACTTCATCGAGGTGTGCCTCGACGAGGAGGAGCGGGTCTGGTTCATGCTTCACTCGGGGTCGCGCGGCGTGGGCAACCGCATCGCGTCGGTCTTCATCGAGAAGGCGAAGGGCGACATGGAGCACGCGCTCGGCTCGCTGCCCGACGAGGACCTCGCGTACCTGACCGAGGGCACGCCGCACTTCGACGACTACGTCGAGGCGGTCCTGTGGGCCCAGGAGTTCGCGCGCCTCAACCGCCAGGCGATGATGGAGAACGTGCTCGACGCCGCGCGGCGCGCCAAGGGCCTGCCGCGCTTCCGCGCCGATGCCTTGGCCGTCGACTGTCACCACAACTACGTCACGCGCGAGCGTCACTTCGACGAGGACTGCTGGGTCACGCGCAAGGGCGCGGTGCGAGCTGGCGCTGGCGACCTGGGCATCATCCCGGGCTCGATGGGGGCGAAGAGCTTCATCGTGCGCGGCAAGGGCAACCCGGACAGCTTCGAGTCGTGCAGCCACGGCGCGGGCCGCACGATGTCGCGCACCGCGGCGAAGCGTGCGTTCACCGTCGAGGACCACGCCGAAGCGACCGAGCACGTCGAGTGCCGCAAGGACGCCGGCGTGATCGACGAGACGCCGATGGCGTACAAGGACATCGACGCGGTCATGGCCGCGCAGTCCGACCTGGTCGAGGTCGTGCACACCCTGCGCCAGGTCGTGTGCGTGAAGGGCTGAACGATGGCGGAGCGGATCGAGATCGACGGCGCCGAGGGCGAGGGCGGGGGGCAGATCCTCCGCACCTCGCTCTCCCTCAGCGTCGCAACGGGAACGCCCGTCCGGATCTCGAACGTGCGGGGCGGGCGGAAGAATCCCGGCCTCCTGCGTCAGCACCTCGCTGCGGTCCGGGCCGTGCGCGCCATCAGCGACGGACACGTCGAGGGCGCCGAGCTCGGCAGCTCTGAGGTCGTGTTGCACCCGGGCGACGTGCGCGCCGGCACGTATCGCTTCGGCATCGGGTCGGCGGGCAGCACGACGCTCGTCCTCCAGACCGTCCTGCCCGCGCTCGCGGTCGCCGACGGGCCGTCGGTCCTCACGCTGGAGGGCGGGACGCACAACCCGTTCGCGCCGACCTTCGACTTCCTCGCGCACTCGCTCGCACCGCTCCTCGCTCGGACGGGCGTGTCGCTCGATCTCGACCTCGTGCGTCCTGGCTTCCATCCCGCCGGCGGCGGTGAGCTTCACGTCGTGGTCACCCCGGCGGGGACCGCGCGGCCGCTCGAGCTGTTGGACCGTGGGGCGGAGGGGCGCCACGTCTGCTCGATCGGCACCGCGCATCTGGACGCCAGCGTCGCGGAGCGCGAGTGGAGCGCGTTCGCCAGGAGGCTCGCCTGGAAGCGCGAGCGCCTCGAGGTCGTCGACATGTCGAGCAGCGTCGGGCCGGGGAACGTGATCAGCGCACGTCTCGCGTTCGAGCACGTGACCGAGGTCCTCACCGAGTTCGGTGCGAAGGGGACGCCCGGCCAGCGCCTCGCGAACCGCCTCGCCGGGCGCGTGAAGCGCTACCTCACCGCGGACGAGCCGGTCGGCGAGCACCTCGCCGACCAGCTGATGCTGCCCCTCGCGCTGCTCGCCGGCGGTCGGTACCGGACCGGTGACCTCTCGAGCCATGCCCGGACGAATGCCGCGGTGATCGACAGGTTCCTTCCGGGCGCGGTTTCGATCGACGACTCCGGCCCGAAAGGCACGGTCGTTGCCGTCGCATCGCCGCGTTCGATGTTCGCACCGAGGCAGGCTCCCGGATGACGCCGTCTCCGACCGGAATCGTGGCGCGCGTCGAGCTCCCGTCGTCGACAGACCCTCCGAGCTCGTGCTCTACCATCCCCGGGACGACCGTTCGACCTACGACTTCGTGTTCGTGAACAGCTTCATCGATGCGAAGAGCTGGCTCACCGTGGTTTCGAGGGCGGGTTAGGACGCGCGAGAATGACTCCGTAGAAGTGCGGCGAACCGCACTTCTGAACGAAACCCGAGAATCCACGCAACGATCCCTCCCGCCGACTGGAGGGACGATGCATGAACCGACGGATCGAGTTCCACTTCTCCCGCTTCCGGCGACGGGGCGACCCCCGCTCGCTCGGACGCGTGTTCGATCTCACCGCTGGCGAGCTCGCGACGATCGCGCGTCAGCTCGTCCGAGACCCTGAGACGGCCGAGGACGTCGTGCAGGCGACGTTCCTCACCGCGATCGAGAAGGCGCACGTGTTCGACGAGCGCCAGCGCGTCATGCCGTGGCTCATCGGCATCCTCGCCCGCCACGCGGCTCGAGCACGGGCCGCGTCCGTGCGCGCGCCGGATCCCGATCGCATCGACCGTCCGCCCGTCTCCGACCCAGCGGACGACGCGGAGAACGCCGAGCTCGGAGCGATCATCGACGATCGAATCGACGGCCTGCCCGAGGGATACGCGTCCGCCGTCCGTCCCTATCTCGTCGAGGGGAAGCGGCCGAAGGAGATCGCTCGCGCGCTCGGGATCACCGCAAATGCGGCGAGCGTGCGCGTGAACCGCGGGCTGGAGCTCCTCCGTCGGCGCCTGCCGAGGACCGCGGCGCCGGCCGTCGCGGTCGCCATGCCCGACCTCGCTCTCGTGCGCGAGAACGTGATCGCGTGCCTTTCCTCTCGATCGGCCGCGGCAGGTGCCGCGGCTGTGAACGCAAGTGCCGCGACGGCGGCGGGAGCCGTGACCATGAAGAAATCGATCCTCCTCGTCGCCGGCGGCGCCCTGCTCGGCTCGGGTGCGACGCGCGCCGTCGACGCCCTGACGGGCGACCGCGCTTCGGCTCGCTCCGGCGAGTCGATCGCGCAGCTCACCGACGTCGAACGGGACCCGGCCCAGGGTTCGGACGCACGAGTTCTCGCTCCCAGCGCCGCGCCGCCGATCTCGCGAACGCGCGCACCGGACCGGCAGGAGGCGGAGGAGCCAGTTCCGCAGACGGCCAACGAGTGGCTCGCGCGCCTCCTCGCCTGCGGCAGTCTCGACGAGGCTCGCCGCGTTCTCGAAGACATCGCAGCGCTCGACCCGGACGAGGGCCTGGAGATCATGCACGCCGTCTGGGGGCGGATCCCGGAGTACGACGTGCGCAAGCTCGCCCTGGACGTCTTCTGCAGCCTCGGTCACGACCGGACGCACTGCGTGCTGCAGCTCGGCGCGACCGACGAGAGCGCCAAGGTTCAGACAGACGCGCTCCAGCGCCTCTCCTCCGTCGCGCTCCTCGACCTGACCCTCGACTTCGGGGCCTTCACGTCGTGGTACCGCCGCTGCGAGGGGCTCGACTACGACGAGGTCCTCCTGCTCTCCGCGCGCGAGTTCGGTACGCGAGTGGCGGTCGCGGCGGACGACGAGCTCATCGCCGTGCTCGGACCCTTCGACGCGCGCTCTCTGGCGTTCGCCGACGCGGCAGGCGTGGATGTCAGGGCGGCGATCGCGCAGGCTGGCGTCGTGACCCGGCTGGAGCAGATGATCGCGTCCGACGACGCCGAAGCGCACGACGTCGCGCTGGAGGCCGCGCAGCTCCTCGGAGTCGAGCCCGCGCTCCAGAGCGTCCTGGAGGGCTGGGTCGAGGCGCGCGATCCGATCCACATGGAGAAGGCGGTCGACCTGCTCAGCGCCTTCGATCTCGACGACGCGTTCCTGCGGGCGCACGTCCTTCCGATCGTCGAGCACCGAGAGGATCACGACGTCGTCCTCGTCCATCACGCAGCGAGTCTCCTCGGGCGCGAGGGGAACGAATTCGCCGTCGAGGCGCTCCTCGAACTGCTCCTGCACCCGGGCGAAGGTGTGGCCCGGTTCTTCACGCCCGCGATGCACCTCGGTGCGATCGGAGATCCGCGCGCGATCCCGACGATGATCGCCGTGATCCGCGCGGACGACACGTACTCATCGATCTACGGCGTCGGCTACTTCGGCCTGCGGCCGCTCACCGGCGTCGACTACGACGAGAGTCACGACGGCGCATTCTGGGTCGACTGGTGGTCGACCAACCGCGAGCGCATGCCCGCGAGCATCCGCGGGATGTCGATTCCGTACGTGACGCTCGACGACTGACGGTCACTGGAACGTCACCGCGAGCGCGTCGGTGAAGTTCGACGTCGAACCGGGGTTGGCATCGCGGTACCAGGCCTGGAAGTTCCAGGTCTCACCGGCCTGGACCGACACGAAGCCGGTCGGCTGCGGGATCGTCGCCAGGTCGAGCTCCAGCGTGAAGAAGCCGCCGGCGCCGGAGTCCTGGACCTGGTTCGGTCCGATGAACCTCCCGACCGGGTTGCCCAGGCAGATGTTGCCCTGGCTGCCGCCCGGGAACGCGACGAAGTCCTGGATGCGGCTCGTGAGGAAGTACCCGAACGCGTTCGGCGCGATCCAGTCGACTGCGAGCGTGACCTCGTTGTCCGCGACCACGTCGGAGCCGAACGCGCAGATCGTGGCCGGCAGTCCGCGCGAGTTGAGGTTCGCAGGGCTGCAGTAGCGGGTCCCGAGCGAGCTCGGGTTCGGCACGTACTGGAAGCCGACGCGCGGCGTGACGGAGGCGAAGGCGTTGAGCCAGAGAGTGCTCCGCATGGACTCGGGCTGCTGACCGGCGGCGCAGCCGTTCACCACGCCGTCCGACGCCCACTCCTCGTCACCGAAGACGACGAGCCGACCCGTCCCGAACGTGAACTCGGCCATGACGGCGTCGGTCGTCTCGAGGATCCTGCTGCCGTTCGGCCCGACGTCCGAGAGCACGCGATGGAAGGCGAGCGTCCCGATCGAGCCCGTGACAACGCCGAAGGGACCGCTTGCAACCGGAGACGTCGGGTCGACGATCGTCGCAGGGACCGTCGCGCCGATTCCGCCGGAGACGGCGCCCGTCGCCGCGTTGAAGTCGAGCGTTGCGGTGTTCGAGAAGGCGAAGACGCCGCCCCCCTGCCGAACGAATTCGATGAGCTCATCGACCTCACAGCGCAGGAGCGGGCGCGTCATCGTGGTCAGGAGGACGACGTCGGCGGTCTCCAGCGACGGCGGGTCGAGCAAGAGTGCCTGGGGCGCGAACGTCACGCCCCGCGGGACGACGCCCGCGGGGCCGAAGCGGCCCGGGTCGGCGAGCCAGCTTCGGACGCTGGCGAAGGCGTTGCCCGCGCCGAGATCGAAGTCGAGCGTCGAGCAGACGAGGGAGCGGGAGCGATCCAGCGTCAGGACGCGGATGTCCTGGGCCGGAGCGAGCGCCGCGGTCAGCGCGGCGGCGACAGGGAGGAGGAGCGCGTTTCTCATGGCAAGAGGACCGGCGTAACGCGCTGCTCCGGCCCCTCAAAATTGTCGCAGGATGCGTCGGAAGTCGTCCGCGTAGCCTCTTCCCATGACCCACGCGACCCTTCCCCTCGCATCGCTCGCCGCTCTGCCCCTTCTCGCTTCCGGCGTCGTCCACGCCCAGGAGGAGAGCGCGCGGCCGACGCCAGAACCCGTCCGCGGCGGCGCGGCGCGCATCGCCGCCTGGGAAGCGCACGTCGAGAGCACCGCGGCTTCGACGTTCGACACGCCGCCCTGGCGCCCACTCGGGCCGAAGAACTGCGGCGGCCGGATCGAGGCGGTCGACTCGCCCCGCGGGCGACCGAGCGTCATCTACGCGGGCGTCGGCTCGGGCGGCGTCTGGAAGTCGACCAATGGCGGGCTCTCGTGGAGCCACGTCTTCGCGAGCGAGTCGACCTTCGCGATCGGTGACGTGACCGTCGATCCGAACGACGAGAACGTCGTGTGGGTGGGGACGGGCGAGGCCCACCTCGGCGGCGTCTCGTACAACGGCACCGGGGTGTTTCGCTCGGGCGACGGCGGGGCCACCTGGCAGAACATGGGGCTCGTCGACAGCACGCGCATCGGCAAGGTGCTCGTCGATCCGCGCGACTCCGACGTGATCCACGTCGCCGTGATCGGGCCGGGCGGCGGCGCGTACGCTGGGCGCGGCGTACACATGAGCGAGGACGGCGGCGAGACCTGGATGCAGGTCTTCGCGCCCGGCGATCACGTCGGCGTCATCGACCTCGTGCGCGATCCCTTCGACCCGGACCGGCTCTGGGCCGCGGGCTGGGACCGTCAGCGCGGAGGGGCGGGCGGCGTCTTCCGCAGCGTCGATGGCGGCGTCAGCTGGGAGCGCCTGGAGGGCGGGCTCCTCACCGGCAAGGACGTCGGACGCGTCGCGCTCGCGGTCGCCGCGTCGAGTCGCGACACGATCTACGCGCTGATCGTCGACCACTCGCCTCCCGGCGAGGGCCGCTACGACGTCGGCGGCGCGCTCTTCCGCTCGGACGACGGGGGCGACACGTGGCAGCGCACCTCCTCCGAGTACGTCGACACCTACGTCGGCTGGGACTTCTGCGACGTCATGGTCTCGCCGGACGACGCGGACGAGGTCTACGTCTGCGGCAACCGACTGATGGTCTCGCGCGACGGCGGGGCGAGCTTCGTGCGCGGTGGCGAGAAGGTCTTCCGGCTCCAGGATCACCCGGGCCAGGGCATGCACCTCGACATGCACGACCTGTGGATCGATCCCGAGAACCCCGACCGGATCCTCCTCGGAACGGACGGCGGTCTCTACGTCTCGATGGACCGAGCGCAGAGCTGGCTGCACCTCAACAACCTGCCGATCGCGGAGTTCTACACCGTGCACCTGGACGGCGACGATCCGTTCCGCATCTGGGGCGGGACGCAGGACAACGCTTCACTCGTCGTGTCGTCGAACGTGGAGCTCGTCGACCAGCGGTCCGATGCCTGGCGCTACGTCTTCCTCGATCCCTGGGACGGCGGCGATGGCTTCGCGACCTTCCCCGACCCGAGCGGCGACGGGACCGAGTACTACGAGCAGCAGCTCGGCGTGATGCATCGCAAGAGCCCCGGAGCGCCCGCGCATTGGGCCGACCACACGCACGTCCGGATCATGCCCGAGGCGGGCGACGGTGAGCCCGCGCTTCGCTTCGCCTGGAACACGCCGTTCTTCCACTCCGCCCACGGGGAGGGCGTCCTGTACTGCGCGAGCCAGTACGCGATGCGCTCGAACGACCGCGGCGATACGTGGAGCCGGATCAGCGACGACCTCACGCGTGGTCAGGGCGCGGTGACGTCCCTGGTCGAGTCGCGCATCGATCCGAAGCGTCTCGTCGCAGGCGCGGGGCGCGGGCGCGTCTGGGTCACGGACGACGGTGGTGAGAACTGGCAGGCTGTCGGCGAGCGGCTGCCAGCGGTCCATCTCTCGCGCGTCGCACTCTCCGGTCACCAGCTCGCGCGAGTGTTCGTGTGCATGACGGGCATCCACGCTGCGGACTACCGGCCCTACGTCTACCGCTCCGACGACTTCGGCGCGACGTGGACGTCGATTGCGGACGGTCTTCCGAATGCAACCTCGAACGTGCTGCTCGAGGATCCCCGCGCGGAGGGGATCCTCTACCTCGGCAACGACCTCGGCGTCTACGCGTCGAAGGACGGCGGTCAGACCTGGGCGTCGCTCTCGCGCGGCCTTCCGACGGCGCCGGTGGTCGATCTCGCTCTCCACGAGACGTCAGGGACTCTCGTCGCCGTGACCCACGGACTGAGTGCGTTCGCGCTCGACGTTTCGAAGCTGCCTTAGGTTGGCTGCGTCGCACCGCGAATCGCGAATCAGACGCATACTCCAGAGAGCGAACGCCACGACCTGGATCTTCTGCCTCTATTGACGCCCGCCCGATGAGACGACTCCTCTCCGTCCTCGCACTGACCGCGTGCGCTGGACCCGCCGTCGACCAAGCCGTTCTCGACGCCGATCTCGTCCTCTTCGGCGGGCCGGTGCTCACGATCGTCGACGACGCGCCGACGGCCGAGGCCGTCGCGGTCAAAGATGGCCGCATCGTCGCGGTCGGGTCGGAGAGCGACGTATTCGGCGCGGTAGGGGACGACGTCCGGCGAGTGGACCTGAAGGGGCGCACGCTCCTGCCCGGTTTCGTCGACTCGCACGGGCACGCGCAGATGATCGGCTTCCAGGCCTCGACCGCGAATCTGCTCCCGCCGCCCGACGGCACGGGGGCCAGCGTCGCGGCGCTTCAGTCACTCTTGAACGATTGGGCGGACTCGCACGCCGGCGCCGTCGAGCGCTTCGGTTGGATCGTCGGCTTCGGCTACGACGACTCGCAGCTCGAAGAGGGCCGCCATCCGACGCGGGACGAGCTCGACGTCGTGTCGTCCGACCTGCCGGTGCTCATCATCCACCAGTCGGGCCACCTCGGCGTCGCGAACAGCAAGGCGCTGGAGATTGCCGGTGTCACGGCAGCCACGCCCGATCCGAAGGGAGGGGTCTTCCGTCGACGCGAGGGTTCGAACGAACCGAACGGCGTGCTGGAGGAGTACGCGATGTTCGCGGTTCTCACCCTGCTGATCGAGCGCTTCGATGCGCCGATCGCCGAGTCGCTCGTCATCGAGGGCACGAGGCTGCTCGCGTCCTACGGCTACACGACGGCTCAGGACGGACGCTCGATCGGTCCCGGCGTCGATGCGATGAGGAGCGTCGCCGCGCGAGGCGAGCTCGACATCGACCTCGTCGCGTACCCGGACATCCTGGAAACCGAGGACGTGCAGCCGTCGCGCGACTACCGGGGAGGTTTCCGCGTCGGCGGCGTGAAGCTCACGATCGACGGATCGCCGCAGGGCAAGACCGCCTGGCTCAGCGAGCCCTACTACGTCGCGCCCGAGGGACAGCCCGAGGACTACCGCGGCTACGCCGCGATCGACGAGACGACGACGTTCGATGCGGTGGCACGGGCGCTCGGCAACGACTGGCAGATCCTCTGTCACGCGAACGGCGACGCCGCGATCGACCGCTTCATCGATGCAGTGCGCGCTGCCAGCACCGACCGCACGCCCGCCCTTCGCCCCGTGCTGATCCACGGCCAGACGCTGCGCGAGGATCAGGTCGTCGCTCTGCAGGAGCTCGGGATCTTCCCGTCGCTCTTCCCGATGCACACCTTCTACTGGGGCGACTGGCATCGCGACTCCGTCCTCGGTCCCGAGCGCGCGGAGAACATCTCGCCGACCGGCTGGCTCACCGAGCGCGGGATGATCTTCGGGAGCCACCACGACGCGCCCGTCGCGCTGCCCGACTCGATGCGCGTCCTGAGCGCGACGGTGACACGCAAGACGCGCTCCGGCCAGGTCCTCGGTCCCGAGCACTGCGTGTCGGTCATGGACGCGCTGAAGTCGCTGACGATCTGGCCCGCGTGGCAGCACTTCGAGGAGGACGCGAAGGGCACGATCGAGGTCGGGAAGCTCGCCGACTTCGTCGTGCTCTCCGACAATCCGATGACGATCGATCCCGACCTCCTCGACGATCTCGTCGTGGTCGAGACCTTCAAGGAGGGGGAGTCGATCTACCGTCGCTCGGACTCCTCGTCGGCGCAGCGCTGACCGCGGACCGCGAGGCGGCGGTGCGGCGCTGGGCGGACGACTGGCGCTGACCAGCCTCGTTGGCAATCGAGCTGTGCTGAACACTGACGCCGGATCGAGGCGATCGGATTGCCCGTCAGCGCCCTCGTGAGGTCGCGCGCTCCTGCGCAGTCGCCACGAGGGCTCGGTCGCCGATCTCGCGCACGACGGTCAGCGTCATCGCCGTGACCCGCCAGCCATTGCCCGACTTCGCGAGCTCCCACCGGTACGTTCCGATCGGTCGCCACAGGTTGCCGTTCAGCCAATGCCGGGCGTCGATGTCGGCGGTCGCGGTGGCGCGACCTCCCTCGACATGGGCGACGACGTTCGTGAGCTCGTGTCGCGTGACGTCGAAGCCAGGGACCAGGGCCTTCCAGCCACCGACGAGGTCTGCCGCGCTCGTCGTCTGCACCTCTCCGCCGAAGAGGCTCGTGTAGTCGACGCGCACCTCGTCCGCGAACGCGTCCTGCGCGAGGTCGAAGCGGCGCAGGTCCACGGCCGTCGTGATCGAGGAGACGAGGTTGATCACGGACGCGGTCTCCGGATCGCCCGCGGGCGCGACCGCCTTCGCGTCGCCGCGCAGGCTCAGCGCGAAGTGCGCTGCGACGGCGTCGCTCGCTTCGCGCACCGGCTCGTCCTGGTCGTAGAAGTCGAACTGCGAGACATCGTCGAGCCAGAGCTGTCTGCGGTCGCCGGTCAGCATGCCGAAGAACCGGCGCGCGCCTCCGGGAATCACGGCGGCGTCGCTGTGCACGATCAGGAGGGGCTGCCGCACGTCGGGAGCCGCGGTGAACGCGTCGAACGTCAGCCACCCTTCCCACGACGACACGTCGAACGTGTTCTCCCACGCCTCGATCGCGCCACGGTCCGGCTCGGTGTAGTAGGGGGCGCCGGGCATCAGCGCGTTCGAGTCGGCGGGTCCCGCGGCCGGGATCACCGTCGACTTACCCGTGGCCTCGTACTTCGCCTGGGCCGCGCGTCCTGTGGCGAGCAGAGCGTCGACGCCCTCGTCCCCGCCGTAGACCTCGCGGACGATCGCGGCGTCGTGCAGCCACGGCGCGACGAGAGCGACCGACTCGATCGCCGCGCTCGAGGCGGCGGCGTGTGCGACGTAGCCCGACGACGCGCAGACGCCGAGCGCGCCGACCGACGCGACCTCGGGCCTGGAGCGCAGGAACTCGGCCGCGCCGACGATGTCGGCGGTCTTGAGGGTCGGCGACTCGAGCGAGCGCGGCGTCCCGCCGCTCTCGCCCCAGGTGCGGAAGTCGAACGCGAGCGCGACGTATCCGCGCTCCGCGAGCTCGCGGGCGTAGCGCCCGGCCATGTGCTCCTTGATCGTCGTCCAGGCGCCGGTGACGACGACGCCCGGAGCGGGCCGGGAGGCGTCGGTGCCGGCGGGGAGGTGGAGGACGCCGACGAGCTCGGTCCCGTCGACGGTGAAGGTGACGCGCTCGGTGCGGATCTCGGTCGGAGTGGCGTTGGTCATGGCGAGGAGAGCGGCGGCTGCGAGGGCCGTGGCGGCGTGCTGCATGGGTGGAAGTGCCTGGGTGCCGGTGCTGACCGGGGCGAAGTTGCCCTCGGACGGATACGAAGATCGCCCGTGCCGCCCCGCGCCTCTTGCACGCTCCCGCGGACCTCGTGGACGATTCCGCGGGCCGCTCGACCGCGTCAGCCGGACGCGGCCGCGCGGAACGCGCTGGGCGTCGTGCCCGTCTTCTTCTTGAAGACCCGCGTCAGGTGCGACTGGTCCGAGAACCCGCACAGGACGGCGACCTGGGCGAGGGTCCGATCCGCATCGCGGAGGTACTCCTTCGCGCGCTCGACCCGGAAGCTCAGCACGAACTGATGCGGCGTCTCGCCGATCGACTCGCGGAAGAGGCGCGAGAAGTGGTCGGGACTCAAGGACGCGAGCCGCGCGAGGTCCTCGACGGCGACGTCCTCGGCGAAGTGCGCCGAGAGGTGGTCGACGATCCGGCGGAAGTGCTCGGCCGTGAAGCTCGAGCCCGCTGCGCTCGCCGTCTCGCGCGCCTCGCCGTAGCGCTGGATCAGCTTGATCAGGAAGACGCGCGCCAGCGACTCGAACATCAGGTCCGAGCCAATGGCCCGGCTCCGGAGTGCGTCGAGCAGAAGCTCGCCGGCGCGGCAGATGTCCTCGTCCTCGAACTGCGGCAGGCTCTGGAGCTGGGCGCGGTCCATGACGACGCCGAGCTCGTGCAGGGCGAACCGCTGCAGCGCGCCCGGGTCGAGCGTGATGACGATGACGCGCGACGTCGCGTGCCACCGCCAGCCCGAACGCACGCCCGCGGGCCTCACGACGATCTCGTTCCTGTGGAGGACGAAGTCGCGGTGCTCGCCGTCGCGGACGTTCTCGACGCGGTGCGGCTCGTCGCGCAGGTTGAGGAGGACGTGGTGCTGCGCGTAGACCTCGGCCGGCATCTCGCCGGGCGGGGCCTCGAAGTACTCGAGGGTCAGGAGCTGTCCCGCCGTCGGCGTCACCGCGCCCGTGCTGCGGTCGAGCGGCTCGGACGGGTAGACCTCCTGGTAGCGACGCCCCATGGCGCCGCCCATCGTACGGCTCAGAGGACGAGCGGCTCGTCGCAGGGGACCGTGAGATCGGCCGTGCGTCTGGGCGCACCTCTCTCGAGCTCGTCACGCGTCCCGATCCGGACGCGGTAGGCCCCGGTGGGAACGTCGACGCGGAAGCGTCCCAGCGCACTGGTCGGGACCATCGTCAAGGGGTGACCGGTGAGCTTCGGGCCGACGGGCAGTGGCTCGCCCGACGCGTCGACGAACTCGAGGCAGAGGAATCCGAGCTCGGCGTCGCTGTCTGTACGGACGCGTCCTTCGACCGCCGCGGTCGCGGCGACGATTAGCGTGATCGAGGACTCGCCCTCCGGGATGACGACGAGGCCCGTCGAGACGGGCACGATCGGTCCTCGGTCGACCTTTCCACTCGCGCTGATCCACCCGAGCCCGGGTCGCATCGAGAGCGTGAGCTCTCCGCCCGCTTCTTCGACCATTCGCGACTCCACGACCTCGGCCCATCCCGCGTCGACGAGATCGTGGTCGAGCGGGCTGCGGCCCCTGTCGGGCTGCGAACCGCGCGACCGGCGGTGAGGCCCCTCGTCCAGCAGCGGGGCGCTGCTCACTGCGCCCTCTGGCGCGAAGACGCTCGCGTACGTCAGCCCCGCGATGTCGACGCCGGGCTCCGCCACGACACGCACAGCCACCGTGGCGCGACGAGGTTCGTCGAGTCGGATCACCGCGGCTGCGCTCCGGCCCAGCTCGAGGTCAGCGCACGTCGGCGCAAACTCTGGGTGCGTCGCGGTGACGCGATAGAGGCCGGGCGGCCGTCCGTGGAGCTCGAACGTGCCGTCGTGTGCGAGGTCGTCGAGGCCGCTGGCGAAGTCCGGCGTGCCCTCGCCCTCGACGGTCGGACGGATCAGGTGGAAGCGCAGCTTCGTGCGAGCGAGGTCGCCCTTCGGCAGCCGCACGACGCCGAGCAGTGGCGGCTGATCGAGCTGGAGCGTCAGCTCTCTGGTGGAGAGTCGGTCCATGTCGAGGGCGAGACTCGTGTACCTCCGCGGCTGTCGTGTGCGTCCATCCCTCGGACGCGCCGCACGCAGGAAGAACGTGCCCGTTCGGCCGATGCCGTGCACGGCGATCGCGACGCGGCCTTCGGCGTCCGTCTGACCTCGACCGTAGTACTCGCCGAGTCCCATGTTCTCCCGCGCGGGCCCCGTCAGGACGACATCTGCGCCTTCGACCGGCTCGTTCGCGCCGTCGACGACGCGCGCTTCGATGAGCTCGGACCGCTCGCGAGGTGCGCGGACGACGAGCGAGCCGCTCTCCGGAATGACGATGGGGTCCGCGTCAGGAACGTGGCCGTAGGTCGGAACCAGGACTCCGTCCGCGATGCTCGCGAAGGCCGTGTGGCTCGGGCCGACCACCACAAGGAGCTTCTGTCCGACGGGAAGCGCCGTGAGCTGGACCGGTTCATTCGTCTCCGCGATTACTTCCCGCATGGAGCGGATGAAGTCCGCTTCGTCGAGCGGGACTTCGCACGGGAGAGGAATCGCCATGGCACCTCGGACCATCTCGGAGCCTGGATCGGACTCGAACTCGACGATCAGTCGACCCGACCGGGCGAGCACGAACTCGGTCGGCTCCCAGCCGCCCGAGTCGAGCGGAACGAGCTTCTGCGTGCCCGCGAGAGTCCACCCGTCGAGCGTGACGTCGAGCGCGGGACCGTGCCGGTGGTGCTCGAACGAGAACGCCCCGTCTGCGTCGGTCCTCGCCTCGCGCGCGACCTCTCCGTTCCAGGTCGTGGCCGTGACCGCTGCTCCCTCGACCGGAGATCCGCTGAGATCGGTGACGACGCCGCGCAGGGTTCCGTGGGGAATGCGAACGAGCCGGATCTCGTCAGCGTTCGTCCCTTCACCGTCCGATCGCCAGCGCGCGTGTCGATACGTTTCGTCGTGCTTGACCGTGAGGACTTCGGCTTCACCGACGTCGAACCGGCCGTGCTCATCGGTCTGCACCTCGAAGGTTCCAGCAGCGCGACGAGGGCGCGCCGTTCCGAGGCCGTCCACCGTCCTGAGATCCGGGCCACTCGCCTCCTTCGTCTCGACGATCACCGTCACGTTGGCCGCGGGGACCGGACCTTCTGCCGTCAGGTTCTCGACGATTCCAATACGACTGGTCGCTACGAGTGGAGTCCGCTCATCCGCCGCTTCCTGTGCAGAGAGTCCAGCGACGGCGGAGGGAAGCGATGAGTCTTCCACGTCGGACTCGACGCGGACGATCGACTCCCCTGATGCGCTCGCGACTCCGTCAGCGTTGGATTCGCCGACGAGCCACCACGCGAGCGCTCCCACCGCTGCAACTGCGCCCACGGCCGCGATCGGCGCGAATGCAACGCCCGTCTTCGCGGCGACCGTCGTGCGCTCGATTTCCGCGAGCGACGCCGCGGATGCCATCCACGCCGACTGTCGGCCGCTGGAGCCCTCGTCGAGGCGCGCACGGAGCCTCTCGATCGCCCGCGCGAGTCGCGTCTTGACGGTCGAGAGCTCTGTCTCCGTCCGTTCGGCGATCGCGGCCGGAGCGAGGCCTTCGTAGTAGCGCAGGAACACGGTGCTCCGGTACGGTTCGGGGAGCGCGCGCACGGCACCGAGGAGCTGCTCGGCGAACTCGATCTCCTCCAGCGGCGCCGCAGCGTCACCGACGGCCTCGCTCGGGGCCGACCGGCTCTCGCGAACGCGCCGGCGCGTCGAGGTACGGGTGGCATTGCTTGCCTTGCGGCGCAGCACCGTCGCGAGCCAGCCGCGCGAAGCCGGTCGGCCGGCGCGCCATGCGTCGATCCACGTCTCCTGGACAAGATCGTCTGCGGCGGATGCGTCCCCGCACAGACGGCGCGCGAGCGCCCGAAGGAAGGCGCCGTGCTGGGCGACGTCGGCGGCGAGCGTGGCGTCGAGGCGAGGATCGGGGAGCGAGCGGGATTCCATGGGGTGACCTGGGTTCGGGTTCGACCCCGGGTCACCGCGAGACAG
>JBCCSK010000095.1:0-18071 GCA_039200205.1 Planctomycetota bacterium
CGGCGGAGCCGCCGAGGAGCCGCGTACGCTCCAAGCCAGTGGGTTAGGGTCGCTCGCCCTCAGTCCAAGTCTCTCGCCACTCTCTTCAGCTCACCGAGACGCACGGCGAGCTCGGCGACGACACCCATGTGCTCGGGTCGACCGAACAGGTTCGTCAGCTCGTCCGGATCGGTCTGGAGGTCGAAGAGCTCCCACTCGTCGAGCTCGGGAAAGCGGATCAGCTTGTAGCGATCCGTCCTGACCCCGTAGTGCTTCGCGACCTGGTGCGGGCCCGGGAACTCGTGGTACCGGTAGTAGATCGCGTCCCGCCAATCCTCCGGCTGTGCGCCCCAGAACAGCGGGACGAGCGACCGTCCCTGCATGTCGTCAGGAACGCTCGCGCCGGCGACGTCGAGGAACGTCGGCGCGTAGTCGAGGTTCTGGATCATCGCGTCGGAGACGGTTCCCGGCTCGACCACTCCCGGCCAGCGAACGATGAACGGCATGCGCAGCGACTCCTCGTACATCCAGCGCTTGTCGTACCAGCCGTGGTCGCCCAGGTAGAAGCCCTGGTCCGACGCGTAGATCACGATCGTGTTCTGATCGAGGCCCTTTTCCGCGAGCCAGTCGACCAGCTGGCCGACGCTCTCGTCGACTCCGCGCACGCAGCGCAGGTAGTTCTTCACATACCGCTGGTACTTCCAGCGCACGAGCTCCTCGCCGGTGAGACCGCTCGCGCGGAAGGCTTCGTTCCGCGGGCCGTACGCCGCGTCCCACAGCTCGCGCTGCTCGGCCGACATCCGGTCGAGGTTCCGTGCGCCGGATGCGTCGAGCGATCCGCCCGTGTCCGCGTCGCCTTCGGTCGGCGGCACGAACAGGTCGTAGAACAGGTACATGTGGTCCGCGATCGACATCTCCGACGCGAGCGCCCCGCTCGCGTCGTCCTCGTGTTCGTCGAAGAGCGTCGCAGGCACCGGAAGATCGATCTCGTCGTACAGGTCGAGGTGCCGCGCGGCCGGCATCCACGTCCGATGCGGCGCCTTGTGCTGACACATCAGCATCCACGGCTCGTCGCTGGAGAGCGTCGTCTCCAGCCACTCGACGGCGAGCGTCGTGACGATGTCCGTGCAGTGCCCCTCGTACGTGCGCTTGCCCTCGGCCGTGCGCAGGACCGGGTTGTAGTACATGCCCTGCCCGGGCAGGACCTCCCAGTGGTCGAAGCCCTCGGGGTCGCTGCCCAGGTGCCACTTGCCGATCATCGCCGTGCGGTAGCCGGCCGCGCGCATCATCTTCGGGAACGTCGGCTGGGACCCGTCGAAGCGATCGCCGTTGCGGCGGAAGCCGTTCAGGTGGCTGTGCTTGCCCGTCAGGATCACGGCGCGACTCGGACCGCAGATCGAGTTCGTGCAGAACGAGTTGCGGAAGAGCATCCCCTCGCTCGCGAGCTGATCGATGCGCGGCGTCGGGTCGACCGCCGCCAGGGCTCCTCCGTACGCGCCGATGGCGTGCGGCGCGTGATCGTCGCTGAACACGAAGAGGATGTTCGGCCGCGCGCTCGCGGTCTCTGCCTCCTGGGCGAATGCGCCTGCCGCCGAGGCGACGAGGACGAGGGCTCCGAGCGCGGCGCGGGTTGAAGAGGTCATGGGGGGGCGACCCTACTCGTGCGCGACCGTTCCGTCCAAGATGGGCTCCGTGCAGCCGACGCTCGACGCCCACCGCTCCCGCCTGCGCTCCGCGTTCCTCGATTGGCTCGTCGAACTCGGAGCAGAAAATGTCCTCGACCTCGGCGCGGGGCGTGGGGAACTCGTCGAAGCGCTCGGCGCCCGTGGCATCGACGCCGAGGGAATCGAGGCCGACCCGGACCGCCACGCGACAGCGACTGCGCTCGGACGCTCGGTCGCGATGGGAAGCGCATACCGGGTCGCGCGACCCGACGCGAGCGTCGGATGGGTGACGCTCCGACACGTCCTCCACCACCTCGAGCGTCCCGAGGCAGCTCTCCAGGAGGCGCTTCGTCTCGCGCGTGAGGGCGTGCTCATCGCCGAGCCGATCTCGCTCGCCGGGGTCGCGATGCATGACGCGAACGCCCGGTTGGAGCGCGCGCTTCGCGCCCTCGATCGCGCCCGCGGCGCCGTCCACGGACCGGATCTTTCCCCGGAGCGCATTGCCGCACTCCTGCCCGACACCGCGGAGGTCGAGATACGGATCCATGCGCTGCTGACGCCTCTCCCCGCGGACGAGATCGAGGCGCTCGTCCGGGTCAGCTCCGCCGGCGTCGACATCGGGCCCGAGCAGCGCGCTGACATCGACGCCGCGCTGGCTGCCGCGGCGCGGGGCGCGATCGCGCCGAGCGGCAGCGCGATGATCGCCGCGCGTCTCGTCGGGCGCTAACGTGGGCGCATGAGCTCATCGAAGAGGGCCGCGGGCTATCGAGCCGCCGAGTTCGTCACCTCGGGCCAGCGCGTCGGACTCGGGACGGGCTCGACGGTCTTCTTCCTCCTCGAGCGCCTCGGCGAGCGCGTTCGCGACGAGGGCCTCGAGATCGTCTGCGTTCCGACCTCCATCGACACCGAGAACAAGGCGCGCGAGCTCGGGATCCCGCTGTCGACGCTCGACGACGTCGAGCGACTCGACGTCACGATCGACGGCGCGGACGAGATCGACCCGCGCTTCTCGATGATCAAGGGCGGAGGCGGAGCGCTCCTGCGCGAGAAGGTCGTCGCTTCCGTCTCGGAGCACGTCGTGATCGTCGTCGGGCCGAACAAGGTCGTCGACACGCTCGGCACGACCTTCGACCTCCCCGTCGAGGTCGTTCCGTTCGCACGTGCGACGGTCGAGCGAGCGGTACGCCTCCTCGGAGGCGAACCGAGCGTGCGGCGCGGCGAGGGCGACCGAGCGACGCTCACGGACAACGGCAATGAGATCCTCGACGTGCACTTCGCGAGCGGGATCGACGACCCGTCGGCGCTGGAGCTCGCGCTCGACCGGATCCCCGGCGTCGTCGAGTCCGGCCTCTTCATCGGGCTCGCGCACACGCTGGTCGTCGGGCACGACGACGGAGCGACCGACGTTCGGAAGCCGATGACGTCATCGCTTTCCTGAGCCCGGAAAGTCGTTCGTCCGTACCGGGCCCCTGGCGCGCGTGAGGCGTCGTCGCGGCGGTTGGCACCGGCCTTGCTCGTCGACTGGCGATGGAGCCCCTGACGTCTCATCTCGGCCTCCGGTCCACGGAGTCAGGAGGACGGCCGCTCGGCACGGAGCGGTCGTCCGTCCCCTTCGAGTTCCCCCGCCCGTCGGAAGGGACGCGCGACCTCGCGGTCGATCGTCTCGCCGCGCGGATCCGCGGTGGCAGGACCGACGCGGCCGACGCGGTGCCGGAGCGTGCGCCCGCTGCGCGCGAGGGCGACGTCGTTCGCGACGAGCGCCGCGCTGCCGATCGCGACCTGACGGCGCGTCGCGCCGCGCGCGAGAGCGAACAGACGGGCTCGGAGCGTCCTTCGGTTCAGAGCGAGCCCGCGCCGCGAACGGCGCCGGAGACCTCCGCCGGGTCCAGCGACGTCGCACCGCGAGCGCCCGAGAGCGCGGCACAGACGGCGAACGAGGCTGAATCTTCGGCCGCGGCGATCTACGCCGCGCCGTTCGGCCCGCAGGCAACGCTCGCCGTCACGGCGAGTGCGCCAGCCTCCGCGCTCGCGGCTCAGCCTGTGATCCAGGCGAACCGAGGCCCCGTCGCGCCGGTCCCGGTCGCCCTCGCCGGCGGACGCTCCAGCGGAGCGACGGGACTCGTGACGCCCGCAACCGCGCGTCCGACCACGAGCGCGTCCGGCGCATCGGCGCCCGCAGCCACGGCGTCCAGCGCACGGTCTGCCGACGTGCAGCGAGCGGAGGCCGTCCTCGAGCAGCTGCGCGTCCGCATCCAGAGCGGCGATCGAGAGGCGACGATCGAGCTGCGCCCCGGCGACCTCGGTCGGATCCGCATGCACGTGCGGACGGAGGGTGCGAGCGTCACCGCGCTCATCGGCGCCGAGTCGCCCGAGACGCTCGCGGTGCTCGAGGCCCACGCGCCGGAGCTTCGCGCGTGGCTCGCGCGCGACGGCACGGAAGAGGTCGAGCTGCGCCTCGAGCTCCTCGGTGACGCGAACCGCGACCCGCGCAACGACGGCGAAGGTCGCGGCGACCGCGACGCGCGTCACGGCGAGTCGGCTCACTCCCGAACGAACGCTCACGCGACGGTGGCCCCGGAGGCCGTCGTACGCGCACTCGGCCTGCGCTCCGCCGACGGCGGAGTCGACCTCGTCGCCTGACGGAGACACGTGATGATCCAAGGAATCGGACTCCAGGACGCCCAGCAGAGCCTCGCCGCCGCCCAGTCGGCGCAGACGCTCGACAAGGACGCCTTCACCCAGCTGCTCGTGACGCAGCTGCGCAACCAGGACCCCCTCTCGCCCCAGACGAACGAGGAGCTCGCGGCTCAGCTCGCGCAGTTCTCGTCGCTGGAGCAGATGGAGCTCGTCAACGAGAACCTCGTCGGCCTCGCGCGCCTCCAGCAGGGGAACGCGCTCGTCGAGCAGCTGACGGGCGCGAGCCTCCTCGTCGACAAGCGCGTCGGCTACGTCGACCCGGAGACGGGCCAGCGCGTCGAGGGCCAGGTCAGCTCCGCCAAGATCGAGGACGGACTCGTGTTCCTCTCGATCGACGGCGTCGACGTCCCGCTCGTCCAGGTCGCCGAGGTCCTCAGTGACGTCGACGGCGGCGGCGAGACCGGCGACGACGAGACCGACGACGAGAACTGATCCAGCCACCATCCCCCCACTCAGCGATACCGAAGACCCCCGCGCAGCGACACCGAAGAGATGCCCTCCTCCTTCTACAGCGCCCTGTCTGGGATGCGCACGCACCAGCAGTGGATCGACGTCATCGGCAACAACCTCGCCAACCAGAACACGCCGGGCTACAAGCGCAGCCGCGCCGTGTTCGCCGACAACTTCGCCCGCGACTACCGCTTCGCGAGCGCGCCGCAGGCGGAGCGCGGCGGGATCGACCCGATGCAGGTCGGGTTCGGCGTCGGCGTCGCGAGCATCGACAAGACGTTCACCCAGGGCGCACTGACCGACACCGGTCGCGTGTTCGACCTGGCGCTCGAAGGAGGTGGGTTCTTCGCCCTCCAAACGCCCCAGAACCGCAGCTACACGCGCGTCGGGACGTTCGGCATCGACGCGAATCAGTCGCTCGTCGACCAGGGGAGCGGCGCTCGCGTCCTCGATCCGAACGGCCTGCCGATCAGCCTCGACGTGACGTCGCTGTTTCCGCCGCAGGTCACGAGCGAGGTGACCGTGAAGGGGAACCTGCCCGCCGTCGTCGAGGGTCCGCTCGCCGAGTCGCTGGCCGCGAACTCTCCGTTCCTGCTCGGGACGCCCGCCGAGAAGCGGAGCTCCGGAACGGGGCCGACCTACAACGTCTCGTCGATCGGTGGCGCGCCCGGCGACGTCGTCGCGATGGAGATCATCGCGAACGGCGGTGCGCCGCAGCAGGTCGTCGTCTCCAGCGACCCCGCGACCGGCGACGTGTCCGCGTCTGCGATCACCGCGGCGATCAACGCGCTCCAGGACGTCGTCGCATCGATCGACTCGGTGACCGGCGAGATCGTCGTCGAGACCGAGAGGCAGGGCGCCGCGACCACGCTCGACGTCAACCCGCCCGCGGGCGGAGGCGACCTCGCGCAGCTCATCGGCATGTCGACGTCGCTGTCGACCGGCTCGGAGTCGCAGATCCCGAGCGACCTCTCGAACGTCCCGCTCAACGGCCTGACGGGGAACGTCGCCGCCTACGCGGACGGCGATCGCCTGGAGGTCCTCGGCGAGGACACCGACGGGACGCCGATCAGCGCGACCTTCACGTATGGCGCGGGCGCGGACGGAACGACGCTGCAGGACCTCGTCGACTTCCTGAACGACCGCTTCCAGGACGCCGAGGTGACGGTCGACGGATCGGGTCGTCTGGCGCTCACCGCGCAGACGCCGGGCGAGGCGAACCTCCTCCTCTCGGTCTCCGACGACCCGGCCAACGCGGGCCGCAGCGACTGGATCGGCTACGCTCTCTCGGTCACGACCGAGGGCACCGGACCCGACACGGTCACGACCTCGACCGAGGTCTACGACGCCGCCGGCGTCGCGCACACGGTCACGCTGCGCTACGAGCGTCAGGCGGACCTGACCTGGAACCTCTTCGCGGAGATCGACGAGGGCTCGGGCGAGATCGCCCAGGGCGGCGTCGACACGCCGATCACCGGCATCGCGTTCTCTCCGGACGGTTCGCCGACCGGCCTCGGCTCCGTCGACTCGCGCCTCCGGGTGAAGTTCACGGGCCAGCCCGAGCAGACCGTCTCGATCGACCTCGGGTCGGACGGCTCGATCGAGGGCCTGACGCAGTTCGGCAGCGACGCGTCGGCCTACGTCTTCGACCAGAACGGCTTCGGCGACGGCGAGCTCGCGAACATCTTCGTGACGCGAAACGGCCGCATCGACGGCTTCTACTCGAACGGCCAGACGCGCGAGCTCGGACAGCTCGGCGTCGTCACGTTCCAGAACGAGGGCGGCCTGCGCGCGTCGGGCGGCAGCATGTTCGAGGCGACCCCGAACTCCGGCGAGCCCCGCTTCGGCGTGGGCGACGGCCGCGGCGCGGGCGCGATCGTGTCGGGCGCGCTCGAGAACTCGAACGTCGACACCGCCGAGCAGTTCGTCCGCTTGATCGAGGCGCAGCGCGGCTACCAGGCCAACGCGCGCGTGGTGTCGGCCCAGGACGAGGTCCTCGCCGAGACGGTCAACCTCGTCTGATTCGAACAGCGTGCTACCGTGCGCGGCCCGCCCGCGCACGGCCATGCTTCCCGAGATCGAAGGCGGCTGGGAGATCCAGTCGTTCCCCCTCCGCGGGGCCGGATCGCTCCGGCTCCACGTTCCCCGCACGCCCGAAGGGCTCCTCGACGACGCGGACGTCATCGAGCGCAACCGCTTCAACGACTCGATGCCGTACTGGGCGTGGGTCTGGGACTCGGCGCCGCTCGTCGTCGAGCGGCTCGCGGATCGTCCGTCCCCCAGCGGCGCGCGCGTGCTCGAGCTCGGCGCCGGTCTCGGGCTCGTGGGGATCGCTGCGGCACTCCTGGCCGACGGTCCGGTCGATCTGACCCTCACGGATCACGACCCCCTCGCGCTGGAGGCGCTGCGCGCGAACGCGGCCCTCAACGGGCTCGACGACGCCCGCATCGTGGAGCTCGACTGGCACCGCCCGGAGGGCGTGCTCGACGGTGCGTTCGACCTCGTCCTCGGCTGCGACGTCGCGTACGAGGCCAAGCTGCACGGTCCGCTGCTCGAGGTCGTCGATGGCTGTCTGGCGGCCGAGGGCCGGGCGCTGTTCGCCGATCCAGGTCGGACGCGTCTTCCCGGGTTCGTTCGGCGAGCCGAGGCGCGGGGGTTCCGCGTCGACCTGATCGATGCCGAGGGCGCCGCGTGTGAGCCGTCCCCCTCGGGCTTCCGGCTGGCGACCCTGACGCGCTCCCCGGCAACGGATTCCGGCGCTCGCTGACGGAACCCGGAAAGTGCTTCCGGTCCGGAGTCCCTCAGCGGACCCGGAGAGCACTTGGCAGGTGCCTTGCTCATGTGCCCTCATGAACGTCGGGCTCTACCGGACCGTGGCCGCGATGCGCGCGAACGAGCAGCGCGTCGAGGTCATCAGTTCGAACATCGCGAACGTCGGTTCGACCGGCTTCAAGCGGATGATGCACGTCGCCCACGGGTCGACCGACTGGGCGCGCCACGCGCCGCACGAGCAGGTCGTGACCTCGACGCGCATCGACCTCACGCAGGGCGTCCTCGAGCGCACCGGTGAGCCGCTCGACCTCGCCCTCGACGGACCGGGCTTCTTCGTGCTCGAGGGTCCCGAGGGCGCCGCGCTGAGCCGTCAGGGCACGTTCAGCGTCACGCAGGACGGGGTCCTCGTGGCCTCGGACGGCCGTCCCGTCCAGTGGGACGGTCCGCGCGGAGTCCTCGACTTCGGCGCGGGCAAGATCGAGTTCGACGGCGCTGGCAACGTCGTCCAGGGCGGTCGCCGGGTCGGCCGCATCCGGATCGTCGACGTCGCGAGCTCGGACGCGCTCCAGCCCGACGACGCGGGCGGCTACCGGGTCGATCCGGGCACCGAGCTGCGCGAGTCCGACGCGGTCGTGCACCAGGGTTTCCAGGAGCGCGCCAACACCCAAACGATGGACGAGCTCGTCGAGCTCATCGCCGCGCAGCGCGCATTCGACTCGGCGGCCCAGGCGTTCCGCACGATCGACCAGAGCTACCAGCGCCTGCACCGCTGATCCACGAGACGATGATTCGTTCGCTCTACACCGCGGCCTCCGGCATGAAGGCCCAGCAATTCCAGGTCGACACGATCGCGAACAACATCGCGAACGTGAACACGTCCGGCTTCAAGCGGAGCCGCCTGTCGTTCCGCTCCCTGCTGTACCAGACCTACCGCGAGCCCGGCCTGCCGCTCGCGAACAACCAGAACGACGTGACGGGCCTGCAGATCGGCTCGGGAACGGAGGTCTCCGGTTCGCGCAAGATGATGCTCCAGGGCGTCCTGGAGCTGACGGGCAACCAGCTCGACCTAGGCGTCGAGGGCGAGGGGTTCTTCGAGATCCAGCTCCCCAACGGCGAGCGGCGCTACACGCGCAACGGCACGTTCCGCCAGGACGCGAACGGCCGACTCGTCACGGCCGAGGGATTCCTGCTCACCGAGCAGATCCGCATCCCGTTCGACAGCCAGGGAATCTCGATCGCGCCCGACGGTCAGGTCTTCTCGCTCGGCGAGCAGAACATCCAGGAGCAGATCGGAACGCTCCGCCTGCACATCTTCGCCAACCCGACGGGACTCAAGGCGATGGGCGGCAACCAGTACGCGCCGACCCTCTCGTCCGGACCGCCCCAGGCGCGCCAGCCCGGCCTCCAGCGCGCGGGCACGATCCGCCAGGGATACCTCGAGCGTTCGAACGTCGAGACCATCGACGAGCTCGTGTCGCTGATCGTCGCGCAGCGCAACTACGAGGTGAACAGCCGCGCGATCCGCGTGTCCGACGAAATGCTCCAGCAGGTCAACCAGCTCGTTCGCTGAACGATGATGCTCCTCGCCACGCTCACTCTCCTCGCGGCCGGCGACGTCACCGTCGAGCTGCCGTCGAACGCGACCGCCGTCGGCCTCGAGATCTCCGTCGCGGAGATCTGCGAGGTCAAGGGCGCCGACGCCGAGACGATCGCGCGCGTCGGGCGCGCGTCGCTCGGCTACGCGCCCGCGCCGGGCTACCACCGGACGCTCCGCGCGGGCCTCGTCGAGGCGTCGCTGCGGCAGTCCCTGCCGGGCATCGACATCACCGTCACGGGCGCCCCTCGCTGCCGCGTCGTGTCGGCGACCGAGACGGTCGGCGGCGAGCGGATCCGAGCCGAGGCGACCAAGGCCGTGCGAGCTTCGCTCATTGGCCTCGACGCCGAGGCGAAGCCGGAAGGGTCGTTCCCCGACCTCGAGGTGCCGCACGGCGAGGGCGCGGTCGAGATCCGCGTCCCGCTCGATTCCACGCGCGTCGTCCCCGGACTGCGCACCGTTCCCGTCGAAGTGTGGGTCGGCGGGAACCTCTACAGGACGCTGCACACGACGTTCCGCGTCTCCGTCTGGAAGCGCACGGCCGTCCTGCGGCGCGCCGTGCACCCCGGCGAGGAGCTCCATCCCGGGCTCTTCGAAGAGAAGCGGACGCCCGTCGGCGACGCCGGCGGACTGCACGCGCTCCGGAGGGACGAGCTCATCGGCGCGATCGCGCTCGAGCCGCTCGCCGCCGGCGCCGCCGTGTTCGAGTCCGACGTGCGCCGCGAAGTGGTCGTCCACCGCGGCGATCCGGTGACCGTGCGCATCGTGCGCGGGCCGGTCTCCGTGACCGACGTCGGCGTCGCCGCCGCCGACGGCCGCATGGGTGAACGTGTCGCCGTCGTCCTCCGCTCGACCGGGCGCGAGCTCGTCGCCGTCGTCCGCGGCCGCCAGACCCTCGAGGTGAAGATCCGATGATCCGCAAGACCGCCCTCCTCGCGCTCGCGCTCGCTGCGCTCGGCGCCGACGCCGCCGCCCAGCGCCGCGGCTCGATCTACGACCCCACGCTCGGGCCGGTGTCGCCGATCGCCGACAAGACGGCGAGCCGCGTCGGAGATCTCCTGACGATCGTGATCCGCGAGAACCAGGACCTGCGCAACGAAGAGCGCACGGACCTCGAGAAGAACAGCGACCTCAACTACCGGCTGCTCGACTTCGACGTCGCGCCCGACGCGTTCAACACGCTGCCGAACGTCCGCAGCCAGAAGACAGACCTGTTCGGGGGGATCGCGAACTACGAGAAGCGCGGCGAGTTCGAGGCGCGCCTGACGGCGATGGTGATCGACCTCCTGCCGAACGGCAACCTGGTCGTCGAGGGGCGCCGCGAGATCCGGATCGACACCGAGCGCAAGGTGCTGGAGTTCCGCGGGATCGTCCGGCGCTTCGACGTCGAGCGGAACAACACGGTCCAGTCCGAGCTCGTCGCCGACGCGTACGTCTCCTACGCCGGCAGCGGTCCGCTGACCAACGCCACCGAGCGCCGCGGACTCGCCAAGTGGTTCCACATCGCCATCGACGCTCTCTGGCCCTTCTGATGCTGCTCGCTGCCTACGCACTGACGCTCTTCGCCGCCGCGCCGGTCCAGGAGGACACGACGCGGCGCGCGGACGACGTGACGCCGCGCCCCGTCGCGCCGCTCCTGCCCGCCGTCGAGGCCCCGGATCAGCCGGACGGCACGAGCCGCTCGCGGTTCCGCCGCACGGCGCGCGTCCGACCGATCTCACGGACGGGCGGCGACTACGAGAGTCGCGTGATGTCGCCCATCCGCAGCCTCGTCGGCGTTCGCGGGATCGAGGACAACCAGGTGATCGGGTTCGGACTCGTGACCGGCCTCGCCGGCACGGGCGACTCTGGCGCGCTCGCGACGCAGCTGCTGGCCAACACGCTGCTCGCCCAGAACATCAACATCGACCCCGCGCTCCTGACGACCGCCAACATCGCCGTCGTTCGCGTCGAGGGGACGATCCCGCCCGGCGCCAAGCCGGGGCAGCGGCTCGACGTTCGCGTGTCGGCGATCGGTGACGCAGAGAGCCTCGTCGGCGGCGTGCTCGGGATCACCGAGCTGACCGATATCACCGGCCGGATCGTCTTCGCGACCGCCGCGGGTCCTGTCACGGTCGGCGGCTTCGCCGCCGCCGGCAGCGCGGCGACGGCGCGCAAGAATCACGTGACGGTCGGCACGCTCGCGAGCGGCGGCAAGGTCGAGCGCGAGGTCCGGACGAGCGTCGTGTCCGAGCACGGGTTCATCTATCTCGATGCCAAGAACGGCCAGGGGAGCTTCGGCAACACCGTCCGCATCGCGGACTCGATCAACCGCCTCTACCCGAACACGGCCGTCGTGATGCCCGACGGCCGCACGGTGCGCATGACCGTCCTGGAGGGAGTGCGCGACGACCAGATCGTGGCGTACCTCGATCGCGCGCTCGACATCGAGGTCGAGACGGACAACCTCGCGCGCGTCGTGATCAACGAGCGCACGGGCGTCATCGTGATGGGCGGCAACGTTCGCCTCCGCCCCGGCGCCATCCAGCACGGGTCGATCGTCGTGACGATCGCCGAGACGCCGGAGGTCAGCCAGCCCGGCCCCTTCTCGCTCGGCCAGACCGTCGAGGTTCCTCGCACGGCGCTCGACGTCGTCGAGGGAGATGCGCCGCTCGTCCTGATGGGCGGAGCGACCAAGCTCGAAGAGGTCGTCGAGGTGCTCAACGTGCTCGGCGCGACGCCGCGGGACATGATCGCGATCATGGAGTCGCTCGTCAGCGGCGGCCTCCTGATCGCCGAGCTCCGGAGGATGTGATGGACGGTGCGATCGAGAGAACGGCCGCGGTGAGCGGCGACCTCCTCGCCGGACGGGTCTCGCGCCTTCAGCGCGCGAGCGGCGATTCGAAGCCCGACGTCGCCGCGCGCGAGATGGAGGCGCTCTTCGCGACGCTCCTCGTCGCCGAGATGCGGAAGGGCCTGGGCGAGGGGTTCTTCGGCTCCGGTCCCGGCGCCGACACCTTCGCGGGCTGGTTCGACGAGGAGCTCGGCGGCGCGATCGCGGCGAACGGCGCGATCGGCGTCGGTGAACAGGTGCGCGAGGCGATGCTCAGGCAGCAGGCGGCAGAGAAGGAGGCGGGCGAATGAGCGCGGATCTCGAGCGGGCACTCCATCGCCTCGTCGCCTCGGTCCGCGAAGACATCGCGGCGCACGAACGGATCGCGGAGATCCTCGACCGACAGGAGAGCAGCGTGCGCAGGCCGTCCAGCGACGAGTTCACGCGTGCGACCGCGGACCTCCAGGCCGAGCTCGGCGGCGCACCGGCGCGCACCGCGCGTCGTGACAGGGCGCTCAGCGGCGTGGCGGGCGTCCTCGGCGTTCCGCCGTTCGCGACGACGCTCGGCAGCGTCGTCCTGCGCGCGGGAGACAGGGGTACGGCCCTCGCGCAGGACCGCGAGCGGCTGCGCGAGTTCGCGGACGAAGTCGATCGGCGCGGACGTCGCGTCGCGACGCTCGTCCGACTGCACCGTCAGGTCGCACGCGACCTGCTCCAGGTCGTCCTCGGCCAGGAGGACGGCGAGGACGTTCACGCGGGCGGGAGCCTGATCGACGCGGAGGTCTGACGTGGGACTCTCGACCAACATCGGGCTGCGCGCGCTCCTGACGTCGCAGGCGGCCCTCGACACGATCGGCCACAACGTCGCGAACGCGAACACGGAGGGCTTCAGCCGCCAGCGGCTCCTCACGTCGAGCGCGCGTCCGCTCAACCTGCGCGGGCTGCAGCTCGGCCACGGCGTCCAGGGCGACGCCGTCGTGCGCTCGGTCGACGATCTGCTGAACGCCAGGGTCGTCCGGCAGACGTCGTCGCTGCACCGGCTCGGCGCACAGCTGACCGAGATGCGCAGCGTCGAGGCGCTGTTCGACGAGCCCGGCGAGAACGGACTCGGCGGGCTCCTCGACGGCCTCTTCTCGAGCCTGTCGTCGCTCTCGGCGAGCCCCGAGGACGCGGTCGCACGGAACGGGGTCGTCCAGTCGACCGACGACCTCGTGCGACGCTTCCACCAGATCACCGGCGAGGTCGACCAGCTGCAGCGCGACTCCCAGGTCAAGGCGCGCGCGATCGTCGAGGACGTCGACGTCCTCGCGGCGCGGATCGTCGAGCTCAACGGCGAGATCGTGCGCGTCGAGGCGGAGGGTGCGACCGTCGCCAACGATCTGCGCGATCGACGCGAGCTCGCGGTCCGCGACCTCGCGAAGCACATCGACATCGAGGTCCGCGAGAACGCGCAGGGCGCGATCCTCGTGCAGGTCGACGGCCGACTTCTCGTCGGCTCGCAGTCGCACCGCTCACTCGAGGTCGAGACCGGCGCGGACGGCGAGATCGTCCTCCGCATGGAGGGCGACGAGCATCCGATCGAGGCGGGCGGCGGTGAGCTCGCGGGACTGATCGCGTTCTCCGAGCGCTTCGTGCGCGACGTCGCGAGCGGACTCGACAGCTACGCGCGCTCGATCGTCCTCGAGCTCAACCGCGCCCACTCGACCGGCGTGCCCCTCGACGGGGGGTTCCAGCGGCTCGTCGCCGAGAACGCGCTGCAGGACCTCGACGGCGACGGAGAGGTCGGCGACGTGCTGCTCCGGGACGTCGGTCTGCCGTTCGAGGTGCGCTCGGGAGAGCTGTTCGTCCACACGATCGACGACGCGACGGGCGACCTCCGGACCCGCCGCATCGAGATCGATCCTCTTCGCACCACGGTCGCGGCGTTCGCCCGCGAACTCAACGACATCGACGGACTGTCGGCGCGGATCGACGGATCGGGCCGCCTCTCGATCGACGCGGACGCCGGCGTGCGCTTCCACTTCGGAAGGCCGCTCGACGGAACGCCCGACGACGCGGGGACGTTCGGCGGGGCGCGCGCGTCGACGACGGGCTCGGCGCTCGAGCCGTTCTCGATGGGTTCTATCGTCCAGCTCGACATGGTCGGCCCCGTCTCGGCGTTCAGCGTCACGATCGACCCCGCGCCGTTCGACGCCGCGGGATCTCCGACGGCCGAGGAGATCGCGGGCGTCCTGAACGCGAATGCCGACATGAACGCGAACGGACTGCGCGCGGTCGCCGTGGGCGGACGTCTCGCGATCCAGACCGTCGCCGAAGGCGCCGCCGAGAGCTTCCAGATCGTCGGCGGGTCGGCGCTCGCGCCGCTCGGTCTCGCGGCCGGGACGTTCACCGGGCAGGACCTCGGCGTCGAAGTCGCGATGACCGGTACCTACGGCGGTGACACGAACGAGCAGTGGACGTTCGAGCCGCTCGGCGACGGGACGATCGGCACGACGCCGGGCCTCGAGGTCGCGGTGAAGAACGCGGCCGGCGCGGTCATCGCCACGCTCGACGTCGGCGAGGGCTACGCGCCCGGCACCGACATCCTCGTCCTCGACGGAGTCTCCGTGTCGTTCACCGTTGGAGACGTGAGCGCCAGCGACGGCGACGCCTTCTCCGCGACGATGGTCGCGGACGGCGACACGAGCGACGTGCTCGTCGCGTTCGGGCTCAACTCGTTCATGGTCGGCGATGACGCGGCGTCGATCGACGTGCGGGCCGAGCTGCGCGACGACCCGCGACTGCTCGCGGCGTCCGCGACGGGCGACGTGGGGGACGGCGGCGCGCTCCTCGACATGATCTCCGCGCGCGACGCCGACGTCGCAGACGCCGGAGCGACGCTCGGCGAGCTCTACGGAACCCTCGTCGGCGGCGTCGGCTTCGAGATCGGCTCGACGGTGAACGCCCAGGAGATCGAGTCGTTCGTGCTCGGCAGTCTCGAGGCACAGCGCGAGGAGGTCTCGGGCGTCAACGTCGACGAAGAGCTCGTGCGCATGATCGAGTACGAGCAGACGTACAGCGCCGCCGCGCGCTTCCTGCAGGTCGTCGGTCAGCTCAACGACACCGTTCTCGCTCTCATCTGAAGGAGGCTCGAGTCCATGACCATCCGACCGACCCAGGGCAGGATCTTCGACCTCGTGCGCGAGGGCATCCGCCGGAACACGGCAATGCTGATTCGCGCCCAGGAGCAGGCGTCCAGCGGCAAGCGGATCGTGCGCGGCTCGGACGATCCGATCGGCACGTCGATCGCGCTGTCGCTGCGGCGTCAGATCGGCTCGATCGAGTCGTTCGTCGCATCGACGTCCGGAGCGCGACCGGACATCGAACAGGCGAGCGCGCGCCTCCAGGAGGGATCGGGCCTCATCGCGGACATCCGCGCGCTGATGGTCCAGGGCATGAACGGAGCGCTCAGTGCGAGCGACCGCGAGTCGATCGCGCGTCAGATCGAGCTCCTCGAGGACCAGCTGCTCGACGTCGCGAACGCCCGGAGCGGCGATCGCTATCTGTTCGCTGGAACGTCGACGACGACGGAGCCGTTCGTCGAGGAGGACGTCGGCGGCGTTCCGACGATCGTGTACCGCGGCAACGACGAGTCCCGGCGGATCCTCGCCGGTCGGGACGCGGACGTCGCAACGAGCGTGACGGGCCGCGAGGCATTCGCACGCAACGGCTACACCGGCACGCACTTCGGCACGACGACCGGGATCCAGAGCGGAACGACGGCGGACTCCGGCAGCGGCTACGAGGAGCTCATCGTTCGACAGGACGGGACGAGCGGAGCGATGGGCGAGGGGATCGCGCTCGCAGGCGGACCGGACACGGTCGTGGGCGATCGCGCCCTGACGGTCGACGCCGCGGCCCGCACGATTCGCCTCGGCGACGGCCCCGAGACGCCGATCCCCGACCCTGCTCCCGCGTCGCTCGCGGTCCAGGACGAGTTCGGCGCGACCGTGAGCTTCGACCTCTCGGGGTGGACGGGGGTCGACTTCGCGACGACCGTCACCGGCGCGGCGTCGCTGTCGATCGACGGCGTCGACTTCACCGCCGTGGGCTTCACGGAGACCGACCTGCGGCTGCGCGACGCCGAGACGGGCGCGACGGTCCATGTCGACACGACGGGCCTCGTCCGCGCCGGATCCGAGCTCGTGACGTTCGAGGGGACGCCCAGCCTCTTCGCCACCATCCGGGGCGCGGTCAGCGACCTCCGCTCCGGCGAGGGCGCCGACCGCAGCACGATCGTCGAACGCATGCAGGCTCGCCTCGGGGAGCTCGACCGGGGCGAGGACGACCTCCTGACGGCGCTCGGCAAGCTCGGCGCCGCGAGTCAGCGGATCGACACGGCCGCCGCCCGCCTCGAGGACCTGGAGATCACCGTCTCCGGCCTGATCTCGGACGTCGAGGACGCGGACTTCGCAGAAGTCGCCCTCGACCTTCAGCGGTCCGAGCAAACGCTCCAGCTCGCCCAGGCGACCGGGTCCCGCCTGATGCAGCAGAGCCTCCTGAACTACCTCTGATCCCGCGCCTCCAGTCCGAGAAACGTCCTCAAGGAATCTTCGATGTCGCTCGATCCCAGAGTCCAAGGCCCGGGGGAACCGCAGCTCGCGGGCACCCAGGGGGCCGGTCAATCACAACCCGCATCGGCCGACCCCGCCGCGGGCGCCGCCTTCCGCGCGCTGCTCGAGCGGCTCGAGGCCAAGTCGCGCGCGCTCGGCGAGGCGTCCGAGTCCGTCGACGATCCGCATCGGCTCGCCGCGGCGGTCGAGGACGCGCGGACTTCCGTCGCAGACGCCGTCTCCCTCGGCAGCGACCTCCTCGAGGCCTACCGCGCTGCTCAGCAGCGAGCGGCCGCAGGATCGACCACAACGCAAACCGACAGCGGCTCGACGGAGAGCCGAGGAATGAAGCGATGACGCCGAAGCTGATCACGCGCAACGAGGCTGCCCTGCAGCTGATGGAGAACGTCCTTCGCGAAGGTCGCTCGCTCGCGCCCGAGTACCCGCTCGTCTTCAACGACGACGCGACGGGGCACATCGAGGCGATCGAGGAGGGCGGCGAGGTCGCCGCGACCTGCGCGTGGATCGGTCGGACGCTCCTCGCGGGAGAAGCTGACGTTCCGATTGCGCTGGTCGGGTCGGTCGCTGCCGCGGCGGAGCACCGCGGCAAGGGCCTCGGGACACTCGTCGTCGAGCGCGCCATCGAGGCGGCGACGGCCGAAGGCGCCGCGTTCGCGCTCCTCTGGGCCGACGACTCCGCCTGGTACCAGGAGCGCGGCTGGATCCCGTTCGGCTCGGAGAACGTCTTCGTCGTCGACGACTCGAACGCCTTCCTCCTGCCGGACGCGGACGGTGTCCGCCCGATGAAGGACGGCGACGCCGCCGCCATTCACCGCCTCTACACCGAGCACCTCGCGCGAGTCTCCAGGACGGAGAGCGAGACGCGTGCGCTCCTCGGCGTCCCGGGAATGACGACGCTCGTGCGCGAGACGGACGGCGAGGTGACCGGATACGCGTGCCTCGGCCGCGGCGAAGATCTCACAGGCGTCATTCACGAGTGGGGTGGATCGCCGGAGGGCGTCCTCCCGATCGTCAGCCAGATGTGGGCCGACGCGCAGGGTGAGGCAGATGGGCTCTTCTTCACCGCGCCGGACCTGGAGATCGACTTCCTCGCGTACTTCCGCTTCATCCGCGCCACGGGCGCCAAGGGCATCCTCTCGCTGGCCAAGCTGTGCAGCGCGGAGGCGGCCGCGAAGCTCGTCGAGTCGATGTCGCCGAACGGCGTCTCGAGCCGCGCGACGGACGAGGACGCGATCGAGATCACGGGTCCGAAGGGCTCGGTGGTCCTGGCGGGCGGCGAGATCCTGCTGGCGCTGTGCCCGCCGCGCGGCGACCGCCGCGTGACGGAGGTCGTCGAGAAGGAGATCGGCGCTGCGCTGACCGATCTGCCGATCCAGCCGTACGTCTGGGGCCTCGACTCGATCTGACGGAGGGAGAGCGGCCGCAACCCACTGGCTTGGAGCGTCGGCGTGCGAACCTAACCCGGTTTGGAGCGTACGCGTGCCCTTGGC
>JBCCSK010000096.1:0-17643 GCA_039200205.1 Planctomycetota bacterium
CCCCCGCCCCCCCCCCCCCCCCCCCCCCCCCCCCCCCCCCCCCCGCCCGCCGCCCGCCCCCCCCCCCCCCCCCCCCCGTCTGGCGGGCCCCGCCCCCCGCGCCCCCCCACCACCCGCGCCCCCGCCCCCCCCGCCGCGGACCGCCAGCCGCGATCCGAACGTGTTAGCGTCCCGCCCCGACCCCCATCACGAACTCACCATGACTCGACCCCTCGAAGGCAAGCGCGCACTCGTCACCGGCGGCAGCAGCGGCATCGGCCGCGCCGTCGCGCATTCTCTCGCCGAGCACGGAGCGACCGTCGCGATGAGCGGTCGCGACGCGGACGCGCTGCGCGGCGCCGCCGAGGAGATCGGCGCGATCGCCATCCAGGGCGACGTCGGCATCGAGGCCGACGCCGAGAGGATGGTGTCGACGCTCGTCGACGAGGCCGGCGGTATCGACATCCTGATCAACAACGCGGGCTTCGGGCGGTTCGCTCCGCTGCTGGAGACGACCGCGGACGACATGGAGAGCGTCTGGCGGACGAACGTCCTCGGCGCGTTCTTCGTCGGGCGCGCTGCGGCGCGTCACATGGTCGAGCAGAGCTCGGGGACGATCGTCAACGTCTCGTCGACCGCGGGGACCAAGGGCTTCGGTCGCGGGACCGCCTACGCGTCGAGCAAGTTCGCCCTGCGCGGGATGACCGAGTGCTGGCGCGACGAGCTGCGGCGCCACGACGTCCGCGTGATCCTCTGCAACCCGAGCGAAGTCCAGACGGACTTCTCGCGACGGGCCGGAGGACAGCAGCAGCCGCACCCCAAGAAGCTCGTCGCGAGCGACATCGCCGACGCGATCGTCGGCGTCATCACGACGGACGCACGCGGGTTCGTGCCCGAGTTCTCGGTCTTCGCGACGAACCCGTTCTGAACGAAGTTCGGCGACCTCGACCGTTCACTTGTCGTCTGCGGGCTGCTCCACCGGAGCAGCGGGTTTCTCGCTTCATCAGCCGCCCGTCGAGGGGCAGCCGGCGAGCGTCGCTGCGACGAGGACGAGCGCGGGTGCGAGGAGGAGTCTCCGGACTTTCATGTCCTCATCGTCGGCCAGCGCGGGGTGCGACGCAAGCTATGATCGCGCGCGTGCGTCGCAGTCAGCTGTTCGGCCTCCTCCTCTGGCGCGCGGGGCTCCTCCTGCTCGGCTCCTACGGGACACTCAGGATCGCGCGTCTCGCTTGGGAGCACCTCGACCTGCCTCCGCAGCTCGACTGGGGGCTCGGCTTCGTCGCCGCCGGCGCACTTCTGGTTGCCGCGTCGTTCGTCCTCGAGCGACTCTCCGACCGTCGCACCGAGGGGAGTCTGACCGAGTGATCCGTCTCGTCCGCATCACCGGATTCCTGCTGATCGGGGTCGGATTGGCCCTGATCCTGACCTGGTTCGTCGAGCCGCTTCGCGAGCTGTGGACGCTCGTGTACGAGCTCCCGCTCGTCGTTCGCATCGGACTGCTGATGGCGGCGACCGGATTCCTCGTCCTCCTCGGTTCGCTCATCTGGGAACGCTACGAGGATCGCGAGAACGATCGATCCCTCCTCGACGAACCCTGATCGCACCACGCCCATGATCGTCACCACCACCGACTTCGTCCCCGGCCGAGAGATCGTCGAGGTCCTCGACGTCGTTCGCGGCAGCACGATCCGCGCGAAGCACATCGGCCGCGACATCGTCGCCGGGCTTCGCACCCTCGTCGGGGGCGAGATCAAGGAGTACACGGAGATGATCACCGAGTCGCGCACGGAAGCGCAGCGCCGGATGGTCGAGCAGGCCGAGCGGCTCGGGGCCGATGGGATCGTCAACGTGCGCTACGTGACGTCCCAGGTGATGGCCGGTGCCGCCGAGCTGCTCGCGTACGGAACGGCGGTGAAGCTGAAGTAGCGAGTCGGCGGAATCGAGCGGAGCCCGCAACCGGACGGCGGCCCGCTCGTCGCCTCCCTGACAGCGGAGGGCATCGCGGCCCTTCGCGCGACCCAGGGAGGATCCCGCCATGCTCGCGACGACCGTTCTCGCCCTCGCCCTCACCGCGGTCCAAGACGCTCGCGTCGTCGGGAACCAGGCGCCCGCGCCCCCGCGAACGCAACCGGTTGCGGCTGCGTCCGCTCCTCCGATCGAGGTCCTGCTGACGAACGTCCCGGGTGCCGCGCGTGCGGCCGTGCCGGGTGTTCCGGGGGCCGTCTTCGATCCGGGGTCCGGGACGCAGCACTTCGATCGCGTGTACGGACACCCGACGGGTGGCTGGGTCCTCACGGCCAAGGCCGATCTCGCCGCGGGCGAGGACGAATGCCTGATCGCGAACGGCCAGCTCGTGATCCGCGAGGGCGACGTCGCGCCCTGGACGGGTGGCGCAGCCGACTGCGGGACCCTCGACACGCGCTGCGCCATCGATGCGAATGGGCGCGTCGCGTTCGCGACGAACGTCTCGGGGTCCACGAACGACGACTACGTCGTCGTCGCCTCCGGATCCCAGTGGGCCGTCGCTGCGCGCGAGGGCGATCCGGTCCCGGGCCTTGCGGGGGCGGTCTTCGATGACGCGATCGAGTCGCCCGTTCTGGTCGACGACGGACGCGTCGGCCTCGTCGCCGATGGGATCGATGGCGCGGTCATGCCGAGCGAGGACGAGGTGCTCCTGCTGGGCAGCACCGTCCTTCTTCAGGCCGGGGTCTCCGTCCCTGGCGGCCAGACCCAGTCGACGCCGCGCCCGATCGAGGGCTTCGACCTCAGCGACTTCTTCGTCTCGTCCGACGGCGCTCACTGGGCCGTGCAGGGGGACCTCGACGGTCCGGTCGCGTTCGACGACGTGGTCGTGGTCGACGGGAGCGTGGTCCTACTCGAGGGCTATCCCGTCCCCGGCTCGAGCTTCACGAATCCGATCGATCGCGACGGGATCTACGCGATCTCGATGGACGCCGCAGGACACTGGTACGCGGCGGGCGTGAACGACCAGACGAACGATGACTGGCTCGTTCGCGACGGAGCGGTCCTGGCGCGGACCGGGCAGCCGATCGTGCCGAGCGCGACCGAACGCTGGGACGACGGCGGCCAGTCGCGCGGGTTCTTCGCCTTCGGCGGTAACGGCACGGGAGCTTGGGTCGTCGCGGGCGAGACCGACCACCCCGATCCGGCGCTCGACGCAGTCCTCGTCCTCGACGGAGCGAAGGTCATCGCGAGGGAGAGCGATCCGGTCGACCTCGATGGGAACGGCCTCGTCGACGACGGTGTGTTCCTCGACACGTTCGGGAACGAGGATCTCGCGCTCAGCGACGGCTACGTCGTCCACGCCGTCGTGACGCTGAAGGACGCCGCGGGGACGCGGGTCGGCCAGGCCCTCGTCCGGCTCGACGCCGACCCTGGAATCGGCGCGAGGGTGTGCAGCGGCGAGCCCAACTCGGCCGGACGCAGCGGGCGGCTCTTCGCCCTGGGATCCGGGTCGGTCGCGGCGAACGACCTGCGCCTGCGCGCCCTCGGCCTCCCGTCGAGCTCGAACGTCGCGTTCCTCGTCAGCCGCGTCTCGGTGAATCCCGTCCGTCCGCCCGGCAGCGTCGGGACGGTCTGCCTGGGCGGGACGGTCCAGAAGTTCCTGGGGCCGAACGAGTTCGGCCCGGTCGATTCGACCGGGGCCCGCGAGCTCGCCGTCGACGTCGGAGCCCTTCCGTACGGCACCGGGACGGTCGCGGGGGCGCCCGGGGAGACCTGGTACTTCCAGGCTTGGTATCGGGACTCCGGGGTCCAGGGGCCGACGACCAACTTCACGGATGCCGTCGGCGTGACGCTGGAGTGAAGGGGAACTCGGCGAAGTCGCTCAAGGGGATGGGAAATCTTTTCGATGCACGCGGCGCTGCCCTGGGCGCCGCGTGTCGGCGCCGGCGCGCCGTCCCCCATGCAGAACGAGTCCCCGGCCCGGCCCGCATCGACCCCCGAGATCACGGTTCTCTTCCCGACGTACGGCCGCTCCGACCGTGCCGAGGCGCTCCTCGAGCGACTCGCCGGGCAGACGCTGGCGCCGGAGCGCTTCGAGGTCGTCGTCGTCGACGACGGCAGCCGGCCTCCGACTCACATCGACGTCGCGGCCTACCCGTTCCGCTGCCGCGTCCTGCACCAGACCCACGCGGGTCCGGCGGCGGCGCGCAACGCGGGGATCGCGATCAGCTCGGCGCCGCTCGTCCTGATGCTCAACGACGACGCGGTGCCGGCCCAGGACCTCCTCGAGAGCCACCTGGCGGCACACGCCGAGCTCGGGGGGCGCGGGGCCGTCCTCGGGAGCTTCCGCTTCACGGAGAACGCGCGCCGAAGCCCGTTCACACGGCTGCTCGACGAGTCGGACCTACTCTTCGCCTTCACCGAGCTCGAGCACGGCGCGACGTACGACTGGAGGTTCTTCTGGACCTGCAACGTCAGCGTCCCGACGTCCGCGCTCTTGGAGGTCGGCGGATTCGACGAGGAGCGCTTCGACCGCGCCGTCTGCGAGGACGTCGAGCTCGGACTTCGCCTGCAGCGCGCCGGCGTCACCGTGACCTACCGCGAGGACTGCGTCGCACACCACGACCACTCGTTCACGCCCGCCGAGTACTTCGAGCGCGCGGTTCAGCTCGGGCGCTACCAGCGCCGTCTCGGCGAGACGGTCGGACGCCCGGGAGCCCTCTTTCCGCCGTCGTTCTTCTTCGGCGCCGAGCTCGCCAGCGGCATCACCGACGTGCTCGAGGAGCGGCGCGAGCCGTTCGAGCGCGCGCTGACGCACCTCGAGGCGATCGAGGCCGAGTACCACGGCCAGCCGCTCCCCGGAGAGCTCGCCGAAGAGCTCCTGCGGCTCGTCGCGACGGCGCTCCAGTTCCCGCGGTTCTCCGGGCTCTACCTGGAGAGCAAGGGGATCGACCCGCGGGAGATCATGGACGGGAGCGCCTCGCACGGCACGCGCGTCTCCGTCGTCGTCGTCTCGTGCGACGCCCTGGAGAACACGCAGCGCTGCATCGAGCACCTCCGAGCGGCGCGCGACGAGCGCTACCCGCAGGAGATCATCGTCGTCGACAACGGCTCGACCGACGGAAGCGTGGAGTGGCTCGCGGAGCAGGACGACGTCGAACTCGTTCGGAACGACGCCAACTTCGGCGCTCCGCGCGCACGGAACCAGGGCATCGGGCGCGCGACGGGCGACTGGATCGCCTTTCTCGACAACGACGTCTTCGTGCCGGTCGGCTGGCTCGATCGCGGGCTGTACCACGGCGCGCTCGACCCGTCCGTCGGCTCGGTCGCGCTGTGTGCGAACCGCGCGTCGAAGCATCAGGTCGTCGGCTACGACGGGCCCTCCGATGCCTCATCGATCCAGCGCTTCGCCGATCGGCACTACGCCCAGAACGCGCGGCGCGGCGTCGATTCGACCCTCTTCACCTCGCTCGCGGTCCTCGTCCGCGCCGAGGCGCTCGACCGCATCGGTGGATTCGACGAGACGTTCTCGCCGTGGGGGTTCGAGGACGACGACCTCGCCCTGCGGATCCGCCTGACCTGCTGGCGCAACCGCGTCGCGCTCGACACCTTCGTCTTCCACGCGCCGTACGACGGGCCCGCGAAGCAGAGCAGGCACGCCGCCTGGCTCGAGCAGAACTGGCGCGCGTTCCTGGCCAAGTGGAGCCCCGCGACGGGGCCGGCGGCGCTCTTCGACTACTCGAACGTGCGCCTTCCAGAGGTCGGCGAGGCGACCGAGGCTCAGATCGTCTTCGAGCTGCCCGCGGCGAACGCTCCGGCGCCCCGCTGGGACACCGTCCCGGCGCCGACGCCCGTGGTCGCAACCGCGCCGGCGCGGACCGCGCCGATCGCGGATCTCCCCGGCGATCGCTCGGACATCGTCGTGCTCGGCTGCGGCCGCAGCGGAACGAGCATGGTGACGGGGATGCTCGCGTCGGCGGGCTGGTACGTCGGCGACCGTCCTCACCCGGCCCGCGACGCGAACCCCAAGGGGTTCTTCGAGACGCCCGAGATCAACGGCATCAACGAGTTCCTGCTGTCGGGAACCGTGACGGGGGAGGCGCCCCTGCGGCGCATGCAGCACTGGCTGGCGCACGCGCCCGAGCCGCTGGAGTTCGAGGTCGACCGCGCCCTGCGCGAGCGCATGGACCGTCTCGGTGAGCGCGGGCCGTTCGCCTACAAGGACCCGCGCTTTTGCTACACGCTCGGCGCCTGGAGGCCTTCGCTGGAGGGCGCGAAGTTCGTGTGCGTGTTCCGCGAGCCCGGGGCGTGCGCGGAGAGCATCCTGAAGGAGTGTGCGACCGCCGACTACCTCTCCGGGGTCGAGATGGACCGCGAGCGCGCGCTCCGCGTCTGGAACGCGATGTACCGGCGCATTCTCGACGAGCACGTGCACGACGGCGACTGGCTCTTCGTGCACTTCGACGAGCTGCTGACGCCCGCCGGGGTCGAGCGCCTGGAGAGCTTCGTCGGGGCTCCCGTCGCCGCGGACTTCCCGGAGGCCCGCTTCAAGCGGAGTCGGAGCCACGGGGCGGTCCCGGACGAGATCGCGCGGACGTACGACGAGCTCTGCTCGCGAGCGCGCTTCGCGTCGGCGCCGATCGAGCGCGTCGACGCCGATCGGCCCGCGACGCGCGCGGCTCACCCCGAGCTCACGGTCCTCGTCTGCACGTACGAGAGACTGCAGACGCTCGAGCGCTGCCTCGCATCGTTCGAGAGCCAAACCGCGGCGGGTCGCTACGAGATCGTCGTGGTCAACGACGGCTCGACGGACGGTACGCGCGAGTGGCTCGACGAATGGCGCCCCTCCGCGCCGGCCCGCGTCCTCCACCAGGAGAACGGCGGGCTTGCCGCGGCGCGCAACGCCGGGCTGCGCGTCGCGCGCGGCCGGATCGTCCTCTTCGTGAACGACGACACGATCGCGGCGCCCGACCTCGTCGAACAGCACCTTGCGGCGCACGCCGAGCACGGCCCGGGCCGCGCTGTCCTCGGCACCTTCGAGCAGCCGCGGGCCGCCCTCGACAACGCGCTGATGCGCGTGCTGGAGGAGACGCACCTCGTCTTCTGCTACGAGGGACTCGATTCGGGTCGGCTGCACGACTGGACGCGATTCTGGACGTGCAACGTGAGCGTGCCGCTGGAGGACGTGAAGGCGGTCGGGCTCTTCGACGAGTCGTTCAGGCGCTACGGCTGCGAGGACACGGACCTCGGCTACCGCCTGGAGACCGAGCGCGGCGTGCGCGTCGTCTTCCAGCCCGGTGCGCGGGCCCGCCACGAGCACGTCCTGACGTTCGAGGATCTCCGTCGCCGGAGCCGGACCGTCGCCGAAGCGTTCGTGCGGTTCTTCAAGAAGCACCCCGGTGCGCTGACCCACGCCGGCTGGCGCGGGCGAGCGGCCCACACGCTGGAGGGTCACGAGGCCCTGCTCGTCGAGACGCTCCCGGATCGCGCCCGCGCGGAGGCCTTCGCCCGCGAGCTCAGCCGGATCGACGTCGGCGCGCTGGAGAGGACCGGTCCTGAGGGAGACGCGATCGCGGCCTCGATCCTCGACCAGCTCCGCGGCTACCTCACGGAGCTCAACCACCTTTGGTGGGCCGAAGGGGAGTGCACCGCGTTCCGCGAGCACGGCATGGCCGGAATGGCCGATGCGCTTCGGCGTCACGCCGACGAGTCGACTGAGCGGCGCGAGCCCCTGACGGTCGGTCAGTCGTAGGTCGCGGCGAGCTGCCCGCGCAGCCGTCCGAGCGCGTGACGCTCGACGGCGATCCGGCGCGCCGTGCTTCCGAGCTCGGCGCGCCGCGACGCATCGCCGAGCGCGTCGAAGGCGGCGACCGTCGCCTCGACGTCGCCGGGCGCGACCGTCGTCACGACGCCGCTGGTGACGGCCTCGTCACCGATGAGCTGCGCGACGTCGCCGCGGTCCGCGACGATCGCGGGCCGTCCGCACGCGAGCGCCTCGAGGAGCGCGATCGGAACGAGCTCGTGGTCCGCGTGGAGCGCGAGGGCGTCGGTCCGAGCGAAGAACCCGGGCGCGTCCAGCACGCGGCGGCGAACGTGGACGACGTCGGACCCGCGCGCGCGCTCCTTCAGCTCGGCGAGCCGGGGTCCGTCGCCGACCAGCAGCACGGCGGTCGGTCGACCGGCGGCGTGGCGCGCCTCGGCTGCTTCGATCAGGACGTCGTGTCGTTTGCCCGGGACGGCGCGCATCATCGATCCGATGAGGAGAGTGTCCGGGTGCGGCAGCCGCGCGGCGCGCCAGGAAGACTGCGCCTCCTGCGGCGAGAAGCGCTGGACGTCGACGGCGGCGAGGCGCAGCTCCGGCTCGCGGCCGAGCGCTCTCCACGTGTCTGCGAGGGCCGGGCTCGGGGCGAAGAGCCCATCGAGCGAGCGGACCGCGCTGCGGAGTCGACGACGCTCGAGAAAGCTTCCACGCACCGGTCGATCGAAGGGAGTCGCGAGCACCCGCAGCCGCGGCTGGGCGCGACGCGCTGCGCTCGCCACGAGCAGATCGCCGGTCGTGTAGGCGTGGATGACGCGGGCCCCGCGCGAGTCGGCGAGGTCCGCGAGGCGCTGGCCTCGCTCGGCGACGCGCGAACCCAGCAGGCCGAGGAAGTGGACCGGCGTCGCCGGCGCCATGAAATCGCCGTCGACGTCGAGCGGGCGCTCGGTCAGGACGATCTCGTCCTGAGCCCCGTCCATGCGCTCGTGGCGCACGAGGTCGATGACGGCGCGCTGCAGCCCGCCGACGCCCTGGTGGGGGAGGAGGTGGAGGGCGCGGGCCTCGGCGACGGCGACGTTCGGCATCCTCGCCTGTGGTCCGCCGCGGCCGCCGATTCCAGCGTCGGGCTAAACGATCCCGAGTCGACGGAGCTCCTCCGCGAGGCGCTTGGCGAACAGGGCGGCCCCCTCGTCCGTGAGGTGCACGTTGTTCGCGAAGAGCGTCTGTGTGCCGGTCGTGGCGAATTGCCGCTGGGCCTCGTCCTCGAGGAAGCCCTTCATCTCGACGAGCGCGGTCTCGGTCTCTGCCGCGACCTCGCGAACGATCGTCGTCATCCGGGCGTGCGCGAGGAGGCGGAGTCGACCGTGCAGGAGGTGGTTGGACGCGGGGTCGGGTGACCAGAGCGCCTGCGTCATCAGGACCGGCGTCGCGCCGTGCGCCCGAGAGATCGCCACCATGGAGACGAGGTTGCGGCGGAAGCTCTCGAAGGCCTGCTCCGGCAGCGGACCGTCGATCGCGGGCTCCTCGTAGCGCGCGAGCCGCTGCCCGGCGTCGCCGTCGGGAACGACCTTGCCGACGAAGCCGAGGTCGGCGCGCTGTTCCAGGTAGTTCGTCGCGTACTTGCGCCAGGTGAGGTACAGCACGCTTCGCTCCAGAACGCCCTCGATCGGCGACGGCCGATACGTCGGCCACGCGAGTCGATAGTGGCTGTTGTCCGCCGCCGGATCCGGCCAGAGCGCCGTCTCGGCGTCGTTCGTGCTCAGGTACACGAGGACGACGTCCGGGTCGTACGGCAGCACGCGGAACGCGAGATTCCCGAGGCACTCGAAGCTGTTCCAGCTCGGCACGCCGCCGTTGAGGACGTCGAACGCCGTCTCACCGGGGCTCGCGTTGAGCGTCGCCGCGAGCTGCGAGGTCCACGTCGTGTCGTCGCGGCTCGGTCCGGTGCCGTAGGTGCTCGACCCGCCGAGGCAGGCGATGCGAACCGTGCCGGCGGGCTTTGCGAGCGGGACGTCGGGGGCACGAAAGCCCGAGGCGCTGTGGCTGAACGAGCGCTCGGCGTTGACTTCCCGCGAGTAGCCGGGCTTCGGCGTGAAGATCAGGTACGGGTGCGGCTCGAACGCGCGGTCCTCGGCGCTGTCGAGATAGGGGGGATCGAGAGTCTCGGGCTCGAGACCCGGGACGTCGACGAACCGGGGCACGGTCTCGAGCAAAAGGACCGCGCCGAGCAGCGTCAGGAGCACCTTGCCGAGCACCCGCCCGCGCATCGAGGACCGCGGCGACCCCGGGCGAAGTCGCGGCTGCCGCTCCTGGGACCGAGGGACCATCGCGCGGATCGTAGACTCCCCGCCCCATGGAGCGGACACGAATCGCCACCGCCGTCGTCGTGACGCGTGGATCAGGACGCGACGTCGAGGTTCTCGTCGTGCGTCGCTCACCTCGACTGCGCTTCTTCGGCGGCTACTGGGCGTTCCCGGGCGGGGTCGTCGACGAGGCGGACCACGACGGAGACCCCGACGACGACGACGCGCATCGTCGCTGTGCGCTGCGCGAGCTCGTCGAGGAGGTCGGGCTGGTCCCGGACGCGCTCGCCGAGGCCCGGGCCCTGCGCCCGGACCTGCTCGCGCGCGACGACCGAGGAGCGTGCCGGCAGTTCCGCGCCCTAGTCGAAGCGGCTCCGCACGCGCTCGACGCCGTTCATCCCTTCGCGCGGCTCACGACCCCTCCGTTCGCGCCGGTCCTCTACCGCACGCGCTTCACGCACGTCGTGGCGCCCGACGACTTCGATCCCGACATCGTTCCCGGCGAGCTGGTCGACGGCGAGTTCGCTCGCCCCTCCGACGTCCTCGACGTCTGGCGCCACGGCGATCGGCTGGTCGCGCCGCCCGTGGTCTTCTTCCTCGAGCTTCTCGCACAGGGCGGGCTGGAGACGTTCCTCGAGAGCGCCTCCGACGCTGCCGCGGCCCTGGAGGAGGGCGGCCACCTGCATCCGGTGCGCAACGTCCCGGGGATCGTGATGGCGCCGCTCGCCACGCGGACGCTTCCCCCTGCGACGACGACCAACGCGTACGTCGTGGGCGAGGAGCGCCTCTACGTGGTCGATCCGGCCCCGACCGACACCGGCGAGCAGAAGCGGCTCTTCGCGCTCCTCGACGAGCGCTGCGCCGCCGGCGGCCGCGTCGTCGGCGTCCTGCCGACGCACCACCACCCCGACCACGTCGGCGCTGTCGAGGCGACCGCCCTTCGCTACGACGTCCCCGTTCTCGCGCATCCGGAGACGCTCTCGCGGGTCAGCCTCGGGGACGCACGGACGGAGCCGCTCCACGATGGCGACGTGCTCGAACTCGGACGGTCGCCGGACGGCGGGGAGCGGTGGACCCTGACGGCGCTGCACACTCCCGGCCACGCTCCCGGTCACCTCGCGTTCCGCGAGTCGCGCTACGGCGCGGTCGTCGCCGGTGATCTCGTTTCCACTCTCTCGACGATCGTCATCGATCCGCCGGACGGACACATGGCGACCTACCTGAAGAGCCTCGAGCGCGTCCTCGATCTCGTTCGCGACGGAGGTGTGCTCCACCCGGCGCACGGCCCGGTGGCGACGGATGGTGCGCGGCTCCTTCAGCGGACGCTCGACCACCGGGGACTTCGCGAGGAGTCGCTCGTCGGCGCGCTGGAGAGAGGGCGAGCGACGGAGGAAGCGCTCGTCCGAACGGTCTACGCCGACGTCGACGAGCGACTCCTTCCCCTGGCTGCGCGCTCGCTTCGTGCCGGGCTCGAGAAGCTCGCGGAGGAGGGGCGCGCCGTCGAACGGGCGAAAGGTCGCTGGGAGCTCGCCGTTTCGTCTTGAGAGCCAGGGCAAGAATTGCGCTGGCTCGACGCTGCACCCGCGTCAGCGGGTGCGCCGGGGATGTGCGACGGCGTGGGCAGCGTACGCTGCATCGATGGATGCCCACGCTGTGAGCCGGGTTGGCTCTCGGCCGGATGCGCCACCCCCTCGGTCGCTCCAGCCGGTACAAGAGAGGCCTACGGGGACTCCCCATCCCCGCCGCTGCCGTATGCCCCCCTGCCGATCGCCTTTCGTCGTCTCTCCGGTCATCCTTCTTCTCGTCGGATCGTGCGCGAGCACTCCCGAGGAGACACCCCGCGTCCCCGAGCGCGTGGTCGTCGTGACGCACATCGCGGGCGATCCGATCGGCGGGCCGCCCCCGCGCTCCGTCGCGCTCGCGCTCGACCTCGTCCCCGAGATCGCGTTCGAGGTGCGAGCTCGGCTCTTCGTCGTCGATTCGGCGCCGTCGGTGGAGAGCACTCCGCTGTCCGAACACGTTCAGCTCATCGTCGACGAGGCGGCCGCGGACCCGCTCAGCGTCGCCTCGGTGGTCGCGCCCGGGTCGCGCGTCATCGTCGGTGAGGTCGCCGAGGATCTGCTGCGCGCGCTCGAGTCGTCGCCGGAGGGCGAGCTGATCTCGACCAGCACGTTCGAGGCGCTCTCGTTCCCCGGCGTCACGGCCGAGTTCGCCGCGGTCGGCGTGCCCGGCGACGACCCGACGGCGGCGGAGGGACCGCCCTGGCGCACCGCCATCCAGCTCTGGCGCGATGAGCCCGACGACTCGGAGCTCTCGATCGCGCTCGAATTCTCGGACGTCGTTCAAGCGGTGCAGGACCTCGGCGACGAGGCCGGTCCGACGCTCGTCCTCGGCGCCGAGACGGAGACGCTCGTCCTCGACGAGACCCTCGTGGCGGGCGGCTCGCCCGTGATCATCGCGGCGCCGACGCGCTTCGATCCCTCGCGGCGGATCCACGACGTCGTCGTGCTGCAGGCGTTCGCGGCGCCGGAGGACGAAGAGGCCCTCACCGCGCTCTCCGAGCGCGTGGCGGTCGCACGTTCGGAGGTGCGCGACGCCGCGCTCGAGGACGCGCAGAAGCGGGAGCAGCTCAGGGTCGACCAGCAGCTCCGGCTTCGCCGGCTCCGTTCGATCGACGGACTGGCCGCGGCGGAAACGCGTCGCACCGCGGTCGTCGATCTCGCCGGTGGGTCCCGTCTCGGCCTCGCGTCGGAGCTTGCGGTCATGGCCGACGACCTCGTCCTCGCCGATTTCGCAGAGCGGCTCCGCGCTGAGCAGGACGCCCTGCGGTCCGTTGCGGGAGACGCGGACGCGTTGACCTGGCGCGTCGAGCGCGAGGCGCTCCTGCTGGTCTCGGCGTGGGTCGACGAAGACCTGATCCCGCCCGAGTACGAGGCCGTGCTGCTGCGCTACACCGGCGAGGCGGGTCGCTATCCCGGGTCGATCCAGGACGCGCTCGTCGCCGTCGACGGCTTCGACGCCTTCTACGATCGGATCGTCGAGGAGAACCGAATCGCCCTCGAGGATCCGAGCCCGGCGGCGCGCGTTCGCGCCCACGACTGGCTGGTCCAGCGCGGGCTCGGGATCCCGGACTTCGATCCGCTCGCCGAGCGGCGCGATCGGCGCAGCGCTCTCCAGGCGTGGAGAGAGGAGCTGCACGCCGCCGCGGAAGAGGCGGCTGCACGCGAGAACGCCAACGGACGGGCGAGCGCGAACGACGAGGCGCGACGATGACCGACGCGAGCGACGCAGACGTCGAGCCGGTGCAGGACAGCGCCCCGGCCGAGGAGCCGAAGAAGAAGCGCCGCGGTCGGCGCTGGACGCGCTGGTTCGGGTGGATGCTCGGGATCCTGATCGTCGGGCGCGTCGCGATCGGGTTCGCCGCCGAGCCCATCGCGCGGAGCGTCGCTTCCAATTTCGGGATCGACCTCCGCTGGGACGACCTCGATCTGTCGGTCCATTCCGGTCGCGTCGAGATCTGGGGCCTCCACGCGGACGTGGCGGGCGAGGAAGGCGAGGAGTCCGAGCCGCTGTTCCACGCTCGCACCGTGGCCTTCGACCTCGACGTCGGTGAGCTCTTCTCCGGCGTCGTTCGCGTCACGAGGCTCGAGCTCGACGGAGCCGAGGTCGAGGTCGCGCGCGACGAGGACGGACGCTGGAGCTTCGCGCCGGTGCTGGAGACGCTCGCCGCGGGTGAGAAGGACGCGCCCGAGCCGGAGCCCGAGAAGGACGAGGAGCTGGGCCCGATCGTGCTGGAGTCGCCGATCCAGATCGTCGCCGCGCGGGCCCAGGACATCTCCATCCACTTCCGCGACGCGGTCCCGGACCCGCCCGTCGACGTGACGTCGACGGTGTCGATCAGCGCCGCCGACGTGGCGGTTCCCGGCCGCGAAGGCAAGTTCGACGTCGTCGCGACCTCACCGGAGATCCTCGACCTCTTCCGGATCCAGGGGCGCGGCGGCACGGAGGGATCCACCGCCGACCTCGCGTTCGATTTCCAGCTCTCGCGCCTCGACCTACGTCCGCTCTCCGGCGTGCTCGCGACCTTCGGCGTCGACCCGATCGCGCGCTCGATCGATGCGAGCGGTGCCGCGATCGTCGACGTCGACCCCGTCGACGAGACGGCTCGCGAGCTTCGCGGCACGTTCGTCGTCGATGGCGCGAAGCTGACGCACGACGGACTGGAGACGCTGGCGCTCGACGCGCTCCGCGTCGACGTCGCGGCGGCGTCGCCGGAGCGCATCGACGTTCGCTCGATCGAGGTCGAGGGGCCGCGCGCGCGCGCGGAGCGGCTCGCCGACGGGTCGCTCGCGGTCGCGGGGCTCGCGCTGCGGGGCGGGGCCGATGGAGCGGCGGCCCCCGCTGCCGAGGCGCCCTCGGAAGATGCCTCCGACGTCGAGGGTGACGCCAGCGAGGGACCTTCCAAGCCCTTCGAATGGGGCGTCGAGTCCGTCGAGGTACGCGGCGGTGAGGTCGCGCTCGACGACCTCGCGCTCGTTCCCACGGTCGAGCTCGCCGCCGTCCTCGACGAGCTCACTCTCGGCCCGGTGCGGTCCGGACAGGGCGCTCCTCCGTCGGACGTGTCGATCATCGCGCGGGTGCCGGGTGTGCTCGGGCACGCGTCGCTCGAGGGGACGATCCGATCGGTCGTTCCGGCGCCGAGCCTGACGCTGCGCGCCAGCGCGAACGAGATCGATCCGGAGCGGATCGAGCCGTACCTGGCGCTCGCGGGGCTCGAGTCGGTCCTGGAGGCCGGCACGCTGTCGCTCGAACAGCTCGACGTCGAGGGCGCCCCGGACGGGCGACTCGAGATCTCGGCGCGCGGCTTCGCGCTGTCCGACGGCCGCGAGCTCGGGGCGATCGACGTCATGGAGGTCGCGGTCGCGCCCGGCGAGGATCCGGTCATCGCGGTCACCGGCGTGCGGAGCGAGATGAAGCGCCGCAAGGACGGCACGTTCGAAGCGCTCGGCATCGTCGTCGGGGGCGATCCTCCGCAGCCCACGCTGGCCTCTGCGCCAGCCGACGAGGTCCAGACGGTCGATCGGACCGCGCCTCGCGACGACACTGCGACCGCTGAAGCGAAGACGGACGCCGAGGGCGACGCAGCCTTCTCGCTTCCCGAGATCATCCTGCCGGAGGCCACGTTCCAGCTCGAGCGGTTCGCGTTCATCGACGAGGTCGGTGTCGTGGAGCCGCTCACGCTCGGCCCCGTCGAGGGCAGGGTCGCGCCCGCCGCGTCGTCGACGGGCGCCGGAGGTCGCGCGTACGACCTCGAGGTCGACGGCGCCGTCGATCTCGCGGACGACCTGGAGGCCAAGCTCCGCCTCGAGCAGGCGCCGAACGGCCGTCTCCGTGTCGCAGGCGAGGCCAGCGCAACGGGCCTCGACCTCGAGCCGGTTCGCGCGCTGCTCGAGTCGGCGGGGATCGAGCCGGTGCTGGAGTCCGGAGCCTTCTCGGGAGAGCTCGACGTTGCCGTCGACGCGGACGCGGGTCGTCCTCGCGTCGACGTCGACCTCGGTCCGTTCCGCCTCGCGAACGGCGGCTCTCAAGAGGGCCTCGAGTGGGTGGGCCTCGACCGTTTCTCCGTCGACGGTCTCGTCGTGGGGGACACGATCGAGATCGCGGCGATCGAGGCCGTCGCGCCGCGCATCGCGCTTCAGCGCGATGCGGAGGGCGGCTTCCGCGCGCTCGGTCTGCGCGTCATCCCGCCGAGCGAGTCCGTCGACGAGACCGACGACGACGAGGCGCCCGCGTCGAAGTGGGCCGAGCCGCAGCCGTCGGCGCCCGACGGGAAAGACGCGGTCGAGCGGGACACCGCGCCCGCGCCTGCGGCCGGTGCGATCACGATCGGTCGCGTCGCGCTGGTCGACGCCCAGGCGCGCATCGAGGACGAGGCGCTCGACGCGCCGCACTCCTTCACGCTCGGCGCCGATCTCACGCTGGAGTCCGTGTCGCCGGGCGTGGGCGCAGAGCCGATGAGCGTCGACGGCACCGTGCGCGTCGACGACGCTGCGCTGACGTCGCAGGGCGACGTCGTACTCGATCCCCAGGATCTCCGACTCGCGATGACGGTGTCCGGCGAGAGGCTCGACGGGACCGCGATCGCGCCGTACCTGCCGCCCACCGTCGACATCGTTCTCGAAGAGGGGACGCTCGCCGCGCGCTTCGAGGCGCGCGCCGCGCAGGTCGATGCCGGTGGATGGGCCCTGTCGATGAACACGGAGGCGGTCGAGCTGCGCTCGGCCAACGCGGAGCGGCCGCTCCTCGCACTCGACGCGATGAGCGTCGAGGTTCCGCGCGTCGATCCCGAGGGCGGCGCCTACGAGCTCGATCGGGCGACGGTCGCCGGGCTCGTGATCGACGTCGTTCGAACGACCGAGGGCGGGTTCCGGGCGCTCGGCGTCGAGGTGACGCCCCCAGAGGAGAGCGGGGAGGAGAGCGAGCTGCCGGAGGTCGAGCCGGTGGAGCCCGTCGAGAAGGCGGATCCGCTCGCAGGAGCGGGCGGATCGACGGGAGCCGGACGCTCCGAGATCCCGCTCATCCGGATCGACGAGATCGACCTCGGCATCGACGAGCTGCGCTTCTCGGACGAGACGCGCCCCGGCGCAGCGCCGACGGTCGCCGGGGCAACCCTCAACCTCACAGAGCCGTACCTGCTCGACGTCGAACCGGACGACGACGCGGGGGAGATGCCGGCTCTCGGACTCGAGGCCCATCTCTCGATCACGCCTGGTCTGGCGTCGTCGGGGATGGAGTTCCGCATCCAGCCGTTCGAGGACAGCCCCAGGCTCGACGCGAGCATCGAGCTCAGCGGCATCTCCGGCCAGGACCTCCTCGCGATCGCGCCGGAGCTGAGGGGGACGTTCGCTGCGACGAATCTCACCGAGGGGACCTTCCAGGCCTCGATGCACACGGCGCTCGACTGGCGGCGCCGCGGGCCGCTCGACTTCGACGTGTCGGGGGGCTTCGGCGGAGAGCTCTACCTGGAGGACGTCGCGTTCCGTAAGAGCCCCGGCGCCGAGCCGGCGTTCGGCGTCGAGCGCGTCGAGGTCACGGCGCGTCGGATCGTGCCGGAGACGGGCCGCGCGCATCTGGCTCGCGTCGAGGTCCAGGGGCTTCAGGGCAGCGCGCGCCGCCTCGAGGAGGGGCTGTCCGTCGGCGGTATCGTCCTGCTCCTCGCTCCGCCGAGCGAGGACGCGGACGCCGAGCCCGATGAAGCGACCGAGGACGCGTCCGATCCCGGCGAGCCTTCCGAGGTCATCGAGGCCAACGCGCCGATCCTGAGCGAGGAGACGCCGGCAGACGTCGCCGATGTCGGGGCGACGGTCGCTCCGAGCCGCAAGGCCCCGCCGGAGGTTCGGATCGATAGCTTCCTCGTCGACGGCATCGACTTCGTCATCGAGGACACGACCGTCGACCCGGTCTTCGTGATGCCGCTGACCGAGCTCGGCATCGACGTCCGCGGGTTCACGACGCGGGCGCTCACGGATCCTGTTCCGGTGCGCTTCTCGGCGTACCTCGGCGCGGGCGACATCACCCTGCCCGAGCGTCTCGAGCAGATCTCGGTCCTGCGCGGCGTGGCGACCGGCATCGCCGCGA
>JBCCSK010000097.1:0-17641 GCA_039200205.1 Planctomycetota bacterium
CTCGCCGTCCTCGTCCTCGCCCTCGCGCGAGCCGCTCGACAGATCGCCGGACCGCCGCAGGACCTGAGCGGGACGCGGCGCGACTTCGCTCTCGCCACGATCGCCGTCCTCGCGAACGCGGCGGTCAACTCGCCGCTGCTCTACGCGCCGGCCTCGTCGCTCGCGGCCTTCGTCGTGCTCGGCGTCGTGCTTGCCCGCGACACGCGCGAGTCGGAGCAGGGCCCCTACGCCTACATCGTCCCCGGCATCGCGCTGGCGGCCCTCCTCCTGCTCTCGCCCATCGCGCTCTCGTACGTGAAGTACGGCCGAGCCCTCGCCGACGTCCCGGACGCGCGCATCGTGCGCGACGGGCGCGAGAAGCTCGACCCGACCGCCGTCGCGTCGATCCTCGACGACGCGGCAGCGGCGCGGCCGGACAGCGCGACGCTGCACGAGCTGCGGTTCCTGGCTCTGCGCCGCGACGAGCAGCGGCGCGCGCTCGACCCCGCCGAGATCGACGGTCCCTCGGAGGAGCAGCGCGCGACGCTGAACGCGTGGCTCGGCGCGCGCCCGAACAGCGTCGCGGCCCTCGTGAACGGCGGCGCGCTCGAGGTCCGCGCCGGCCGCCTCGACGCGGCGCGCGAGCTGTTCGTCCGCGCGCAGGACCTCGACCCCGAGAACCCGAGCATCCTTCGCAACCTCGTGCGTCTCGGCTGCGATCGCCGCGCGCCCGGCGAGGTCGAGGACGCGCTCGACGTCCTCGTGGCGAGCGGCGCCGCCAGCCCGGAGTTCCTGCGCGAGGCGGCGCTTCGGACGATGCTCGAGGGTCGCCTCGACGTCGCGCGCCCCCTGGTCGCACGCTGGCGCGCGGAGACGGGCGGAGGCGCGCTGGACGTGGGCGACGCCAACGCCGTCTTTGCGGCCCAGAAGGCGCTGGAAGACGCCGGCGACGGGGGGGCCGCGGACGCCCTACGCAACGCGTTCCGACTCCACATCGGCCAGGACCACATGGCGAACGGCGCGCCCGAGCAGGCGATCACCCAGTTCCGCCTCGCCTACCAGTCCGCGCGGGACGCGGGGGCCGACACGGCGGCCCTTCGACTGCACCTCGCAGCCGCCCAGGCCGCTGCGGGTCGGCTCGAGGACGCCGGGAAGGTCCTCCAGCAGGGTCCGCTCCGTCTCCAGGACCTCATCGGCCTCACCGAAACCGAACGTTCCGAGCTGGAGGGGCTCGATATGGGCGTCACGGCGCGGATCGAGGCCCCCCGCTGAAGGACATGAGGCGCGGATGAGCCGGATTGCGCAGATCCGAGGGGCAAGGGGCCCCGCTCCGGCCGACGATAGATTCCCCCGCAACTCCACAACGGACCGACCGACCCGATCCATGACTTCCGAAGCCAACGCGCAAGACACGGCCAGCAACACGCGGCGACTCCTCGTGGTCGAGGACGAAGAGGCGCTCGCGTTCGGGATCCGCGACGCGATCGAGCACGCCGGCTACGACGTGACGCTCGTCCACGACGGGAACGACGCGCTCGCGGCGGCCCAGAGGGGCCCGTTCGATCTGATCGTCCTCGACCTGATGCTGCCCGGGCAGAGCGGGATCGACGTGCTCAAGAAGCTGCGCGCCGACAACCACACCGTGCGCGTCCTGGTCCTGACCGCTCTCGCGGACGAGGAAGACCTCGTGCGCGGGTTCGAGGCGGGCGCGGACGACTACATGAAGAAGCCGTTCTCGCCGCGCGAGCTGCTCGCGAGGATCGACGCCCAGTTCCGGCGCGCGACCTTCGAGAGCGCGCCGCCGTCGCTGCTCGAGCTGCCCGGCGACATCAAGGTCGACCTCGCGCGCCTGGAGGTGCACCGCGACGGGGAGACGATCCCGCTGACGCCGCGCGAGGGCGACATCCTCAGCTACCTGATCGAGCACAACGACCGCGTGGTGACGCGCGAGGACCTCCTGCTCGACGTCTGGCACTACCAGAGCGCGAACGTCGAGACGCGGACGGTCGACATTCACATCGTCGGGCTGCGCCGTAAGGTCGAGCCCGAGCCGAGCAAGCCGCAGCTCATCCAAACGGTGCGAGGGAAGGGCTACCGCTGGTACGCGTGACGTCGCGCCTCGAGAAGATCCTCGGCCTCCTGACGCCGCGCCTCTCGTCCGGGAGGACGGCGCTCTTCCTGTACGTCCTTCTCGTCGTGCTGCCGGCCGTCGTCTTCGGCGGGCTCCTTTGGGAGCAGCTCCGCAGCGAGCAGACGGTTCGACTCCAGGAGTTCCCGACGCGCTCGTCCGACGCCGCGCGACGGCTCTCGGAAGCCTGCGTCGAGCGCGTCTTCGACAAGGTCGAGCTGGAGACGAGCGCGCCGTACTACGTGTACCGGCCGTTCTTCTTCATCGAGGACACCGAGCTGATCGTGACGCAGCCCTCGCCGCTCGTGGAGAACCCGCGGCCGGCGAGCATCCTCGGCTGGTTCTCGTTCCGCGCATCGAGCGATGACTCGATCGCCTCCGACGTCGACGTGTTCCGCGGCTCGAAGGCCTCGGGCGACGACCCGATCGGCGAGAGGATCCGCACCCTCGTCAGCGACGAGGTCGCGCCCGACTTCGCCGCGGGCTCGAACCCGGCGCGCTCCGAGCTCGAGCGGGCCCGGAACGAGGGCTGGGGCTCGGTGAAGCCCCAGCGCCTGCGGACGATCGTCCTCAACACGGGCGATGCGCCCGTCGAGGAGTGCCGCGCGGCGCTCGACGGACGCCCGGGCATCTTCGACGGCGAGGCGCACGAGATCTACGTCAGCCACCCCGAGTACCGCCTCTTCGAGGTCGAGGACTCCGCGCGGCCGTGGCTCGTCGTCTACCGCGTCGTCATCGTGCCGCTGATCGCGCACCCGGGGCTCCCCGCCTGCTTCGACGGAATGCAGCACGACCAGCTCCTCGTCCAGGGCTTCGTCTTCGACCCGACGTGGCTCTACACGACGATGCCGCGCCAGGAGTCGGCGCGCGTCCTCGATCCGCTGCTCCAGTTCGTGCCCAACCGGTTCGCGCAGTCGCAGCTTCGCGGGCTCCACTTCCAGTCGTCGAACGTCCTGCCCCTCCTGCCGATCGTCGGCAACCCCGACGAGAGCATCACCCAGAAGGGCACCGTCTTCGTCGCCTGGGATCCGAGCGCGCTGATGGACTCGTTCCGCGCCCAGAACGCGCGGTTCGCCGGCGTCGCGCTCGTGCTGACGATCTCGATGGCGATCGGGATCCGGCTGCTGCTCTCCAGCATCCGCCGAAGTCGCACGGAGGCCGAACGAACGCGCAACTTCGTCGCCTCGGTCACCCACGAGCTTCGAACGCCGATCGCAGCCGTGAAGCTGTACGGCGAGATGCTCAGCGACGGCTGGATCTCGGACGAGGACCGGCGCGGCGAGTACCTGAGACGCATCGTCGTCGAGTCCGACCGACTCGACGGACTCGTCGATCGCGTCCTGCTCCGCCGGCGTCTGTCCGACCACGACCACGACCCGTCCGCGGGCGACCTGAACGCGGAGATCGCGCAGCTGCGACCGAGCCTCGAGACGGTCGGCGGACGCGACGCCGACGACATCGAGTTCGAGCTCGCCGAGGACCTGCCGAAGGTCCTGCTGCTCCCCGACGGCGTGCACGTCGTGCTGACCAACCTCGTCGAGAACGCGCGCAAGTACGCTCCCGTCCTCGTCTGCCCCGACGGGACACCCGGCGAGAAGCTGCTCGTCCGCACGCGCCAGAGCCGGAAGGGAACCGTGCTGCTGGAGGTCCTCGACCGCGGCCCCGGGATCCGCGAGGAGGACCGGGAGCGCATCTTCGAGGCGTTCCTGCGCCTCGGCGACGAGTCGACCCGGAAGACCCGCGGCACGGGCCTCGGCCTACACCTCGTCGCGCTCCAGGCGCGCGCGATGCGCGCGCGCGTCAGGGCCCTGCCGCGCTCGGAAGGCGGGACGGTCTTCCAGGTGCTCTTCGCGCGCGCCTGAGGTTCAGTCGACGGGTGTCGACGGGGGGGAGCTGGGCATTCCTGCCCGGCCTCTCCGCTACTCGCTCGCGGCCGACCCGGTATCCGCTTCGGCGGCCTGCTCGGCCTCGCGGCGCTCGCGCTCCGGGAAGGCGATCTTGGCCCTCTCGCTGAGCCACGGGCCGTCGGCGAGGAAGACCTTCGCGCCGAATTCGCGCCGGTCCTCGCCGCGCGTCTGGGCGCGCATCTGGAAGAGCGTCTGGGCGTCGATGTCGCCCGGGTCGGGCTCCTGCTCGCCCTCGAGGCGTACGAGGTAGGCCTCGCTGCCGTCGAAGCTCGCGACGGGGGGCGCCGTCTGGCCGGGCTCCATCTCGAACAGCTCGGCGCGAGTGGACAGGAAGCGATCGACGGGAAGCACCGTGGCGTTGGCGCCCGAGGGCTGCTCGTTGCGCTCCAGCCACGGACGATCGTAGAAGGCGTAGCCCGCGTCCTTCGCGAGCTGCTCCATCTGGGCCACGTCGACGACCGGGCGCCAGTCGGCGAGCTCGACGTCCTCGGGCTTCTCGGCGAGCACCTGACGCATCGTGTCGAGCGCATCGACCGCGAGCTCCTTGCCGCGGTCCTGGGCCCACAGGTCGGCGACCTCTTCCCGGATCTCCTCGAACGGAGGCTCCTCGCGGTCGACCTTCGAGACCGCGCGGGCGACGGTCATCGCGTTCTCGCCGACCACGACGCGGGTCACGAACGCGCCCGGCTGGGCGAAGACCAGCTGGCCCGCGATGTCCTGGGCGCCCCAGACCGGCGTCTCGGCGAGCTCGGCGCGCGTCGCGCCTCCTTCGGCTCCCTTCTCGTAGGTGAGGCCCACGCGCTCCGCCTCGGCCGCGAGGTCGATCTCCTCGCCCTCGGCCGCGCGGTCCTGGAGGTCCGTGAGGAACGCGCCGACGGCGGCGTGGATGGGCGCCTCGTAGCGCACCTGCTCCTCGACGTCCTCGAACTCGTAGAAGGCCTTCGGCGGCGTCGGGTCGTCGGCTTCGTCCGCGTCGTCCTCGGACGTCTCCTCGGGCGGCACGCGGAAGCGGGACGCTCGAACCTGCCGGTGGTAGTTCCGAGCCTGCTCGTCGAGATCGATGCCCTCGGGCGACGGATACGCTTCGAGCAGCGGCGTCCAGTCGAAGTTCCCGTCGGCGGTCAGCGGAACGTACGCGACCTCGGGGACGACCTTGACCTCGGTGTAGAGCCGCTGCTGCTCGAACATCGGGCGCTCGCGGAACCACTCGAGAAGGACGTCGTCGCCCGGGATCTCCGTGCGCGCCTGATCGACGAGATCGTCGCGCTTGGCCGTGACGACCTGGAACTTGTACTTCGGGTGCTGCTCCTGCCAGGTGGTGACGACCGCGTCGGCGTCGGGCACCACGACGGCCCCCATCAGCAGAGACTTCAGCTTCGAGACGCGCATCACGCGCCGGATCGAGTCCTCGAGCTGAGCCGGCGGCATGCGCGTCTGCGCCGCCGCGAGGTTGAGCCCCTGCGCGTCCCCGAAGAGCTGGCGCAGCCGATCGATCAGCTCTTCCTGACCGATCTCGACGCCGGCGTCGTCGGCCATGTCCTCGAAGACGAGGAACGAGGCGACGTCCTCTTCCTGCGGGTCCTGCCGAAGCCGCTGGCGCGGGTCGCGCTCGCCGTACAGGAGGCTGTCGGGGTAGTACGCGCGGAGCTGCGTCATCATCGACAGCAGCTTGTTCGTCGCGACGAACTCCGACTGGTTGACCTGGTTCGGCTGACCGTCCACCGGGTCTTCCCACGTGAGGTAGACCGGGTCGCTCGCGCCGCCGCCACCGGTCAGCGAGGACTGGAACGTGTCGGCGACGACGAAGATGACGAGCAGGAACAGGACGAGGCCGATCGTCGCGATGTAGCGCAGTCGGCTCTGACCCTTGGGAACGACGATCAGGTCGTCTTCGTGCTCGTCCGTCGTCCCCTCGGGGACCTCGGACGCCTTCTGTGACTTTTGGGACATGGGCGCGGGGCGGAGGGCGGGGGCGCCATAGGGCTAGGGCGCACGCTCGGCCGCAGAACTTCGGGGGGACGATGGTACGGCGGGCGTCCGAGGCGGGGCAACCTGGCGCCGGCCCGATCGGGCCCGGAGACCGAGGTGCCCGTGCGATTCATGTCCGGGATCAGTCCCGGGCGAGCTCCGCGTCGCGCGGGAGGTCGTCGAGCCCCATGAGCCCGAAGCGGTCCAGGAACTCCTTGGTCGTGCCGTACTCCAGCGGGTGCCCGGGAACGTCGGCGCGGCCCGTGACGCGCACCAGTCCGCGATCGACGAGCGAGCGGAGGATCGGGCCGGCCTGAACGCCGCGGATCGCCTCGATCTCGGCCTTCGTCACGGGCTGGCGGTACGCGACGATCGAGAGCGTCTCCAGCGCCGCGGGGCTGATCCGCTCGACGGCCGGGCCCTTCGCGAGGCGGCCGACGACCTCCCCGATCTCGGGCACGGTCATCAGGGTGTAGCCGCCGCGGATCGCGCGAAGCTGCAGGGGCAGATCGCCGCCGTCGAGCTTGGCGCCGATCGTCTCCAGCGCCGCGCGGACGCGTGCGGCGGGCGGTCGCTCCAGGAGTCCGACGAGCCGCCCGACCGAGAGCGGGTCCGGCGATGCGAAGAGCAGCGCGAACGCCTGCTCGACGAGCTGGTCGTCGGAGAGGTCGGCGCCGGGGCCCTCGCTCGCCGGCGCGGTCTCGTCGCCCGTGGGCTCCTCGGTCGCTTCGGCGTCCTCGGTCGCGGCCTCGGCTTGCTCGACGTCGTCGTCCAGGAGAGCGTCGTCCATCGCCCGAGAGTGGCGATCGCGAGGGGTCGATGCAAGGGACCCGCTCGCGGTCGTCTTGGTTCAGCGCAGGAGCTCCAGGAAGGGTCCGATGTCGACGTCGTAGCGCCGCGCCATCGCCTCCTTCCACTGCCAGAATTCGGGGTCCTCGATCTCGCGCTCCTCGAGGCTCGCCTCGACGCGGTCGCCGATGTCGGCCCAGATGCCGTCGACGCGGTCCGGCGCCTCCTCGACGAGGACGAAGAGGTACGAGTCCCCCTCGCGCACCGGACCCGCGACCTCGCCGACCTCGGCGGCGAAGGCGGTGCGAGCGAGCGTGCTGTCCCCCCGCACGAGCGGCGGGACGCGGCCGCCCTGCTCGCGCGACGCGTCTTTCGAGAGGTCGCTCGCGATGTTTGCGAAGCTCTCGTCGTTCGCGAGTCGCGCCTGGACCTCGTCCACCGCGCCCTGGCCGTCGACGATGATCGCCCGCACGATCCGATGGTCGCTCGCGAGCAGCCAGGAGCGCACGCAGCGCGGCGCGAGCCGGTCGATCGCGGCCTCGGCCTCCAGGTTCTTCAGGAACACGTCCGGCTCGAACCCGAGCGTCTTCCGGACGTAGGTCTGCATGTCGGGCGCTCCCGCCGCACGCGCTCGACGCTCGAGCTGCTGGAGCTGGCTGCGCACCGTCGCGTCGACTTCGTCGGCGGGCGGCTGGAGTCCGAGCGCCCCGGCCTCGAGCACGACGATCCGCGACAGGACGAGGTCGTCGAGCAGCGCGCGAACCTCGTCCGGCCGGCGCAGGATCCACTTGGAGACGAGCTCCGTGATGGGCACGTCGCGTCCCGCGACGCGCGCGATGACGACGTCGCCTGGGCCGTCGACGGCCCGCGGCCAGGAGACCGCGCGATCGTCGATCTCGTCGGCCACGCCGTTCGGGGGCGGAGCGAAGACCGGATCGGCCGCGGCGGTCCGAGTCGACGGACGCTCGTCCGCGCTGGACGCCGGCGGCGGGTCCGCCGGCGGATTCGCGGTCGCCGAAGGAGGAGCCTCGGGGGTCGCGACGGGCGGCGCCGCCTGGAGCGGGCGCGCGTCGGACTCCACGGGACGATTGGACGGAGTCGAACAGCCTGCGGAGAAGCACACCGCGGCGGAGGTCGCTGCGACGGCGGCAGCGCGGCGGAACGACGTCGTGCTCATCGATAGTAGACGCGACGCTTCACCTGGACGCCGCGGCAGAGGGGACACGTCCCCACGGAGGAGGACTGCTGACCCGTCACCGTACCGGTGATGAGGAGCTCGACGGCGCCGCGGCCGCCGCAGGTCTTGCAATTCCGCAGGCTCGGCAGCGGACGCAACTCGTAGTCGCCGGACTCCTCGACGTAGTAGGAGAGGAGCCACGCGGCCCGGTTGTTGGAGGACCACGTCTCCCAGAACACCTGGGACTCGTCCTCCGCCTGCTCGCTGGCGGCGCTCCGACGCGCGATGCGCTGGTTCTCCATGTAGCGCTTGATGCGGTCCTCGATCGCCTTGCGCTGCTCGTCGATCTCCGAGACGGCGCCCTCGGCCGACTCCTCTTCCTCGACGCCGCCCTGCTGAGCCCGCTCGCGACCGAGAAGCCACGTTCCGTTGCCGTAGGTCGTCGACGCGTAGCGCACGCGGCGACGATCCTCCCAGGCGCGCTGGACGTCCTCGACGTTCGCCGCCTGCGTGATCCGCGCGTTCACGTCGCCGACGACGCGCTGGAGGATCTCCGCGCTCGCCTGCTCGACGGCCCACGTGCGGGCGGCCTGGAAGCTGTCGTCGCGCGCCTTCTCGCGCGTCAGCTTCCGCGCCCAGTGGTTCCAGCGCGTTCGGACGAGGTCCTTGAGCGCCTCGTCGCGCGCCTCGAGCGTTCGGACCTCCTGCTTGCGCGCGTCCTCCAGCAGAGAGCTCCCCTCGAACTGCTCGGGGAACGCCTGGAGCAGGGCGAGCGCGTCGTCGAAGCGGTTGCGCTTGCGAAGGCGATCGGCCTCGCGCAGGTACTCGATCTGCTCCTGGTTCTGCGCCTTGATCCGCGCGCGTGCGAGCATGCCCTCGACCTTGTCGACGTCGACCGAGAGGCCGAGTTCGAGCGCCTTCTCGAAGTGCTCGACCGCGTGGATGAAGTCGAGGATGCTCTCGCAGCGCCGCGCGAGTTCGAGGTTCATCTCGGCGGACGTGAGGTCGGTCTCGGCGGAGTAGATGCCGTACAGCTCCTCGCGTGAGTAGACGTCGAGCGCCGAGAGCCGCACGCCCGACTCGACGCTGCGCACGCGCCGCTTCGGCACCATCTGCAGGTTGCCGTCGGTCTTCACGAGGAACGAGTCGCCCTCGCGCGAGAGGATCACGCCCTCGACGATCCCGCCGCCCTGCAGGAGCAGTCGCTCGGCGTCGATGAGGGCCTCCTCGGCCTCGACCTCGACGTAGCCGTAGAGCGTGCGGAGCTCCTCGGCCTGACCGGGATCGATCAGCGACCACGGGACTCCGACGCGGCCGCCGTTGTCGAGGCGGACGAACTCGAACGCCTGCACGTCGTGGCTCTCGATCGAGCCCCAGCGGATCGAGCCGTCCCGGAGCTTGAGCATCAGCACGTCGTCCGGTGCGGGCGGCGCGGGCGGCTGGAACAGCAGCCGGTCCCCGCTCGCCGGGTCGAGGAGCGGACGCTCCTGGGCCTCCGCCTGGCCGGCCGCGTACCACGCGGCGAGGAGGAGCGCCCCGGCGGGCACGATTCTCGCGATCGATCGCTTGTCGGTCATGTCGTCTGCGGCGCTCGTCCGCGCCTTCCCATTGTGCTCGCCCGCGGGGCCGGGAGAGCCTCGTTCGTCGGGTTCGCCGTCATCGGACGAACCTCCGTCGCATTCGCGCGCCGAACGGCACCTCGCGAAGCATGATCGTGGTCCAGGTCTCGCTCCGATTGATCCCCGCCGCCTGCCAGCGGACGCTGACGTCGACGACGTACTCCATCGGCAGCCCGTCCGCGGCGATCGTCTCGGGGTTCCCGACCGCCTCGACCGAGTAGAGAACCCCGGGACGCCCGGGGACGGGGCGATCGTCGATCACCTGCGGCGGGCCCGCGGTGCCGTCGTCCCGCAGCTCGAACAGGTTCTCCTCGAGGTCGTGGATCAGCGCCTCGACGCCGCCGGCCGTGACCGAACGCAGCTCGGCGGTGCGCGTCAGGGCGGAGCCGAAGTTGAAGACGCCGAGGATCATCGACATCCCGGCGACGAGCAGCCCCGCGGCCAGGAGGACCTCCAGCAGCGTGAAGCCCCCGCGGCTCCGCGATCGAAGCGGCGGCGCGATCATCGCTCGGCCTCCTCCGGCGCCAGGCGCCAGTCGTCCTCGTGCAGGGCGATCGGCACGTCGATCACGACGACCTCGCCGAACAGAACGCGCGCGCCCGCAGCGTGAGTCCGCGCCGTCGTTCCGCGCGTCGCGCGCCGCACGGTTACGCGGTCTCCGGAGACGCCCGTGAGACGCATCCACTCGCCGTCGACGAGGACCTGCCGTCCGACGACTCGCGAGAGACGCTTCGTGCTCGTGACCTCGAACGACGTCGCGCCCTCGTCCGCGACCCCGATCAGCCGGGGCGCGCGATCGAAGTCCTGCGGCCGCTGGACCTCCAGTTCGACCCGAACGCGCCGCGGAAGCAGCGGCCTGTCGCCGGTGCGCGGCATCCCCGCCGCCGGCTCGTTCCAGGCGCTCTCGTCGACCTCTGGGCGGCCGAGGCGCCACGCGTCCCACGACGTCGCCGCGGCGGCGAGGCCCTCGCCGACGCTCCAGCCCGTCGGGTCCGAGGTCCCGTCGCTCGCGAGGGCGCCGCCGAGCGTCGTCGTCTGCGTCGCCATGAGCGGTCGCATCCAAAGCACGCCGCGGGCGACCTCGCGCGCGATCGTGAGGTCCGGCACGCCGGATTGGTCGAACGCGCCGTCCCCGAGGAGGACGGGCGGCTCGTCGGGACGCTGGACGTGCTCGGCGCGATAGAGCGTGCCGACGTACTGGCGACCGCCACGATCGTCCTCGGGGATGACGGCGTAGAGCACTTCGACGAGCTCCGACGCGGCGACGTCCCGCGCCCCGAGGAGCCCGAGCGCGGCCTCTTCTCGCGTGAGGCCCGCGGCCTCCAGCAGCTCCTCGGCGCGGAGCTGCTCCGCCTCGGGAACGGCGTCGTCGCCCAGCTCGGCGCGTCGCGCGTCGCGGATCGCGCGCGCCGCGAGGGCCAGCTCGCGGCGCTCGACGCGCGCGACCTCGCGCGGGGACGCATCGCGAACGAAGCGCAGACGGGGCCAGAGTCGCTCGATCGTCCCGTCCCGCTCGACGTCGAAGGGAGCCCAGTCGACGAGGAGGTCGCCGCGCCGCCCGGCGTGAAGCTGGCGCAGGTCGCGCGCCATGAGGCCGAGGACCGCGCTCCCCTCCTCGCGCGTCTGGCGGACCGTCTCGCCCCGCGTCCAGAGCTCGAGCACGCTGTCGACGATCGACACGGTCGAAGCGACGACGAGAGCGGCGAGCCCCGTCGCGAGGATGAGCTCGACCAGCGTGACGCCGGCGCGCCGATCCCCGATCGCGGCTCGCCTCATCGCTCGACGCTCCCGACGACCCGGCCCGGCGCAGTCGACGTCACGCCGAGGTAGTTGAAGCGCGGCGTCTGCTTCCAGCCGTGCTGGAGGCCGAACTCGGGGTCGAACGCTCCCGCCGCGTAGCGCGCGAAGATCCGCCACTCGACGCGGTCGGCCTGGAGGTCGATCGGCACGAAGTCACCGTCGAACTGGCCCTCCTCCATGAGCGTCAGCTGCACCGAGTCCTCGGGGTCACCGTCCCACGGCGCGTCCCCCACCCGCTGCAGGACGACGACTTCGGCGCCGCCGAGGCTGGCCTCTTCCGCGTCCCACGTCACGCCGCGCCACCACCCGCCGGGCTGCTCGGCCCGCAGTGCGAAGTAGCTGAGCTCGGGCCCGTCGAAGCGCGGCGCGTAGCGGTCCCAGTAGCGCGCGGGGAACAGGACGACCGGCGTCCCCGGCGGCCACGAGCCGGGCGCCGTGCCGAACCGTCCGCGGAACACGCCGGGGCCGAGCCCGTCCATCGCGCCGGGCTCGTTCGACGAGCGCGGCATCACGAGGCCGCCGCCGAACACCTGGGTCCAGTGGATGAGCTCCTGACCGACGAGCGCGGTGCCCTCGGTCGGGAAGCCGTCCGTCGAGACGACCGGAAGAACGGCGTCGTCCGGACCGATCGCGGCGGCGAGCGTGGTGACCTCCCAGGCCTCCAGCCAGTGAACGGCCTCGGTGATCTCGTGCGTCTGCGGGAGCGTCCCGAACATCCCGCGCCCGGACTGCGCGACGTTGAAGACGCCGCTGAGGTCCTGGTACGAGTCGTACGCGATGATCTCCTCGCCGATGCGGACGAGGCCGCCGTCCGGCGGGAAGTTCGCGAGCGCCGAGCCCTGTTGGATCCGCGTCCCGTCCGCAGCGCGCACGGAGTTCGAGAACACGGTGAACGACTGGTCGCCCTCGCCGCAGCGGGCGGCGAGGATCAGCGCGCCGCCGGCCGTGTGCGCGCCCGGCGCCGTGCCGCCCCAGCCAGGATTTGCGCGCGCGTCGCCGAAGATGATCTCGTCGACGGTGGCCGCCGCGGGACCGAAGTCCTGCTGTCCGCCGGCGCCGATGCCGATCGACACGTTCGCGCCGGCGCGCGGGAGCTCGCCGCTCGGGAACTTGACGATCCGGCCGAGGAAGCGCGGGTCGGTCACGGCACCGGCCGCGCCGCCCGCCACGCCGGGACTGGTCGGCACGAGCACGGGACCGTCGAAGGCGAGGAAGCACGTGTCCTCGACCGCGAACGAGCTCGGCGGCTGCCCGTCGGGCTCTCCGCCCTGGGGCCTCGGCCCCGATCCGCCGGCGTTCGCCATGAGCACGCCGGGCGTCGAGGAGAACGAGTAGGCGAGGCGCTGCTCGGCGGGGTAGTGCGCCCGGTGCACGGTGATCGGGAGTCCGATCGCCGTCGGATCGCCGTCGACGACGAAGACCGCGTCACGGGCGCCGGGGCGACCGTGCTCGGAGTCGATCGAGGGCACCGTCACCTCGACGACGGGCAGGATCAGCGCGCCCGCCGGGTGGGTTCCGCTGACCGTACCGAGCACGCCGCGGAAGTGAAGGACGCTCGCGACCGACTGCGAGAGGGGGAAGTCGGCGTTGGGGTCGGCGCCGCGGAACGGGTCCCAGTCGCTCCCGAGCAGCGCGGCAGCGGGCCGGATCGGCGCGCGTGCGGGCGGCGGGGGTGTCGGCGCACGGCTCGAGTTGCTCGAGTTGCCGCCCGGTCCGATCGGGCCGCCGCTGCCGGGCCCTCCGGGTCCTCCGGGTCCGATGCCGCCCGGTCCGCCGGGCCCTCCCGGCGGCGTCGCGTCGAACGAGATGCCCCCGTTGAGCAGCAGGTGCAGCTCGGCCAGCACCCCAGGATCGCTGCGGACGAGCTGGGAGTTCGCGACGTCGAGCTCGTCGTAGCGCACCCATTCGGTCTGCTCGGCGTCGTCGAGGCGAGTGATCTGGGCAAACTCCGAGATGTCCGGCGCCGGCTGCGCGAAGGTCAGATCGGTCGCCCCCGGCACGTTGAGCGAGATCGGGAAGCAGAACGTCGAGGCTTCGAGCAAGAGATCGCCGTCGACCTCCTGTCCGCCGACGATGAGCGGAACCGTCCAGTCGAAGATGAAGGAGCGCGGTCCGCCGATGACCTCGGCGAGCCCCTCGCCCAGGTTCGCGAGACGCTGCAGCTGGACGTTGCGCTCGACGACCTGGAGCTGGTTCCCGACCACGCCGGAGTAGCGGATGACCTCGACGCCGCCGATCGTGTCGCCGTTCGGCGCCGGCAGGTTCAGCCCGGCGACCGTGAAGCCGCTGGCTCCACTCAGGACGGCGTAACCGCCGGTCGCGTTGAACGCGGCGGCGACTTCCTGTCCCGCCGGATCCGCGTCGGGCGCATCCGCGAGAGAGAGCGTGAGCGCCCCGGTCTCCAGACTGGTCCAACCGCGCCCGACGTCGATCGGCCCGAACGCGCCCTGGACCTGGATCGGGACGAGCGTGTTGTCCTCGTCGAGGCCGACGACCCTCGCGACGCGGAACGGTCCGAGGTCGCTCGGAAGGTTCGACTGACCGGACGGAACGTTCTCCGTCAGCGGCAGGCTGTAGCCGTAGTTCATCACCGGCGTGCCCGCGGCGTAGCTGCCGGTGACCGCGCCCGCGGCCTCGTCCGCAGGAACCGCCGCGTCCGAGCCTTCGATGTCGAACGGCACGCGCGCGAGGCGGCCGCCGAAGCCGGCGAGCGGCCCCTCGACCTGGTGCTGGACGTCGAAGCTCGTCCCGCCCGCGACCGTCGCCTCGATCAGCTCATTGCCGATCCGCAGCACGCAGACGTCGGGGAACCCCTCGGTCGACTCGACCGGGATCGAGGCGGTGCCGCTCGTGATGCCGATGGTGAGCCGCGTCATCCCGAGGCGCTCGACCCCGGTCGCGTTGCCGTTCACGAGCAGCCCGATCTGGTCGGGACGGTTCCCCCGCACGTCGATGTCGATATGACTCCAGACGCCGGTCGGAAGGCCCGGCACACCGGCGCCGCTCGCGAGCGGGAAGCGCGCCTCGGCGACCTCCTGGAAGGCGGTGTCGCGGTGGTCCCCCATCCCGTCGAGGACGCGCAGCACGAGGTTGCCGCCGGCCATGCCGAGCACGATCCGGTCGGCGTCCTGCGTCCGCTCGCCGATCGCCATGAGCGTGCCGTCGCCGCCGGCCTCGGGGCGCACCCACATCGAAAGCGTGAGCGGCTCGACGACGACCGTGGCGTCGCGCTCGGTCCAGCGGACGATCTCGGACCCCGACGCGAGCTGGATCGGCTCGTCGGGCAGGAACCGCCCTTCGAGGGTCCGGCTCTCCTGGTCGAAGTGCAGGATGCGCCCGTCGGTGCGCTCGGTGCCGCCGAACCGCACGGGCGCGAGCTGGAGGAACGCGAGGTCCTCGCGCGACGCGAAGACTCGATCGGCCGGCACGGGCGCGCCGTCGGCGCCGAACACGGGCTCGTCGATGCCCGGGATGTAGCGCTGGCCGTTGAGTGTCCCGAGGTGCGGCGTGAGGCGCGAGGGCGGCTCGACGCCGGCGTCGTAGCGCGCGGTCGTCGCCGGGCCCGTGACCCAGTACGGCGCCTCGCGCGTCAGCCGCAGCGCGTCGTCGAAGTCCTCCTGGCGCCCGAACACCTGCAGGAGCTCGGCGCGCTGCGGCACGACGAGCTCGATCCGCTCGCGCACGCCGCTCGTTCGCGCGATCCCGCTCTCCGCGCTGACGTTCGCGCGCAGCTCCAGCTCGAACACGCCGCGCGTCGTGAACGAGAACGGCATCGTCGCGAAGCCGAGGTTGGCGTCGTTCGCGTTGAGCGCGTTCCGGTAGAGCGCGATCGCATCCCGGACGTCGTCGAACAGTCGCCCGTCGTTCTCGAAGGCGGCCGGGAGCACGGGCGCGTCGTCCGGCAGGCGGTCGATCCCTCCGCCCGGAAAGACCACGCGCTCGGCGAAGTCCTGGAAGCACGTGAACGGCCGCGACTGCACGATCACGGCGGCCAGCGCACGCGCCTCCTGGGCGTCGATCCGGTGGTTCTGCCCGACGAGGCTGAGGTTCGTCGTGAGGGCGACGAGGACCTCGGGGGACGCCGTGTTGATGTTCACGGGCCGCTTCGCGAGCACCGAGATCTCGGTCAGGAACGCCTCGTAGTCGTAGTCGAAGACGCGGTCGATCCGGACGCGACCGTCGGGGGCGCGGCCGATGACGACGCGCAGCTCGGTGTTGATCCCGTCGGTGACGCGGATCGTCGAGCCCGCGACCATCCAGCGCCCTTCGTCCGCGCGCAGGTCGACCGAGACTCCGCCTTCGATCTCGGCGATGAGGCGCGTCGAACGCTGCCACATCGGGCCCGCCCCGATCGACGCGTGGGGCGTCGTCGTCCGGCGCAGGGCGACGAGCGCCTCGTCGTCGAAGACGCCCGACATCGAGAACGGGTCCGAGGCGCGAATGCCCTCGAGCGTGTCGATCTGCTGCAGCTCGCCGCTCTGGTCGAGCGTGCGCCAGATCGCCGGCGCGAACACCTGCTGGTCGAACACGAACGAGCCGACGCCGTGCGACGACGGTGGAACGGGTCCGGTCGTCTGCCAGCGCCCCTCGTCGTCCTGGATCGTCCCGAGCCCGCGCTCGTCGACGACGAGCGCGCGCGGCGTGTCCTCGTCGAGCTCACCGAGCCGGATCAGCTCGCCGTTGAGCGACACCGCGTAGCCCGTCTCGAACGGATCCGCGCTGTTGACCTCCAGCTTCATCTGGTCGGGCGTCACGGGGCGCGCCAGCCGCGAGACAGCGCCGAGGAGGTTCGCAAAGACCTGCGGCGGCGCGGAGTTCAGGTCGATCCGCCCCGAGAGGTCGGTCGCCTCGGCGTCCCAGGCGACTCCGCCGGGATCGGCGTGGTCGAGCAGCTCGGGCGGGAAGTTCGTCTCGACGGCGAGCTCGTCGAGGCCGTCGAAGTAAGGCGTCTCGTCGACGGCGGGGTGCGTGGACGCTAGCTCGTAGCGCGCGTGCCGCGCCGCGCCGTCGAGCGCGAGCCGGAGCTGGACGTCGTTCGTCTCGAAGTCGCTGGCCGCGTCCGCGTTCCGAGCCGTCGCCAGGAACGGCGCCGTCAGCGCGAACAGCGCGAGCAGGACGAAGAGCACGAGCACGAGGACGAAGCCGCCTCGCGCGCGCCGAATCTCGAGTGCATGCATCACGACTCCACCGTCCCGAGCGTGCGAACGCGAACCGTCGCACGCTCTCCGTCGTCGAACAGGATCGGAATCTCGACCGGGCGCGCGTGGACGACCGGATCGAGGCCGCCGCTCGCGTCGAACCGCACCTCGATCGGGTCGACCGTCTCGAAGACGGCGCTCTTCGGAAGGACGACCGCCTCGCCGCGCGTGACGACCGACAGGACGAGGTCGTCGACGCGGCCCTCGAAGCGCTGGCGTCCGCCGCCGACCTTGAGGGCCGACGTGATCGTCCAGAGCTCGCGCGTCTCCGCGCGCTCGGCGACCGGAACGCCCTCGACCAGCGCGACGAGGCGGCGCAGGTCGTAGCGCAGCTCGACCCGCGTCCAGCGAGCGGGCTCGAGGACGGCCGGCGGCGTCCGCACGCGGATCGTCTCGCCCTTCACGGGACGGCCGAGGTCGTCGATGCGCAGCGTCACCGCGGAGAACTCGACCGAGCCGTCGCGACGGACCTTCGCCCGCACGACCCCGCCCACGTCGACCACGTCGGCGTCGCCGAGGCTCTCGGGGCGCACCGCGAAGCCGAGCCGGACGCCGCGCGTGAGCTGGAAGATCGGGTCGACGCTCAGGTCGATGGCGACGTGCGCGCCGCGCGGACCGAGGTCGAGGTCGAGCGCCTGCCCGACGAATCCGTCGGACAGGTACGCGCCGGGGAACCCGTTCGGAATCCCGTCGACGCCGCGCGCACCCTCCAGCGCCTCGGTCTCGAAGCGCCAGGTTCCGGCGACGACGAACGCCTCCGGCCGAACGGCACCCGTCGCGGGGTCGACGACGACGCGCGCGGGCGCGCCGTTGGCGATCGCGGTGTTGCGCGTCTGGCGCAGGGCGTTCGCGACGAGCCCTCGCGCGGCCCGGCGGGCCGGGTCGAACGACGCGAACATGCCGAGGCCGATCCCGGCGACGATGCCGATGATCGTCACGACGAGCAGAAGCTCGACGAGGGTCAGTCCCCGGCGTCCGCTCTGGCTCGTTCGATGCGCGCGCTGCACGTCCTTGAGAGGCCCCTAATTCTTGAAGTTGCCGACGTCGTCGGCGGTCCCGGACGGGCAGTTCGGGAC
>JBCCSK010000098.1:0-17623 GCA_039200205.1 Planctomycetota bacterium
AGAATGTTCTGCACCTTGACCTTCATATCCATGTGGCAATAGTAACACCAAACCATTCTGTAGTTTCCATTTATCCTCTGCTGAATATAGATATTGGTCTATGATTATCTGGGCTCCGTTGCTGAAATCACCAAATTGCGCCGCCCAAAGACTTTGACCATTTGGGAGGCGCGCGATGGAGCGCCTCGAGCCGCCCTTCCGCGCGATCGTTCCGGGCAAGGTCTTCCGGCAGGAGACGACCGACGCGAGCCACGAGCACACCTTCCACCAGATGGAGGGGCTCGTCATCGACCGCGACGTCTCGGTCGGCCACCTGATCGGCGCGATGAAGACGCTGCTGCGGGGCATCTTCAAGAAGGACATCGAGGTGCGCCTGCGCCCCGGCTACTTCCCGTTCGTCGAGCCCGGCTTCGAGCTCGACGCGCGCTGTCCCTTCTGCGAGTCGGGCTGCAGCGTCTGCAAGGGCACGACCTGGATCGAGCTGCTCCCCTGCGGCCTCGTCCACCCGAACGTCCTGCGCGCCGGCGGCCTCGACCCGGAGGTCTGGGGCGGGTTCGCGTTCGGGCTCGGGCTCTCGCGCCTCGTGATGCTGCGCTACGGCATCGACGACGTCCGGCACCTCCTCGGCGGAGACCTCCGCTTCCTCGAACAGTTCTGATCGGAGCGACCACCCATGTTCGTCTCGTTCAAATGGCTGGCGCGGCACGTCGATCTCACCGGGATCGAGCCGGAGACGCTCGCCGAGGACCTGACGCTTTCGACCTGTGAGGTCGAGGGCGTCGAGCGCTTCGCGCCGCACCTGTCCGACGTGACCGTCGGGCACGTGCGGGAGCGCGTTCAGCACCCGGACGCCGACAAGCTCGGCGTGTGCACCGTCGACGTCGGCGCCGGCGAGCCGCTGCAGATCGTCTGCGGCGCGCCCAACGTCGCCGCCGGCCAGCGCGTCGCCGTCGCGACGATCGGCACCGTGCTTCCGGGCGACTTCAAGATCAAGAAGAGCAAGATCCGGGGCGTCGAGTCGCGCGGGATGATCTGCTCGGTCCGCGAGCTCGACCTCGGGGACGAGCACGACGGGATCTGGGTGCTGCCCGAGCCGAACGGCGAGCCGCTCGCGATCGGGGCGCCCGTCGCGGAGGCGCTCGGGATGGACGACGTCGTCCTGGAGATCGACAACAAGTCGCTCACGCACCGGCCCGACCTCTGGGGTCACCGCGGGATCGCGCGCGAGGTCGCCGCGATCTACGAGCGCGAGCTCCTGCCGCTCGACCTGTCGCTGCCCGAGCTCGGGGACGGCGCGGCCTATCCGATCCGCGTCGACGACGCCGCCTGCAGCCGCTACGTCGGTCTCGCGATCGACGGCGCCCGGAACGGCGCTGCGCCGGACTGGATGCGCAACCTGCTGCTCGCCGTCGGCCAGCGTCCGATCGACCTCTTCGTCGACCTCTCGAACTTCGTGATGCTCGACCTCGGCCAGCCGAACCACGCGTTCGATCGCGATCGGCTCGACGCGGGCGGCATCGTCGTGCGCAAGGCGCGCGACGGCGAGACGATCACGACGCTCGACGGGGAGGAGCGCAAGCTCGTCGCGGACGACCTCCTGATCACCTCCGGCGACGTGCCCGTGGCGCTCGCCGGCGTGATGGGCGGCGAGGGCTCGAAGGTGGGGGAGGGAACGGCGCACCTCCTGCTCGAGTGCGCGACGTTCGACGCGACGACGGTCCGCCGCACCTCGGCGCGTCTCGCGCACCGGACCGACTCGTCCGCGCGCTTCGAGAAGACTCTCGACCCGACGCTTCCGCTGCTCGCGGCCGCGCACTTCGCGCGCCTTCTGAAGGAACTGCAGCCCGGGGTCACGTTCCCGCTCGCGCTGTCCGACGCGGGCGACTGGCAGGATCCGTCGCTCTCGATCCACCTGCGCGGCGACGTCGTACGGCGCGACCTCGGCGTTGACCTCTCCGACGAGGCGATCGGCGCGATCCTCGGTCGTCTGGGCCTTTGCGCGACTCCCGTCAGCGGCGGCTTCGACGTCGCGATCCCGCCCGCGCGTGCCACGAAGGACCTGACGATGGAGCGCGATCTCGTCGAAGAGGTCGGCCGCATCCACCGCTACGGCAGCGTCCCCGAGGCGCCGCTCGTCGGCGCGATCACGCCGCCGCCGTTCGATCGACGTCGCGCGCTCGTCCGCGCGCTGGAGGATCGACTGGCGGGCGCTGCGCGCTTTCACCAGGTCGTCTCGTACTCGTTCCAGACGGACGATCTGCTGGACCGGACCAACGCGGCCGCCGGCCCGTTCGTGACCGCGCAGAACCCCGTCGCGCCCGACAGCGCGAAGATCCGGCGCGAGGTGCTCCCCTCGCTCCTGGGTCTCGTCGAGGCGGCGCGGCGCGAGCGCGGCGTCGTTCGCCTCTTCGAGATCGGCAAGGGCTACCGCCCCGACGAGCCCGGCGAGGACGGGACACCGCGCGAGGTGCACCAGCTCGCGCTCGTGCTCGCCCAGCCGAAGAGCGACGCCGACTCGTCGTCGTTCGATGCCGACGCGTACGCGAGCCTCCGCGCGATCGCCGACGACGTGATCGCCGCTGCCGGCGTGACCGCTCCGTGCTGGGCGCCAGCCCAGGAGCCCGCGCCGACGATCCACCCGGTCAAGCAGGTCGAGGGTCGCTGGGGGGAAGACCTCGCGCCCGCCGGCGTCGTCGCCGACCTGGAGCCGGGCGTCGCGCTCGCGCTCGGACTCAGCGGCGAGCTCGCGAGCGACGTCGCCGTCGCGGTCCTCGAACTCGACGCGCTGCTGGCTGCGCCGCCGGCCCCGCCCGCCTACACGCCGCTCCCGCGCTTCCCCAGCGTCAAGGTCGACGTCGCCTGCGTCGCTCCCGACGAGCTGCCGGCGGCCGAGCTTCACGCGGCGATCGAGGCGGCCGGCAAGGGATCGGTCGCCGACGTCGAGCTCTTCGACGTGTTCCGCGGCGAGTCGCTGGGCGACGGCAAGAAGTCGCTCGCGTACCACGTCGTGCTGCAGTCGAGCAAGAAGACGCTCGAGGACAAGGACGCCCAGAAGTTCCTGAGCCGCCTCGAGCGCGCGCTGGACGAGAAGGGAGCGGCGCTGCGGCGCTGAGGATCGATGCGTGCGGCGTTCCGCTGTGCCCGCTCACTCGTTGGATCGACGGGCAGGGTTTCGAGCTGGGTCGTAGCGCTTGCGGCCGTTGCCGCTGCGTGCACCTCGACGACGGCGCCCGTCTCGACGCCGTTCGCTCAGGTGCATGACGGGCCGATCCCTCCCAGCGCAACCGACGAAGTCCATGCCGGCGAGGCGCATCACGAGCACGGCCGGGGCACGCAGGCCGTCAACGTGTTCATCGGAGGCGTCGACGAGATCGGCCGAGATGAAGGCTTCGCCATCGGCATCGACTACGAGTACCGGCTCTCGCCGAATTGGGGTGTCGGTGGCTTCGCCGAGGCCGTGACTGGCGCCGAGCGCTCGTTCGTCGCCGGGCTCCAGGGCTACTGGCACGCCGTTGCCGATCTCGTTCTCGTCGCCGGCCCTGGCGTCGAGCGCCGAGAAGGCGAGGCGGAGGGCGTCTTCCGCGTCGGGGCCTTCTACGAGTTCCCGCTCCAGACCGGGTTCGTGCTGTCGCCGGGGATCTTCTACGACTTCGTCGAGGGGGACGACGTCGTCGTCTACGGCATCAACATCGGGAAGACTTGGTAGCGCGCGCGTTCTGTAGCCCGATCTCGCAATGAAGCGCGCGCGGATCCGGCCGCAGACGGAAGCGTGACGTCGCGCGGGGTCAGCGCGGCGGGAAGCGGTCCATGATCGCCGAGACGACCTCGTCGACGCGCGCCTGGCGCGCCTCGTCCGTGTCGAGACCCTTGATCTCCGTCGTGGCGACACCGCGCCAGAGGATCGTCCGCGAGAGCGGGTCGATGAAGTCGAGGATCATCGAACCCTCCTCGTAGGTCTCGTAGAGCTCGACCGCGTAGTACGGGTCGTTCGTCCGCGTGCGCTCGGCGGCGATCAGGATCTCCTCGACGACCATCGAGGCCTCGTCGAACGGCACGAGCTGGTAGCCCTTGCCCGCGAGGTCGCGATTCACCGCGGCCCGCACCCAGGGCATCACCTCGGCCTCGCGGTCGGACTCCGGGGCCTCCGGGAGCCACGCGTAGGTCCTCTTCGCGTCGAAGTCGACGGCCGGCGCGGCGTTCGTCGTGACGACGATCTTCGGCGAGGAGCAGGCGGCGAGGGCGGCGGCGGCGAGGGCCGTGCGAAGCGTGAGCTGGAGGGCGGTGGGCAGCATGTGAAGATCGGGAATGGGACGCGCGCCGGGTCGAGGCCGGGACGATAGCGGGTCGCGGGAGGGTCCTGGGCGCGGGAAGCGGTGCTTCAGGAGGAGACTGTCGGGGTCCCTCGACCCGGGGAAGCGGGGCGATCCACGTCGGCTACACTTCGTGCGCCGTGAAGGTCGTCCTCGTCAATCCGCCGAGCCCTCCCGAGTTCCGCGTGAGCCGTGGGCTGATGGGGGGCTTCGGGATGGCCGTCAACCCCGAGCTCCTCTACCCGCCGATCGAGCTCGCGCACGTCGCGGGTGCGCTCCTGGAGGACGGGCACGACGTCTCGATCCTCGACGCGGATGCGCTGGGCGTCGACGCCGACGGCGCGCTGGAGCGGATCGCGGCCGAGCGACCCGACCTCGTCGTCCTCGACTCGTCGAGCACGTCGCTCGATCAGGACCTCGCGCTCGCGGGGCGCGTCCGCGAGGCGACCGACGCGCGCACTGGAATGCTCGGCAGCCAGGTCACGTACACGCCCGACGAGATCTTCGACGGCGGGCGCATCGACTTCGTCGTACGCGGCGAGCCGGAGGAGACGGTGCGGGAGGTCGCCCGGCGAACGGCAGGCCAAGGCCCGCTCGCGGGCACGGCCGGGATCACCTGGAAGGACGGCGCCGGCCAGGTCGTGCACGAGCCCGAGCGCGAGAAGATCGCGGACCTCGACGCGCTGCCCCTTCCCGCGCGCCACCTCCTCGACAACGACGCGTATCGCTTCCCCGGCATCGAGGGTCCGATCACGACGGTCAAGTCGTCGCGCGGCTGCCCGCTCAATTGCTCGTTCTGCGGCTACACGCTCGCGCAGGGTCTGCGCTTCCGCTTCCGCAGCCCCGAGCACGTCCTCGCCGAGCTGAAGGACCTGTACTTCGAGCACGGCCTGCGGCACGTCGTGTTCCGCGACCCCATCTTCACGACGCGCAAGGACCGCATCGCCGCGATCTGCGACGGGATCCTCGAGGCCGGGATGACCGACCTCGAGTGGCAGTGCGAGACCGCGGTGAAGACGCTCGACCGTCCGCTGCTGGAGAAGATGGCGGCCGCCGGCTGCCGGCACGTCTCTCTCGGCGTCGAATCGGGCAACGCGGAGATCCAGAAGAAGCACTGCGGCAACAAGCTGTCGGATCTCGACAAGGCCGAGGAGGTCTTCCGCGCCGCGCGCGACGTCGGGATCGAGACGCGCGCGTTCTGCATGATCGGCTTCCCCGAGGAGACGCCGGCGATGGCCGACGAGACGATCGAGCTCGTCGACCGGCTGGATCCGGACCAGGTGCAGTTCTGCGCGGTGACCGCCTACCCGGGGACGCCGCTGCACGAGATGCTGCGCGGCACGCGCGAGTTCGACTACGCCTCGATGACCGGCTTCCAGGCGCTCGAGGGGAACGAGCACATGACGGCCGCCGAGATCGAGGCGAAGATCCGCGAGGGCTACCGCCGCTTCTACCGGCGGCCGAAGCGCATGCTGCGCGAGTTCCGCGACCCGCGCCGCTTCGCCGGTCGGATCGCTCGCTACGTCACGCTGTTCCGGCGGCGCGCCGCGGTCTGACCCGATAGAGCGGCCTCGCGAACCGCAGCTCGCGAGGCCTTTCTCCTTCTGCTCCGCCTCCGGCCGCTCGAGTCGGTGACACCGCGGGGAACGTGGCGGTCGTGGCCCATGCCAGGGGACGACGAATCCGGTGTCCTGTTCCGTAGGAGGAAGTCCTCCTCACCGGGGGTGTGGCCTCGTTCCGCGCAGAGCTGGGGGGATGCTCACGGACCCGACTCGAGATCGGCGGCGGTGCCATGGACTCCGGTCCGCACTCGCCGGGGGGGCCAGGTTTCTCTGAGATCCTGGCGAGCGCAGAGAAGAAGGGGGCTCCTCCCGAGAGGGGATTCGGGAGGAGCCAGGTTCGCGAGGAACCATGAGGGCACCCCCTTCTTCGGCGTCTGAGCGCAGGCCTGAAGGCCGGAGCCAGAAAAACCGTTCAGTACGTCACGCGCGGGTTCAGGAAGCGGCTCTTCGTCCGCTGCGCCATGACCCCGAGGCGTCCCGACGCAGCGGCCGCGGCCTGCTCGATCGTCCCGACCTCCTCGCCGTCGACCAGGAACCGCGTCTCCTTCCGCCCGACCTCGATGCCGAGGGTGAACGGTTCGCCGGCCTTGAGGCGCGACTTGGCCTTGAAGCTCGCCTTGAAGTCCGGCTGGCCCGTGTCGGGGTCCCACTCGACGATGCCCGTCGAGCCCTTCTTGCCGATGCGCACGTAGAGCGTGTTGCCGCTGATGTCGCCGGCGAACGTCAGCCCGACGACCGGGGTGTCGTCGATCTCCTCGACGACGACGTCGACCTCGTAGAGGAAGACCTCCGGGGGCTCGATGGAGAAGGTCGCCTCCGTGACGATGCCCAGGCCGGCGTTGCGCAGCCCCGTCGTCCCGTCCTCTTCTTCGATCGCCGACCAGCCCTCGCCGGACAGCTCCCAGTTCTCCAGCGACTCGGTCGTCGTCAGGCGGCGCGTCCGGCGGATGTCGACCCCGGACTCGTCGCGGATCTCGTTGGCGCGCGCGAGGAGGCGCCCCTCGCCGCCGACGACCTCCTCGGCGAGGTGGAGCGACTGCAGGGCCACGCGGGGGTAGCCCGCCTCGGCCCATGTGTCGGCCTCGGCGATGGCGCCGTCGACGAAGCCCTCGTAGGCCTCCTCGAGGATCCGGCCGAGCGACTCGTTCACCTCCTTGATGCCGGCGAGTCCCGCGGCGATCGCCTCGCCGGCGGTCCCGTCGTAGTGGTCGAGCTTCGTCTCCGGGTCGCTCTCGCCCCGGCCGACGCGGACGAGGCGCCGGTACGCGAAGAGCGCGGCGTCCTCGTTGTCGACCTCGACGTAGCACTCGGCGAGCATCCGCAGCGCGAGCGGGTCGTCGACCCGCTTGCGGAGAGCCCAGCGCAGCGAGTCGATCGCGTACTCGACCTTGCCGTTCTCGATCTGCTTCTTGGCGCGCTCGATCAGGACGTCGGCCTGCTCGGGCCCGCCGTACTCGATGCGTGCGAGGTCGAAGACCCACAGCTTCCAGCGTCGCTCGAAGTCCTTGTACGACTCGACGCCCGGCAGCTCGGCGTCGGTGACGAAGTAGCGCTCGAAGCGATCGAACGGGTTCTTCTCTTCGCCCGAGCCCGTGTACGAGTCCATGAAGGCGCGGTAGATCGGGAGGTAGACCCGCTCGCTGTCCTCGTTCTCGTAGTTCATGCAGAAGTACACGAGCGCCCATCCGAACGAGTAGTACGCGCCCGGGTAGGAGCCCGGCGCGAAGTACGAGATGACGTCCTTCAGCTTCGGAGCCCCGGAGCGCGGCTCGGGCAGCTCGTCCGAGCCCTTCTCGGGGATCCCTCCGATCTGGGCGACGACCGACCGCAGTCGTCCGTCGGGGATCCGGTTCGTCTCGACGTAGCCGCCCGGGAGCAGCGCCGCGCCCTCGAAGTAGCTCGCCGTTCCCTCGTTCAGCCACGTGGGGATGAGCAGCTTCCACTTCATCCGCGTGAACTGGTGCGACGCCTCGTGGTAGAGCGTCGACCAGAGCTCTTCGACCGGACCCTGCATGAACCCCGACGCCGTGCGCGGGTCGTAGGTGCTCACGCTGTTCTCCATCGGGCTGTAGAAGCCGGCGACGGTGTCCCCCGTGTCCGGGTTGAACGCGTCGAACCCGTCGCGCGTCTTCCACACGCGCACCTCGCAGCGGCGCATGCTCCCGCCCTGGGCCTTGTAGTCGAAGACCTTGCGGTAGAAGCCGTTCATCTGCTCCATCGCGCCGAGGATCGCCTCTGCCATCTCGACGCCCATGTTGGTCTTGATGGTGTAGTACTTGCCCTTCGCTTCGTAGGCCTCGTCCCACTCGGAGTGCTTCTCGTCGAGCCTCGCGATCTCCTTCGCGCTTCGCTTCTGCTTGACCTCGACCTTGACCGGGACGCCGGACTCGAGCATCGCGCCGACGGCCTTCTTGCTCTTGAAGAGCTTGTCGAGGCGGGACTGCGCGTCGCTGCCGTAGCGGCTGCGGGTGAGAGACCCCAGGACGTCTGCGGCGTTCGCGTAGAACTTGGCCGGGCCGCAGAGCTTCGCGAATTGGAAGACGTCTTTCACGTATTCGTCGGTCGCTCCGCCGATCGGCGCGAGCTCGACCCCGATCTCGCCCCGCAGGGACTCGAGCTTCGCGTTCACCTTCTTCATCGCCCGCTTGTCCGTCGTCCACAGACGCGCGAGCTCGGCGTACCAGAGCGCCATGTCGTCGTCCGCGTCGGCGAACGCGGTGTCGGCGGCCTCGAGCAGGAGCTCGGGATCGTTCGGCTGGAGCTGGAGCTCCTTCTCGACGTCGGCGAGCGTGCGCTCGTCGCTGGACGAGAGCGCGGCGGCGGCAGCGGTCAGGCCGACGGCGAGGCCGACGACCGGGAGGGACGAGGGGAAGAGGGACATGGGGTTCGAGAGGGGAGAGGATGGGCGAGTCACCGCGTTCGCGCGCGAGCCTGCACGAACGCGTAGAAGAAGACGGCGTCGGGGTCGCGGGCGACCTCCCGAAGCTCGGACTGCATGCCGGTCACGACGTCGTCGGTGACCGCTCCCGCGGCGAGGAGGTTCTCGCAGCCGGACAGGAGCAGGTCGGACCAGAATTGGATGAATTCGGCGCGCTCGGCCGGCGTCCGGTTGTCGAGGTGGACCGTCCGAACGTCGGTGACGATCTCGTCGAAGCCGATGCGCTGGAGCAGGTTGCCGAGCTTCGCGCCGATGAACGGATCGCCGCCGAGCTCGAACTGGTGGTCGTTGAACGCGGCCCAGTACTGCAGCGTGCTCGGGCTGTACGGCGCGAGGAAGAACGTCGCGTTCTGCACCTCGTTCACGACGATCGGCGAGCCCGGACGAAGGCACCGTCGGACCTCGGAGAGAACGCGCGCGGGATCGCGGACGTGCTCGAGGATCCAGCACAGGAACGCGCTGTCGAAGCTGTCCGAGGGGAAGTCGAGCGCGTGGGCGTCGCCCGGGGTCGCGTCGAAGCGCGCCGCGAGCCAGGGCCGCGAGGAGAGGTAGCGCCGCGCCGCCGCCAGGTTCGACTCCGACGCCTCGACGCTCGTGACGTGGAGGTCGGGGAACGTCCGCAGGAGGATCTCCGTCTGCGCCCCGACGCCGCTGCCCACCTCCAGCAGTCGGCGCGCGCGTCGGAACGGCAGGCTGCGGTGGATCACGTGCTCCGTGATCCGCGCCTGACCGCGCAGTCGGGCCTCCTCGGTCTCCCCGAAGCCATGCAGATAGCCGCCCGCCGCCGCACAGCGCGCGGACGTCTCGCGCTCGGGCGAGTCCGAGCTGCTCGGGGTCGTGTCGACGGTCATCGCTGCGAGAGGCGGTGCGCGCCCGTGGCGCGCTGCCGAACCGGGCCTCTGCTCGACTGCGTCGACCTTCGACCCGCGGCTTCCGAGCTCCTAGACTAGCACGCGTCCCGCGCCTACGACCCACCAGCACATGTCCCAGCCGATCGAGACCGTCCTGGCCGAGAACCGCTCCTTTCCGCCCTCGGAGGACTTCCGGAGAGCGGCGCGGATCGGCGACCAGGCGACCTACGAGCGGATGTGGCGGCAGTCGCTCGACGACCCCGAGGCCTTCTGGGACGACGTGGCCCGCGAGCTCCCCTGGATGGAGCCCTTCGACCGCGTTCTCGACTGGAGCGGTGCGCCGGTCGCGAAATGGTTCCTCGGCGGCAAGCTGAACATCTCCCACGTCTGCCTCGACCAGCACCTGGAGACCGAGCGAGCCGATCGCCCGGCGCTCATCTGGGAGGGGGAGCCGGGCGACACGAAGACTTACACCTACCGCGAGCTCCACGACGAGGTCTCACTCTTCGCGAACGTGCTGAAGGCCCGCGGGATCGGCAAGGGCGATCGCGTCGCGATCTACATGCCGATGATCCCCGAGGCGGCGATGGCGATGCTCGCCTGCGCTCGGATCGGCGCGATCCACTCGGTCGTGTTCGGCGGCTTCAGCGCGGCCTCGCTCGAGGACCGCATCGGCGACGGCGGGTGCCGCGCGGTGATCACGGCCGACGGCGGCTGGCGGCGGGGCTCGATCCTCCCGCTCAAGGACGCGGTGGACGAAGCGGTCGCGGGCCAATCTCAGGTGGACACGGTGCTCGTGGTCAAGCGCACCGGACAGGAGGTCGCCTGGAACGGCGAGCGCGACGTCTGGCTGCACGACGCGCTGAGCACCGCGGCGAACGAGTGCGCGCCCGAGCCGATGGACTCGGAGGACGTCCTGTTCCTCCTCTACACGTCCGGCTCGACCGGCAAGCCGAAGGGCATCGTCCACACGACCGGCGGCTACGCCGTCGGCGCGTACCTCTCGACCAAGTACGTGTTCGACCTGCGCGACGACGACGTCTACTGGTGCACGGCGGACGTCGGCTGGATCACGGGCCACAGCTACATCGTCTACGGGCCGCTCGCGAACGGCGCGACGATCGTGATGTACGAGGGCGCGCCGAACGCCCCGCACGAGGGACGGTTCTGGGAGATCTGCGAGAAGCACGGCGTCTCCGTCTTCTACACCGCGCCGACGGCGATCCGCGCGTTCATGAAGTGGGGGGACGAGCACGTCGCGAAGCACGACCTGTCGAAGCTCCGCCTGCTCGGGACCGTCGGTGAGCCGATCAACCCGGCGGCGTGGATGTGGTACCGCGAGACGATCGGCGGCGGGCGCTGTCCGATCGTCGACACCTGGTGGCAGACCGAGACCGGCTCGATCATGATCACGCCGCTCTCGGGCGTCTCGGCGACGAAGCCGGGTTCCGCGATGCGCCCGTTCTTCGGCGTCGACGCCGCGGTCCTCGACGACGAGGGGAACGAGGTCGAGCACGGCAAGGGAGGGCTGCTCGCCCTTCGCAAGCCGTGGCCGAGCATGCTGCGCGGGATCTGGGGCGACGAGGAGCGCTTCCGCGAGACCTACTGGTCTCGCTGGGGCGGCAAGTACTACACGGCGGGCGACAGCGCGCGGCGCGACGACGACGGGGACTTCTGGATCCTCGGTCGGATCGACGACGTCCTGAACGTCTCCGGCCATCGCCTGTCGACGATGGAGGTCGAGAGCGCGCTCGTGAGCCACGACGCGGTCGTCGAGGCCGCCGTCGTCGCGCGGCCCGACGATCTCACCGGCGAGGCGATCGTCGCCTTCGTCATCCCCTCAGGCGATGCGGGCGGAGACGAGGTCGTCGCGGCGCTCAAGGAGCACGTCGCGACCGAGATCGGCAAGCTCGCGCGACCGGCCGAGGTGCGGATCACCTCGCGCCTGCCGAAGACGCGGAGCGGGAAGATCATGCGGCGTCTGCTGCGCGCGATCGCGGCGGGCGAGGAGATCCAGCAGGACACGACGACGCTGGAGGATCCCACGATCCTCGACGAGCTTCAGGGCGGATCGCGCGCGTGAGTCGGGCACTCTTCGGCCCCGCGATCGGGGCGGCGTTCCTCGCGGTCGCCTCCGTCCTCGGAGCACAGGAGTCGGACGACGAACGGGTCGTCGCGACGCGCGCTGACGTCCTGCCGCGGATCGACGACCTGCTCGCGCGCCACGACTGCCTCGCCTGTCACGATCCGGACGCCATCGCGCGCGAGCGGATCGATCCCGTCCTCGCACCGACGCTGGAGGGGATCGCCACCCGCGTCGACCCCGCGTGGATGGAGGACTTCCTCGTCGACCCGCGCGGCCTCCGTCCGGGGACGACCCATCCCCACCAGCTCGCGGGCATCCCCGAGAGCAATCGCGCGACCGTCGCGCGGGACCTCGTCCAGTTCCTCGTTTCGACGGACGAGACCGAAGGCGATGCGGCGCCGGACGACGCGGTCGTGACGAGCGACGTGTACGAGCTCGAGCTCGGGCGAACCCTCTTCCACCGGGTGGGCTGCGTCGCCTGCCACGGCCCCCTGGAGTCCCCCCTCGACCTCGAGCTCTCGCTCGCAGAGCTGGAGGAGGTCGAGCTGTTCGAAGAGGACGGCGAGGGCGAAGCGCCGGCACCGGTGCGGTCCGGCGTCCTCGAGCCGGACCCCGTCCTGCTGCCGCCCGATCTCGCGCGCAAGTACACCGTTCCGTCGCTCGCGCGCGTCCTCATCGATCCGGTCGCGGTGCGGCCGTCGGGGCACTGTCCGTCGATGGGGCTCTCGAGCCAGGAGGCCCGCGCGATCGCGGTCTACCTGCTGCTCGACCAGGCGCGCGGCCCCGGCGGCGCGCTGGAGCGGCGCCCTGGACTCTTCCTGCGGGCCTACGACCTGGAGGGAGAGCCGAAGGAGCTCGCCACGCTCGATTCGCTCGAACCCGTCGCGACGTCGACCGCGCGGGCGATCGACGTCGAGGCGCGTCCGTCGGACGACGCCTTCGGACTGCGCTTCAGCGGCTTCCTCTCGATCCCCGCGGACGGCTCGTACACGTTCCACCTCCGCTCCGACGACGGATCGCGGCTGCGCGTCGGCGGTCAGCTCGTCGTCGACAACGGCGGCCAGCACGCACCCGAGACCCGCTCGGGCTCTGTGGATCTGTTCGCGGGCACCGTGCCGATCGAGATCACGTACTTCGAGGCGGGCGGCGGCGAAGAGCTCTCACTGGAGTGGGAGGGCGCGGGCGTGGACCGCGGCGAACACGCCGAGGTGATGTCGCACTGGGTGCTGGAGCACCGCGTCGTCGGCGCAGACGGCGAAGCGGTCAGTCCCGAGCGCCCCGTCATCGACCCGGAGGATGCGGACCGGGGGCGCAATGCGTTCGAGAAGCTCGGATGCGCGGCCTGCCACGCCGGCGTCAGCGACGCGTCCGCGGCCGAGGTCGCGGCGTCACCGATCGCGCCGACGCTCGAGACACTCTCCGGCGCTCGGCCCGGCGTTCTCGTCTGCCTCAGGCCCGACGGCCGCTACGACTTCGAGGCGGATGACGTCAGCGGTCTGATCGCGGCGTTCGTACGCCCCGACACGATCGCCGACGACACGACGAGCCCGACGCGGTCGGTCGAGCGCTGGCTCGCCGGGCGTCGGTGCTACTCGTGTCACCGACGTGACGGGATCGGCGGCGTGCACCCCGACCGCGCGCCCTACTACCAGGGGGACGAGGACGCCGAGCTCGGCGACCAGGGGCGATTCCCGCCCACGCTCACCGCCGTCGGCAGGAAGTTCCGGCCCAAGGTCCTTCGGGCCGCGCTGCGCGGAGAGGAGCGCGTCCGGCCGTATCTCTCGACGCGGATGCCTCGCATCGGACGGAAGAACGCCAGCGGCATCGCGGACCGGCTCGCGGTTCTCGACCGGGCGGCGACGAGCTCTGCGCCCGTCGACTGTGGCTTCGAGGTCGTGGAGTCCGGGCGGCGTCTCGCGGGCGACCGCGGTGGGCTCGGCTGCGTGCAGTGCCACTCGTTCCTCGGGACGAAGAGCCTCGGGATCCAGGCGGTCGACCTCGGTGAGATGCATCGGCGCCTCGAGTTCGGCTGGTTCCGGGAGCTCTTGCTCGATCCGGCGAGCGTCGACCTCGAGGCCCGCATGGCGAACCTCTGGGTCGACGGTGAGAGTCCGGTCACGGACATCGCCGACGGCGACGTCGAGCGACAGATCGAGGCGCTGTGGTGCTGGCTCGGCGAGCGCGAGACCATGGCGCCGCCGCCCGGCCTCGACGCCGGCCCCTGGGCCTACGAGATCGACACCTCCGAGCGAACGAGGACGATCGCGGTGTTCATGAAGGACGTGTCGCCGCGCGTGCTCTGCGTCGGCACTCCCGAGCGCGTGCACTACGCCTTCGACGAGCACAACGTGCGGCTCGCGAAGGCCTGGCGGGGCCGCTTCCTCAACGTCGAGGGAACCTGGCGCGGGCGCGCGGGCCAGCTGGAGTCTCCGGCTTCGAACGACGTCCTGGATCTGCCCGAAGGGCTCGCGCTCCAGCCGCTCGCCGACCTGTACGCCGCCTGGCCGGAGGCGACGGGGAGCGACGCGGGTGCGAGGATGCGCGGCCGCACGCGCAACGATGACGGCTCGGTGACGATCCGCTACGGGGTCGAGGGATTCGAGGTCGAGGAGACGATCTCAGCGTCGCGCGTTGCAGGTGAGATCGATCGGACCGGGGCTGCGCCCGAGTTCGCGGGCATCGAGCGGCGTGTCACGGTTCGTGCGCGCGCAGGGGCCGAGCGCAAGTCGATCGTCGCCAGGCTCGGCGTCGCGCGTCAGATCGATCGCATCGCGCCCGGGCGCTGGCGGCTCGGCGGCCCGGACGGAACGCTCCTCGAGGTCGACCGAACGAATGCGCGCGTCGCTCGAAAGGTCGATCCGGTCGAGCGGCGCACGACCCCCTTCGGGGCGCCCGACGACCAGCGTCCGCTCCCCGACGTGCGAGAGCGCGACGTGCGGAACGAGCGTCCCACGACTCCGTCGAGGGGACTGCAGGAGATCCGCGTTCCTGTTCTCCTCGAGCCCGATGCGGCTGGTGCACCGGGCGACCTCGTCGGAACGCTCACCTGGAGGATCGCATGGTGAAGCAGCGTCGACTCATCGCGCTCATCGCGCTCGCCCTCGGCTCGCCCGTCGGCGTCCCCGTCGGCGTCCCCGTCGGCGTCCCCGTCGGCGTCCCCGTCTGGGCCCAGGACGCTCTCTCGCGTCGCGATCGCGAGGAGCGCGCGTACCCCGTCACGACGTGTCCACTTCCCGACGACGTCGAGCTGGAGGTCGGTGCGCTCGCCGTCGTCAAGGGACCGGCCGGGCCACGGGTCCTCGCGGCCACGCGACGCGGAGAGATCTGGGCCGTCGACGGTTTCGCGGGCGACGAGGTCGCGTCGGAGCCCGAGTTCCTGCTCGCGGTCGAGGGACTCCACGAACCGCTCGGCCTGATCGTCGAGCGCGGTGGCGCCCTGGTCTCGGCGTGCCGGGGCGCCCTCATGCGACTCGTCGACGGGGATCGCGACGGTCGCTACGAGACGCAGACGGTGGTGGGTGACGGGTGGCACCTCAGCGGGAACTACCACGAGTACAACTTCGGCCCGGCGCGTGCGATCGACGGCACCTACTGGATCACGACGAACAAGCCGTTCGGGAGTCAGCCGTTCGGAAAGGTGGACTGGCGCGGGTACGCGCTGCGCATCACGTCGGATGGAGAGGTGACGCCGATGTGCTCGGGCCTCCGCTCACCCGCGGGCGTCGGCACGTCTCCCTGGGGTGAGGTCTTCTACACCGACAACCAGGGCGAGTGGTGCGGGGCGAGCAAGCTCTCGCTGCTTCGCGCGGGCTCTCATCACGGGCATCCCTCGGGTCTCGAGAGCACCGACCTCGACGAGTGGACGTTTCCCCGGCCGAAGGCTCTGCCGGAGGGCGAGCTGTATCCCGACATCGATGCGGCGGGCGACCATCCCGCGTTCCAGATGCCGTCGGTGTGGTTCCCGTACGACGACATGGGGCGGAGTCCCGCCGGATTCGTCTGGGATCGCACCGACGGGAAGTTCGGCCCGTTCACGGGTCAGCTCTTCGTCGGCGACCAGTACGAGGCTGCCGTCTTCCGGGTCGACTTGGAGCGTGTGCGCGACCACTGGCAGGGGGCCTGTTTCCGCTTCCGCGAGGGTCTGCAGTCCGGTGCGGTGCGTCTCGCGTTCGCGCCGAGCGGCGCGCTGCTCGTGGGTGAGACCGATCGCGGGTGGGGCTCGAAGGGCCCTGAGACGCAGGGCCTGGAGCGCATCGACTGGTCGGGCGAGGTGCCGTTCGAGATCCTGACGATGCGCCTCCTGCCGAAGCGCCCCGGCTTCCGTCTCCGCTTCACGGCGCCTGCGGACCCGGCGACGATCGCCGATGGATCGGCCTTCCGCTTCGAGAGCTACACCTACGCCGCGACCGAGCGGTACGGCAGCCCTGAACTCGACGTCGGAACTCCGACGGTGCGCAGCGTCACGGCCCACGACGACGGACTCGGCGTCGATCTCGTGATCGACGGACTGCGCGAGGGCTACGTCCACGAGCTCGACGCGAGCGCCGTTCGGAGCGCGGAGGACGACCTGGGCCTCCTCCACCCGAAGGCGTTCTACACGCTCGTTCGGTTTCGCTAACGGGCCGTGCTCGTCTCGCTACGACGCGAGCTTGCCTTCGTCCCGATCGGGATTGCGCTCTTTCTCGTCCCGCTTGCGCGCGGTCTCCAGGAGCAGTCTCGTGACGTTGTAGCGCACTCGCGCGCGCGGCTCGCCCTCGAGCCCTTCGCGGAACGAGAAGCGGCAGCCGGGGACGTCGCACATCCGCAGGAACATGTTCTGGACCTGCTCCTGGAGCGCGCCGGCGATCGCCTCTTCGCTGAGGATGTCTCCGCGCCGGAGCAGCTCGCCGAACCTCTCGCCCTGCGTCTTCGCGGCCAGGAGGTGGGCGAGTCGCCACTCTTCGACGTAGCCGAGGCGAACGAGGATCTCGCCGAGGCGCTCCCCGTCGGGCGAGCGCGAGCTCGCGGCGTGGATCAGCTCGCCGCGCAGGTACTCCAGCGTGTACGTCTCCGACTCTCCGTCGATGACGAGAACGCCGGTCTTCGCCTGCAGCTGGAAGAATCCGATCAGCTCCGGGACCGAAAGAGCGTCGGTGCTGCCGACGAATTCCGGCGGTGAGAAGGGGCGCGGATTCGGCTTCGAGTCCGGCAGCATCTCCTCGTCGCCGAAGGCGGAGGTGAGCGCGCGGTTGATCTCGTCGACGCGGTTCTGGACCCAGACGCCGCCCGCTCGCTTGCCCCTGGCCGAGGCACCCGGGTGGGGGCCGCGCGCTTCGCGGAGCGCGTGAAGCGCCTTCTGTACGTCCTCGGAGTAGTACCCGGTGATCTTCAGCAGGTTCTCGGGCTCGCGAGCCTCGTCGGCGGGTTCCGCAGGCGCCGGCGCCTGCTGACGACGCACCTGGCCAAGCGCCTGGAGCGCGAGTTCGCGGTGGGTGCGGACGCGCGAGAGGGCGGCCTCACCGGGGATGTGTGCCGCGCGATGGGCGTCCGAGCTCAGCTCGGCGGCGAGTGTCTCCAGGTGGCGGAGTCGCGTCTTCACGTCTCCGGCCAGGCCGAGGAGTTCGGCGATCGGCTTGACTTGCGAGTCCTTCATGGCGGGCGAGACACGCTTCGGAACGCGCGTGATCGTCCGCAGCGGTCTCGGCGCCGGAATGGGACGGGCGATTCGCTCGCCCTGCTTCTTGTTCTTTCGTCTCACGGCGGGAGCTGGGGGGAGGCAGGTTTCTGAAACCTACCCGGCTCACGACGCGGTGCGGCGAGAGAGGCGGGCGACCCAAACGCGGTTGAAGCGGGCGACCCAAACCCGGTTTGGACCGTCCGCGCGAGCGCGGACGGTC
>JBCCSK010000099.1:0-17601 GCA_039200205.1 Planctomycetota bacterium
CGCCTGCTTCCCGCGCCGAAGGCGCGGGAAGCAGGCGGACGCTCCAAACCGGGTTTGGGTCGCTCGCCGCGCGCCCGTTTCTTTGATCGCTCAGTCGGTTGAGAGGTGCCGCTCCGAGTAGTACCAGTCCCGGCATTCGCCGCCCTCTGCAACGCGCTCGGCCGCCTCGAGGACGGTCTCCGGCGGTGTGGCGACGACGTTGCGCCCGGGGCGCCAACCCTCCGGCGTTGCGGCTCGGTAGCTCACCGAGACCTGGAGCGCCTGGACGAGACGCAGGACCTCGTCGACGTTCCGGCCCGTGGTCATCGGGTAGACGAGCATCGCGCGCAGGATGCCCTCGGGGTCGATGACGAACGTCGCGCGCACGGTCGCCGTGTCGCTCGCCTCCGAGTGCACCATCCCGTACGCCCGCGCCACGCGCATCGAGACGTCCTCGATGATCGGAAACGGCACGGTGACGCTGAACTTCTCCTCGATGTTGCGGATCCAGGCGATGTGCGCGAAGCGGCTGTCCACCGACAGGCCGACGAGATCGCACCCGATGTCCTGGAAGCGCGAGTGCATCCGCGCGAAGGAGACGAGCTCCGACGTGCAGACCGGCGTGAAGTCGGCCGGGTGGGAGAACAGGACGAGCCAGCGCCCGGCGAAGTCCTCGAGAGAGCGCCTTCCGACGGTCGTTTCCGCAGTGAAGTCGGGAGCGGGCTCGTTCAGGCGCGGCAGGGCCGCAGCATTGGTTTCGTGATCCGTCATGGGTCCTCCGCGTTGGCTCCGGGGCCGGGGCCATTCCCCCCCATCGGCCGTCTGGAGAAAAAACTCATCCGCGGCGCCCATTTCGGGCCGCCCCGGCGAATCCGGCGTCGAGAGGACCCATCGAGCCGACCCAAATGCCCGATCCCGACGAACGCTGGTCCAACCCCGGAGAGCGCGACCACTGGCAGGCGAGCCGCAATGCCCTCGCGCGGCTCGGGGAGAAGGGAGGCACTGCGGCGACCCCCCAGGCCGGTCGACCACCGCATGGAGTTCCCGTCGGTCGAGGCGGCCGAGCTGTTTCTGGAGGCCGCGCAGCTGCGCGGCTATCAGCCGTTGGCGCACGCCGATCGCGGGCTGGGCGAAGAGCCCTTCGCGCTGTCCCTACGCCGCGTCGACTCCGTCGAACTCGACCACATCCACCGCGTCGTGATGGACCTCGTCGAGCTGGCTGCGCCCTACGACGGCGACCACGTCGGCTGGTGCTCTTCGTCGACCTGAAACCGGCACGAAGTCACGCGAGCGGAGCGCTTCCACGCGACGCGTCGTGGCGGATGCCGAGCCAGCGCTCCAGAGCGATCCTCGCCGCGTAGATCAGCGGCGTGTCGATGATCGCGAGAAGGACCTTCACCACGTAGTTCGCCGCGATGATCGCGACGATCGGGCCCCACTCCATGCCGAGGCCGAAGCGGAGGAAGATCGAGTTCACGATGATCGTGTCGACGAGCTGACTGATCCACGTCGAGCCGTTGTTCCGCAGCCAGAGGTGCCTGCCCCCGGTGACCCGCCACCAGAAGTGGTAGAGCCGCACGTCGAAGAGCTGCGCGACGAGGTAGGCCGTCATCGAGGCGAAGAGCAGCGTCCCCGGGTTCGAGAACGTCGCGTGGAACGCGTTCTGGGTGGCCTCGGCGCTGTCGAGCCCGAAGCTCTCCAGCATCCAGATCGGTGACGGCGGCAGGTGGATCGCGATCTGGAGGACGAGGAGCATCACGAAGCTCATCGCGAAGCCCGACCAGACCATGAACTGCGCCCGCCGCAGCCCCCAGATCTCAGCCACGGTGTCGGTCAGGAGAAAGGTGATCGGGTAGGTGATGATCCCGGACGTCAGGGTCACGGCCGGGCCGCCCGCAACGCCGTGGAGCCACTCGGGCAGGGGCAGGACGAAGAGCTTGGTCCCGATCACGTTCGTCAGGACGAGCGTGACCATGAAGAGCCCTGCGAGGGCCGAGAACGTCGCCTCCGCACGCGAGAATCCGACCGCTGCGGCGCGCGCGCGCCCCGCTTCCTCTCCACCGGCCATCGCGCGCATTCTGCGCCGACGCGACGGCTGATTGTTAGGCTCTCCGCCGCAAACGGGGTCGCGCGCCCCGCACCGCAGCATGCAGGTCATCGAACAGCTGAAGGAGATGAAGGAGGACCGGTTCCTCCGCATCTACGAATCGCTCGCCTCGGACGGATTCGGGCCGCTCGACGGCGAGGTCGCCAAGGTGCTGAAGTTTCGCCCGCAGGCGATCCGGAAGCTCCCGATGCCGAAGCGTGCCAAGACCGCGCAGGCGCTCCTCGTTCGCGGCGCGAACGCCGAGCTCTGCTACGAGCTGTTCGGCACCTACCTGATGCAGAACGCCAAGGGGATCGTCACCGATTTCCTCGACGGCACGGGCGTCGAGCACGAGGACGGGATGATCAAGAACGTCGACGACGCCAAGCCGGATCCGACGAAGATCGCCTCGACGGTCACCGAGCTCGACGAGAAGTACGACAGCGACGATGTGACGCTCTACCTCTCGCTCGCGGCGGAGCAGTGGCCGTCCGTGCCCGAGGTCGAGTCGGTTTGGCGCATGCGGGGCTGAGCGGATGGCTGCCGCCGCCGTCCGGAGCGCCGACGTCCTCGCGACCTTCCAGTCGGACCTCGCCCGGCAGCGCCGGACGGTCGAGGGCTGGCGCCGAGAGCACGACGACGAGGCCCTGACCCGTCGTCCGTCGCCGCGCCGCTGGAGCGCGATCGACTGCCTGGAACACGTCAGGCGGGCGAACGGTCTGTACCTCAAGGCGATGGACCGGGCGCTCACCGGCGCTGAGCGGCGCGGCAAGCGGCCCGTCGAGGAGTTCCGACCGGGCGCGGTCGGGACGTTCATGAGGAACACGCTCCGACCCCGGACCGAGGAGCCGACCCAGGACGGTCGGCCGAAGATCGCGCGCCGGATGCCGACGGCGGGGAACTTCGACCCGACGAAGGACGCCATTCCGCCCGATCCCGGTCGGACGATCGACGCGTTCCTCGGACAGCTCGATCGTATGACAGAGCTCGCGCAGAGGCTCGAGGGCGTCGACCTTCACGTTCGCACGAACACGCTCCTCGGGCCGTTCCTTCGCCTCCGGATGGGCGACGTCGCCCGGTACTTGATGGCGCATACGGACCGCCACCTGGTCCAGGCGGAGCGTGCGATCGCGTCCACACAAAAGGCCGACGACGGCTCGGAGTAGGTGGAAGTGGCCGGGTGCGGATCGGTAGCCTTCCGGTCTCTCCACCGCACCCGACCCGCTCATCGCATGCTCTCCATCGACGCGGCCGCCGGACCGACCCGGCCCGCTGCAGCGCGCACCGCCGCGCTCTGTCTCGTCACCGCGCTCGTCGCCTCTTGCCAGCTCTCCGGCAGGATCACGCCGACTGACGGCGGCGACGACATCATGACTCTGCCCCCGGCGGACCGGCCCGCGCCACAGAGCGAGCCAACGCTGACCCTCGACGACGAGTCCGACTGGATCCAGCTCCCGTCCGGGGAGTGGCTGAAGGGCTCGGTCGTGCGCGTCAGGGATAGGACGCTCGAGTTCGAGAGTGACGAGCTCGGCGGGCTCGCCTTCGACTTCGACGACCTCCTGTCCGTCCGGACGGCCGAGCCGCTCGTCCTCGTCACGCGGGACGAGAAGACGCTGCGCGGAAGGCTCGTGCTCGAGGAGGACGACGTCTGGATCGAAGGCGAGCAGACCGTGCGGCTCGATCGCGAGGAGGTGCTCGCGTCGATTGCCGCGGACGGCGGCTCGGCCGTGGACTGGAGCGGCGGGATCACCGCTGGCGCGGTCACCCGGAACGGCAACACGAAGCAGACCGACTTCTCGCTGCTCGGCATCGCAACCCGGGAGACGGCGCAGACGCGCTGGACGAACACCTACGCCGGCGCGTACAGCGAGGCGCAGGGGGCGCGGACGGCGAACAACCACCGCATCCGGTCGGTCTACGACATCTTCCTGACGCCGCGGTTCTTCCTCACGCTCCCGAGCATCGACGTCTTCCGCGACGAGTTCCAGAACATCGACATCCGGATCACGCCTTCGGCCCAGCTCGGCTACGAAGTTGTCGACACGGCGAATCACAGCTGGCGCGTCGCAGCCGGTCCCGCGTACCAGTACACGAAATTCGACTCTGCGCCCGCGGGTGAGGACGACGAGGACTCCTCCTTCGCGGCGATCTTCTCGAGCTTCTACACGTGGGACATCACCGCTGACGTCGCGTTCGGATTCGACTACCAGATCACAGCGCCGATCCCGGACACGGACGAGTACAACCACAACCTGATCCTGCGGCTGGGAGTCGACCTCATCAACGACCTCACCTTCAACGTGGCGTTCGTCTGGGACCGGGTGAACAAGCCGGTCGCGGACGCCGACGGGAACGTCCCCGTCGAGGACGACTACCGGACGACCATCGGCCTCGGCTGGCAGTTCTGATCGCAGCCGAGACACCACGTCGCGGCGCGCCCGATTCCGCGCGCAGCGGACGCGGGCGAGCGCTACGCTGCGCGGATGTTCGTCACCCGTCTCGTCGCTGCGACGGCTGGAACGATCGTCCTCGTCGCCGTCGTGTTCTTCGCGACCGAGCCCCCTCCGCGGGACGCTACGGAGACGGCGACGGCGTCCTGGGGCGCGGGGCCGCCGCGGCCCGTCTCGGCGCCGGCCCTCTTCCGCGAACACTGCGCAAGCTGTCACGGAGAGGATGGCAACGGTAACGGAACGACCGAGCTCGAGCGCCCCGCCCGCAGCTTCATGGCCGGCGGCTACGCCTACGGGAACACTCTCCAGGACGTGATGCGCACCCTCAGGCACGGCATCCCGGGAACTGCGATGCCCGCGTTCGGGGAGTCTCTGACGGACCAGCAGCGAAGCTCTCTCGCTCGCCACGTCATCGCGATGGGCCCCGAGGGAACGGACGTCCGCGAGGGTTCGAGCAGGCTCGACGTTGCGGAGCTGCCCGTCGCAGTCCAGGGGCTGGTCGTCACGGACGGCGAGCGGTTGGAGCCTCGCAGCCTCGTGATCGGATTCCCTGGCGGGACGACCCTGCACTACAGGTCGAACGACCTCCGACTGCTCGCGCTGCTCGAGGGCGACTTCGTCGACCGCGCGGACTGGCGCGGGCGAGGAGGCGAGGCCCTCCGTCTGCTCGGTCGAGCCCTGTGGACCGCGGACGACACGACGAGCGCACCTTTCTTCGTCCGTGCCGGGGACGAGAGCCCGCTCCGGCCCCGGCGCTCACGAACCTCGGCGCGCTCGAACGAAGTCGTCGTGGCCTTCGAGCTCGTCGACGAGGCGAACGAATCGGTCGGGCGCGGAGAAGAACGCATCGCCGTCGTCGACGTCGACGGAGCCGACGTCGCCGTGCGAATGCAGCGGATCGTCGAAGGCGGCGATGCGATCGACCTGACGCCGCTCGGGAACTCGCAGCGCGCCGGGTCGTTCCGCGTCGACCGATCCGCGAGTCTCACCCAGGCCGTGCCGACCTGGCGTGACGACGTTCGCGTCATCGTTCACACGTCGCGCTGGACGGACGCGCTGGGTGACGCGATCGAGGCCTCGCTCCAACGAGTTCCCTGAGGGCGCGCGCCGCGAAGATGCGCAAAGGCGGGCGATCTTCGGGGTGGTGCACTGCGACGAGCGTCGCTTTCGCGCTGACGCTCGCCCCCAGCTGCCGCGTGCCGTCGATCATCGAGCGCGCCCAGAGCGGGGTCGACGCATCGCAGGAGCCCGCTCCCACGGACCCTGTGCCGGAAGGCCCGGCGGAGGTCCCTCTCGACGACGGCGCCGACTGGATCCAGCTGAAGTCGGGCGAGTGGCTGCGGGGTGAACTCCTCGGCATTCGGCGCGAATCCCTGACGTTCGACAGCGACGAGCTCGACGAGCTCGACTTCGATCTCGAGGACGTCCGGCAGGTGCGGACGCCACGCAGCGACGTCGTGCTGGCGACGGGCAACCGGCTGTTCGACGGCAGGCTCGTCATCGACCAGGACGACGTTTGGATCGTGGGCGATCGCACCGTTCAGCTGACACGCGAAGAGCTCCTGACCCTCGTCCCCATCGAGGGCGGTCGAATCGCGCAGCTTCGTGGAGACCTGAGCTTCGGATTCACCGCTCGGTCCGGCAACACCGATCAGATCGACTACAACGCGCTCGTCAACATCGTGCGGAGCACGGCGCGAACGCGCGCGTCCCTGCGGTACATCGGTGTGATCAGCGATGTGAACGACGACGAGGTGGCGAACAACCACCGCCTGACATCGATGCTCGACACGCAGCTCGACGACCGGACGTTCATCACGTTCCCGGGCATCGAGCTCTTCCGGGATCGCCTGCAGAACATCGCGATCCGCGCAACGCCGTACGCGGCCGTTGGCTACAAGGTCGTCGACACGGACCAGCAGGACTGGCGACTGAGCATCGGTCCGGCGTACCAGTACACCGAGCTGCAGAACGCGGACGCGGGCCAGGACGCGACGACCGAGTCGGCCGCGCTCTTCTTCTCCAGCAACTTCGACTGGGAGATCACGAAGGACGTCGACCTGGACTTCGACTACTCGATCACGATGCCCGTGCCGGACACGGACGAGTACAACCACACCCTGCTGCTCGGGCTTTCGGTCGACATCACGAACAACATCGACCTCGACGTCACGTTCATCTGGGACCGGATCAACTCGCCCGTCGCCGGGGAGAACGGCGTCATTCCCGAGCCGAACGACTTTCGAACGACGATCGGGATCGGATGGGAATTCTGACTCGCGCCCCGCGCGGGGCTACTTCTCGCGCTCGACGAAGTGGCCGTCCCGCGTGTCGACCTTGATGCGCGTGCCGACCTCGACGTAGGCGGGAACCTGGACCTGCAGTCCGGTCTCACACTTCGCCGGCTTCAGCTGGGCCTGCGCCGTCGCGCCCTTGATGGTCGGATCACACTCGACGACCTCGAGAACGACGGTCATCGGCAGCTGGATCGAGACCACCTGCCCGTCGATCAGCATCGCCTGGATGCCCTCCAGGCCGTCCGTGATGTACAGCTCGTCGCCGGCGAGGTCGTCGCCGCCGAGGTCGAACTGCTCGAACGACTCGTCGTCCATGAAGTACCAGCGCGACCCATCGTTGTAGAGGTAGCTCGCGCCGTGCCGCTCGAGATCGACCTCGCCGAACTTGTCGCCGCTGCGGATCGTCTCGTTGTAGAGCTGGCCGGTCTTGAGGTTCCGCAGCTTCGTCTTGAAGATCGTGTTGGCGCCGCGCGCCGTCGGCGTCGAGACCGAGTAGTCGACGATGATGCACGGCTCGTCGCGATAGACGAGGCAGACGCCCTTCTTGAAGTCGCTCGTGTCCAGCATGGGGGCGGGAGTCTAACCCGGACTCTTCGTGCGCTCACGTCCCCGGCACGCGCATGAAGACTTCGGTCTAACGCGGACGCGGCGCGGGCTGGCACCGCGTGCAGATGTGCGTGCCGCGCTGACCGACGACGAGCTTCTTGACCGGACGCCCGCAGGCGACGCACGGCCTGCCGTCGCGACCGTAGACCCGAAAGAGGTCCTGATAGGACCCCGGCTGCCCCTCGGGCGTCCTGTAGAACGTGTCGAAGCTCGATCCCTCGCGCTCGATCGCCGCGCGCAGCGTCTCCTGGATCGCCGCGTGGAGCGCGTTCGCCCGGTCCCGCGGCACGCGATCCGAGCGGCGCAGCGGATGGAGGCCCGCCAGGAAGAGGCTCTCGTCGACGTAGATGTTCCCGAGCCCCGCGAGGAAGGTCTGATCGAGGAGGAGGGGCTTGAGCGAGCGCCGTCGCCGGCGCAGCTCGCGCGCGAACCAGTCCGCCGTGAACGACTCTCCGAGCGGCTCTGGGCCGAGGTCCGCGAGCGCCGCCTCAGCGTCTGCGACGTAGCGGAACCGACCGAATTTCCGGACGTCGAGGAACCGCAGGAGCGAGCGGGCGCCACCGTCGTCCTCGAGCGTGAGCTCGACGCGCAGGAAGGGGGGGTCCGGCGTCCCGTCCGGGTCGACGACCAGACGCCCCGACATGCGCAGGTGGCAGAGGAGCGAACCGACCGCCGATCCGTCCCGCTCGAGGTCCATGACCACCCATTTCGCGCGACGCCCGACGTGAGCGATGGTCGCCCCGGCGATCGCGTCCCGGAACGCGCCGGGCGACCCACCTCCGAGGGTGCGCTCCCAGAGGACGCGCGCGTCTCGAACGTGGCGTCCTTCGACGCCCGGACGAACGAGCCGCGCCGTCGTCTCGACCTCCGGCAACTCCGGCATTGGGATGAGGTTAGGACTCGCGGAGCGCAGCACCGCAAGTCCTGGCCGGATCCTGTCGATAGCACTCCCCGTCCGGCCGCGCGCGCGACGTGCCGCCCCGGAAACGGCCCTCACGGGCCCCGGAGGAGAGAACCACATGAGGCTCGACCGATTCGGCAACGACGACTCGAACGGCGCAGGAGGCAGGACGATCCGCGCCACCTACGCGTCGCTCATCGCCGACTGCCGGAGCGCGGCCGACATGACCCGGGCCGAGCTCGCCGGACGCGTGGGCGTCCCCGCGCAGACCGTGGCCCTCTGGGAAGACCCCGACTACGAGGGCGTCGACCTCTCGATCCTCCAGAGGGTCGCCCGGGCCACCGGCTCGGAGCTGGAGATCCGCTTCCGCGCTCCCCTGCGCTCGGCTCCGGCCTGGCGCGAACTCCTGACCAAGCCAAAGAAGTGACCCTCCACAGCACCCCGCTCACCGCCGCCCTCGCCCTTCTCGCGCTCGCCATCGGACCGGCCTGCGTCACCGAGACGATCGAGGGCGATGCGCCCACCGGCCTCCGGACGGAGGGCGTCATCGTCAGCGGCCCCGTCGAAGAGGTTTGGGGCCACACAGAGGCCGTCATCGCCGCGATGGCGACCGGGCCGCTCACGACCCGCGGGCTCGAACACAGCCTGCGCACGGAGGTCCGCGGCCAGGAGGTCGAGGCCTTCGTCGAGCCCTACGACTCCCAGCGGACCGTCCTTCACGTCACCAGCGAGGATCCCGCGCTCGCCGATCGCATCCGTCTGGAGGTGATGCGCCCCTGACGGGGCCTCCACGGCTGCAGGTCAGACGAACACTTCGACGTCGTCGCCCTCGACCCGCGTCCGGTAGCGCTTGGCGGGGCGGCACGCGACGCCCTCGGCCTTCCCCGTGCTCGGGTCGAAGAAGTAGCGATGGAGGGGGCAGATCGCGAAGCGTCCCTTCTCGAGGGGGCCGGTCTGGATCTGCCCGCCCGCGTGCGGGCACCTCGCGTCGAGGGCGTGGACCTCGCCGTCGACCTTGCACAGGATCACGCGCACGCCGCCCGCGTGGGGATCTCCCAGGTCGACGCCCCGCGCCTCGCCCTCATCCACCTTCGCGCCGCCCTTCACGAGGACGGGCTTGCGCGAGAAGAGTCCCTTCCACAGCCTTCCGAGCATGCCGCAGAGAATAGCGACGGCCGGAGGCCTCGACGCGTGAAGCCGGTCCTCCTCCTCGACGTCGTCGGGCTGACCCCGAGGCAGATCGATCCGGAGCGCACGCCGCACCTGGCCGCCCTGGGCCAGCGCGGAGCGCTTTCGCCGATGTCCGCGGTCCTCCCCGCCGTGACGTGCAGCGCCCAGGCGACGATGCTGACCGGCGCGCTGCCGTCCCAGCACGGGGCGGTCGGCAACGGCTGGCGCGACCCTGCGAGCTACGACGTGGCGCTCTGGCGCCAGTCGAACCACCTCGTCGACGGCGAGAAGATCTACGAGGCGGCCAGGCGCCGCGACTCGAGCTTCACCTGCGCCAAGCTGTTCTGGTGGTGGAACATGGGAGCCGCGGTCGATCGGTCGATCACGCCGCGGCCGTTCTACTTCGCGGACGGTAAGAAGGAGGTGGCGATCTACGCCACGCCGACCGAGTTCGGCGTCGAGGCGGAGAGGGAGCTCGGATCGTTCCCCTTCTTCGACTTCTGGGGGCCGAAGGCGGGCCTCCCGTCGAGCCGCTGGATCGCTGACGCCGCGATCCGGACGCTGAGGGAGTACCGCCCAACGCTGACGATGGCGTACCTCCCCCACCTCGACTACGACCACCAGAGGTACGGACCCGCGGACGAACGGTCGGTCCAGGCGCTGCGCGACATCGACGCGATCGTCGGAGACCTGGTCGCGGCCGCCGACGAGGCGGGCGCCGCCGTCGTCGTCGTGAGCGAGTACGGGATCCGAGAGGTCTCGCGGCCGGTGCACGTCAACCGAGAGCTCCGCGACGCCGGTCTCCTGCGCGTGCGCGAGACGCCGCACGGCGACGTGCTCGACGTGTTCGCGAGCGACGCGTTCGCTCTCGCGGACCACCAGATCGCGCACGTCTACTGCCAGGGTCCGCGCGCGATCGCCGCGGCGACCGAGGTGCTCGAGGGACTCGACGGTGTCGCCGAGGTCCTGGACGACGAGGGGAAGAGCAGCGCTGGCGTCGATCACCCGCGGGCCGGTCAGCTCGTCGCGCTGTCGGAGCCGGACGCGTGGTTCACGTACTACTACTGGAGCGACCGGACGAGCGAGCCCGACTTCGCGCGGACCGTCGACATCCACCGCAAACCGGGCTACGACCCGGTCGAGATGTTCGTCGATCCGTCGCTACGCTCGCCGCAGCTGCGGGTCGCGCAGCGCCTCGCCCAGAAGAAGCTCGGGTTCCGCTACCTCGTCGACGTGATCCCTCTGGACGCGACGCTCGTGCGCGGCAGCCACGGGCTCGTTCCCGACGACCCGCTCGACGGTCCGGTCTGGGTTTCGAGCCTGCCGCTCGACGATGCAGGCCCGATCGCGATGACGAGCGTCAAGGACCGGGTGCTGGCGGCGCTGGATCGCTGATCCGCGAGGAGCGAGGGGCCGGGAACTCGACCGCGGCGGGGTCGTCGATCTCGTCGACGCTCGCGCCGTAGGCTCGCGCGACCGGCGCCGAGGTCGCGCCGTGCAGGACGACCGAAAGGAGGATCGTCCAGACCGCGACGCCGAAGAGCGACTCGGCGCCGGCTATCTCCGGCTCGCCGAGCACGGCGAGTGCGAAGACGACGGACGCGAGCCCGCGCGGGCCGAACCAGCCGATGAACATCACGGTCCGGGGCGAGAATCCGACGCCGCGAAGCGCAAGCGCCACGGGGAGCATCCGGATCAGCGTAAGGCTCAGGAGCGCGTAGAGGATGACGCCGGGCGTCCCACACTCCAGCGCCGCGGGCGCTGCTGCAACGCCGAACACGACCCACGTCACCTGGCCGAGAAGCTCGCCAGAGTCCTCGGTGAAGTCGTAGAGATGACGCTCGATGTGATGCGTCGTACTCCCGAGCGCAAGGCCCGCGAGGAAGGCCGCCAGGAACCCGCTGCCGCCGAGAGCCTCGGCGGCGAAGAACGCGATCATCGGCACGCTCGCAACGGCGACACGCCGCGAGCCCGCGTGCATCCAGCCGCTCGCCTCTGCTCGATCGAGGAGCTTTGCGGCGACGAGCCCGACGGCCGCTCCGCCGAAGACGCCGTAGCCGAGAGCACGTCCCGCGTGAGCGACCCACGTCCACGCGGAGTCGGCGCTCTGTCCCGCGGCGCACGCGGTCAGAACGGCGACGAGCGGCACGACGAGGCCGTCGTTCAGGCCGCTTTCGACGTTGAGCGCCTGGCGAACGCGCAGTGGGACGGCCTTCTGCGTCACGACGGCCTGACCGAGCGCGGCGTCCGTCGGGGCGAGAAGCGCAGCGAGGAGCGCGATCTCCCAGCCAGAGAGTCCCGGCAGCAGGACGAGGCCGACCCCGAATCCGAGTGCGACCGTGCCCAGGAGGCCCGGCCCCAGCAGGCGCGCCGGGAGCCCGACATCGCCCCGAAGTCGACGCAGGTCGATTCGCGCCGCGTCGTGGAACAGGACCAGGGCGAGCGTGATCTCGGCCAGCAGCCGCGTGACCTCGCCGCCCATGTCGAGGTGAATCACTTCGAAGCCCGCCGGGCCGAGCGCGATGCCGTACGCGACCGCGAGGATCGGCGCGGTCAGGATCGTCCGGTCGATGCGGCGCGAGACGAGCCCGTACGCGAAGACGAAGACGGCGAACGGCAGGAAGACGGAGACGTGCACGGCGCGCCCTTCGACCTCAGATGAGCTCGGCGTCGGTCACGATCTCGACCGTCGCAGGCCCGTCGTGGGCCAGCGCCTCGCGCAGCGCGCTCTCGACGTCGCCGGCGCGCTCGACGCGCACGCCCTTCGCGCCGCAGCTGCGAGCGAACTCCGCGAAGTCCGGGTTCGAGAGACCCGTCTTCCAGACGTCCCAGTGACCGGCGCGCTGCTCCTTGCTGATCTTCCCGAGCTCGCTGTTGTTGAGCAGCACGTGGCAGATGTCCATGCCGTACCGCACCGCGGTCGTGACCTCGGCCATGTACTGGGCGAAGCCCCCGTCCCCGGTCACGGCGATGACCTTACGGCGCCCGCGGTCCGCGCACCAAGCCCCCATCGCCGCGGGGTAGCCGAAGCCGATCGAGCCGAGGTAGCCGGACATGAGCACGCTCTGTCGCGTGCACTCGAAGTAGCGCCCGAACGAGTACGCGTGGTTCCCGACGTCGACCGTGATCACGGCGTCCTCCGGCGCCGTCGCCGACAGCGCTTCGAAGACGGCAGCCGAGGAGACACCGCGCCCGTGATCGTCGGTTGCGCGGCTCGCCTTCTCGGCCCGCCAGATCGCGCGACGCTCGGCGATCTCGGCGCTGACGTCGGTTGCTGCAAGGTCGCCGTCGAGGCCGGCGAGGAAGAGGTCGACGGTCACGCCGATCTCGCCCCAGACCGGCACGGTCACGGGATGGAACTTACCGAGCGTCTTCCGATCGAAGTCGACCTGGATCGTCGGGTACTTCGGACTGATCCCCGTGTGGTTCGAGAACGACGCGCCGAGGACGACGAGCAGGTCCGCCTCGTTCATGAAGTAGCTCGCTACGAACGTCCCCGAGCGACCGAGGACGCCGCACGCGAGCGGGTGATCGTCCGGGATCAGGCCCTTGCCCTTGAACGTGGTCAGGACGGGTGCGTTCAGGCGCTCCGCGAGCTCGATGACCCGCGGCATGTCGAAGCGAGCGCCGTGCCCGACGATGACGATCGGACGCTTCGCACCTCGCATGAGCGCGAGCGCCTCGCCAGTGGACTCGGCGGGAGGCGCGATCGTCGCGGGACCGATCCGACCGGCGGGGCCCGAGGCCTCGATCTCGCCGGCGGGCAGCGTCTGAACGTCGTCGGGGAAGATCAGGTGCGCGACGTCGCGCTCGACGATCGCGTTCTTCACGGCGAGCGTCGCGAGCTCGGCGGGCTTGCTCGTGGTGTAGACCGTCTGGCTCCAGGCCGCGACGTCGTTGAACGCGCCCGCGAGGTCGACCTCCTGGAACGCGCCCGGCCCGAGGACCTGGACGTCGACCTGACCGGTGAGAGCGAGCACCGGCGAGCGATCGACCTTGGCGTCGTAGAGGCCGGTGAGGAGATTCGTGGCGCCCGGTCCGGCGATCGAGAAGCACGCGGCCGGCCTGCCGGTGAGCTTGCCGTAGGCGCTCGCCGCGAACGCCGCCGCGCCCTCGTGCCGGATCCCGACGAACAGGAGATCGCCGGCCTCCTCGCACCGGCGCAGCGCATCGGCGAGTCCGAGGTTCGAGTGCCCGACCATCCCGAACACGGTGTCGATCCCCCACGCGACGAACGTCTCCGCCATGACGTCTGTGAAAGTGCGCTCGTGCGGCTCCTCGACCTCGATGCCGACGTAGACGCCGTCGTCGCGGACCTCGCACGGGTACGTGCAGAGCCCGTCGTCGAAGCCAGGCGCCTTGCCCGACGTGGGGTGGAAGTCCCATCCGTGCCACGGACAGCGAAGGAGCCCGTCCACGATCGCTCCCTCGCCCATCGGTCCGCCCTGGTGCGGGCAGTGGTTGTCGAGCGCGGCGAAGCGGCCGTCGAAGTGGGTCAGGCACACCGATGTCTTGCCGGCGAGCACGGTGGTGACGCGCCCTTCGGCGAGCTCGTCGACGTCGAGGACCTTGTGCCAGTCGAGGCGGGGGGATTCGGGCATCGGGTGGTTGGGGAGTGAGCTGCGCGACGGAGTGCCGTCGCGTGACACAAGGTACGCGCGCAGACGATCGACGTGACCGTCGACGGCGCCGGTCTCGACGATCGGCTAGCCTCTTGCCCATGACGCTCTCGAGGGACGAGGCCTTCGGGGTCCTCCGCGAATGGACCGACTCCGAGGCCCTGATGACGCACGCGCGATCGGTCGAGATCGTGATGCGTGCCGCCGCCCACCGCTACGGCCGCGGCGCCGAGGACGAGGAGCGCTTCGGGATCGCGGGCCTGCTGCACGACGCGGACTACGACCGCTGGCCCGAGGAGCACCCGGCGCGCATCGTCGCGTGGCTCCGTGAACGCGACGAGGACGAGATCGCCCACGCGATCAGCGCGCACTACACGAAGTGGGGCGTGGCCTACGAGACGCTCCTCGACAAGGTGCTCTTGGCGTGCGACGAGCTCACGGGCTTCGTCGGCGCGTGCTGCCTCGTGAGGCCTGAGGGGATCGCGACACTCACGCCGAAGAGCGTGAAGAAGAAGCTGAAGCAGAAGTCGTTCGCCGCCGGCGTCGAGCGCGACGAGGTCGCGGCCGGCGTCGAGATGCTCGGCGTGGAGATCGGCGAGCACATCCAGTTCGTCATCGACGCGCTGAAGCCGCACGCGCAGTCGCTCGGCCTCGGCGGCGAGGGATCGCCCGCGTGATCGGGCGAACGGCGAGTACCTGCGGCGCGCTCTTCGCGCTCGGCGCATGCGCCGCGACTCCGCGACCCACGAGTCTCCTCGCCCCTCGCACGGTCGAGGTCTTGGGCGAAGAGGTAGAGATCGGGCGCGAGCTCGTGGAGGGGCACGAAGAGGAGGAGTTCGAGCCCGGTGCGGGCGCCCACGGCATCGGCGTGTTCGTGGGCGGCTCGGACGAGATCGGCGACAAGGAGGGCTACGTCGTCGGACTGGACTACGGGTACCGCGTGACGGACGACGTCGGGGTCGGTGCGTTCCTGGAGTTCGTGTCCGGGATCGATCGGAGCGCCGCGACGGGCTTCCAGTCGTACTGGGTCTCGCCCATCGACGTGGTCCTGTTCGCCGGCGCCGGCTTCGAGCGCAAGGACAGCGAGTGGGAGCCGATCCTGCGCGTCGGGATCGAGTACGAGATCGTGATGACGTCCGGCTGGATCCTCGCCCCGAGCATCTTCTACGACTGGGGAGAGGACTCGGACGTCCTGCTCTACGGCTTCACCTTCGGCCGCTTCTTCTGAGGCGCGAGTCGGGGATGTCAAAGAACGCGCACGACGTCGCGCCCGTCGACCCGTAGCAGGATCGACGTCCCGCGCGTGTCCTTGAGCGACTTGAAGAACGCCCGGTCGGCGCGCTGCGGGATCTGATCGCCCCGCACTCCGTCGGCGTCACACAGGTCGACGAGTGCGCGCCCCTTCTGTACGCGCGGACGCCCGAGCAGGCGCGCCGCGTCCGGATGTGGAACGGGCGCGCGCCGCAGCGCGAGGAACGCGTACGGGAGACTCCGCAGGTCGATCCCCAGCTCGCGCCCGACCTGCGTCCACTCCGCCGTCGTATGGACCTCGGCGGGCGGTCGCGCGAAGAGGTGGCACCAGTCGCGCTCGCGTCCCTCGGCGAGCATCCCGCACGCCTGGCGGTGCGTGCAGGGCGCGACGACGTCGAACTCGTCGATCAGCGCGTCGCGCGCTGCCGAGAGCCGGCGAGACGTGCGGCGGCTCCCCGGTTCGACCCAGACGACCTCGTCCGCCTGCCGGAAGGTGCCGAGGAGCCCGTCGACCTCGTCGTCCTCCAGCTCGTCGAGGACGTGGCTCGCGAGCGCGAGGTCGAACGGGCCCGGAGGCGGCTCGGACGTGGTCTGGACGTCGATCCCAGGATGGGCCCCGCGAACGGCATCGGCCGCGTACGCGAGCGCCGTTTCGTCGCGATCGAACAGAGTGACGCGCTCGGGCGCCTCGATGCGCCGCAGGAGCGCGCGCGTCGCGACACCGGTCCCCGCGCCCCAGTCGAGGATCGTCCGCGGGGCCGGGAGATCCGCTCGCGCGTCGATCTCGTCGAGAACGGCCTCCCACTTCCACCCGATCCGCGCCCCGAAGACGCGGTCGTAGAGTGAGACGTCGTGGCGCGACCCCCAGTAGCGCGGAGCGCGCTCTCCCACCGGCCTGTCCTCCAGGGCGATCAGGGTCGCGCGCAGCGCGCGGAGCGCCTGGAGGTCGTCACGGCTGAAAAGCGTGGCCATGGGAGTGGTCCGCGGGGTGCGAGGGACGACACTACCGCACCGACGCCCCATGGACCGCATCCACTTCGCCACCGCCGCCGTCAACCAGATGCCGCTCGACTGGAGCGGCAACCTGGCCCGCTGCATCCGCGCCGTCGAGATCGCGCGCGAGCGGGGCGCGAGCGTGCTCCTCTTGCCCGAGCTCGCCCTGTCCGGCTACGGCTGCGAGGACGCGTTCCACGCCGCCCACGTCGAGCACCGCGCCTGGGAGTCGCTCGGCCGCCTCGCCGAAGAGACCGGGGGCATGGTCGTCGGTGTCGGCCTGCCCGTCCTGCACCGGGGTGCGCTCTACAACTGCGCCGCGCTGCTCGCCGACGGCAGGCTCTGCGGTATCGCGGCCAAGCAGCATCTCGCGGGGGACGGGATCCACTACGAGCCGCGCTGGTTCCGCCCGTGGCCGCCCCAGAAGGCGGTCGACGTGTCGGCCCGCGGCCTCGCGACGGCGTCCGGCGAGGAGACGGTTCCCATGGGCGAGCTCGTGTTCGACGTCGGCGGGTACCGCTTCGGCTTCGAGATCTGCGAGGACGCGTGGGTGGCCGACCGGCCCGGCGCGCGACTCGCGTCGCTGGCCGTCGACGCGATCCTGAACCCGAGCGCGAGCCACTTCGCGTTCGGCAAGCGCGAGCGGCGCGAGCGCCTGGTGACGGACGCGAGCCGCGCGCTGCACGCGGTGTACGTCTACTCGAACCTCGTCGGGAACGAGGCCGGTCGCGCGCTCTACGACGGGGCGTCCTACCTCGCGGTCGACGGCGAGCTCGTCGCGGTGACGCCGCGATTCAGCTTTGCCGAGGTCCAGGTGGTGGACGCGAGCGTCGATCTCGAGGTCGTGCGGCGCGGATACCGGCGCACGGTCAGCGCCCCGAGCACGGTCGAGGATCCCGAGGGCGCGCTCGTCACCGCGCAGTTCGACTGGCCGGACGCGCGGGCGCCGATCCCGCCCGAGCCCGTGCCCGCCTGGGAGCGCGTCGCCGACTCCGAGCTCGCGTTCGAGGAGTTCACCCGCGCCGAGGGCGTCGCGCTCTTCGACTACATGCGCAAGGCGCGAAGCCGCGGCTACGTCGTCTCGCTCTCGGGCGGAGCGGACTCGGCCACCTGCGCGACCCTCGTCGCCCAGATGGTCGCGCTCGGGACCGCGGAGCTCGGCGTCGCACGCTTCGCCGGGCGCCTCGGGATTCGGCGCGTCAACCTCGGCGAGTACCTCAACCCCGGCCAGTCCGTCGCCGAGCTCGAG
>JBCCSK010000100.1:0-17373 GCA_039200205.1 Planctomycetota bacterium
CAGCTCCGCGGTCGCGTCGGCCGCGGACCGAAGGACTCGACGTGCTTCCTCCTCGGTGACCGTCGCGCGGAGGAACGATTTCGAATGCTCGAGCGCTCGCGCGACGGCTTCGAGCTCGCCGAGGAGGACCTGCGGCAGCGCGGGATGGGGGACCTCCTCGGGCTGCGTCAGTCGGGCGACAACCTCGAGGGGCTCGTCGATCCCGAGCGCGACCTCGACCTGCTCCTCGCGGCGCGCGACCTCTTCGCCGAGCAACCCGACCTCGTCGACGCGTTCCGATGAGCGTCCCGGAGCCCTTTCGCTTCTCACCGGGCGACCTCGCTGCGGTCGAGCTCGTCGAGCTCTCCCGGGACGTCTACACGACGCCGCTCCTCTCGCCGGCCGGCGCCGAGAGGCTGCTCGCCGAGATCGACGCGCGTCGCGCGGCGGGCATGGCGAACGAGCGTCCACCGAACTCCATGCACGACCACGGTGCGATGCTCGGTCCGCTCGGGCTCGACGCGGCGGTCGACCAGCTCCGGGAGACCCTCGCGCCCGAGCTCGCGCGCCGCTACGCACACGTTGGGGGCGACACCCTCGACGGGCACCACGCCTACCTCGTCGAGTACGGCCGCGACCTCGACGCCGACCTCGGCTTCCACGTCGACGACAGCGAGGTCACGCTCAACGTCTGCCTCGGCGACTCCTTCGCGGGGTCCGAGCTGGTCCTCCTCGGTCGCCGCTGCGCGCTCCACCGCCAGGGCCCGGTCGTCGCCGCCGAGACGCTGGAGGTCGAGCACGAGCCCGGCCATTGCGTGATCCATCTCGGGGCGCACCGGCACCGGGTCGACCCGATCCTGCGGGGAACGCGACGCAATTTGATCGCCTGGCTGCGGAGCTCCACCTTCCGCGGCGGCGAGGGGGGTCCTCCCACGGAGGCCTGCGGCCCGTGGTGCGACCTCTTCTTGGAGGGATGACCGGCCGATGCGGGCCACGCGGGTATCCTCGTCGGGCTCCGCGGGTAGCGCCGGAGTCTCCGGCCCCACCCCCGCCTCCACGATGCGCATCCACGTCGTCCTCCTCGGCCTCTTCGCGACCTCGACGGTCGCGGTGGCGGCTCCCCAGCTCGATCTCCCCAAGGAACGCAAGAGTCCGCCGAAGGAGTCCTCCGCGCCCCCGAAGACGAACTCCGGTGACGCCGCACGCCGCGGCGACATCGCAGGCGGCTCGGTGACGGACGCCGAGGAGCGCCGGGCGCTCGTCGACCGCGAGGGACGCACGGTCGGCATCGAGACGACCCGCCGGATGAACGTGCCCGGGAGCACCCGAGGCAGCGGACGCGGCAGCCTCCAGCTCCCGTCGGGTGGCCGTCGCGCCCCCGCGGCGGGCGGCGCCGCCGAGCCCTCGCGCGGCGAGGTCGCGCCGGCGACCCCCGACCCGTTCATCGGTGAGCCCTCGGCGCTCGTGCCGGCCGAGTTTCCCTCGTCGCGGAATTCGGCGCGCTTCCTCTACGAGCTGCTGCTGCGCGCCGAGCGTCCGTCCGACACCGAGGTCGGCGAGGCCGCCGATCGCCTCGCCCGTCTCGGCGAGGACGGGCTCGAGGTCGCGCGCTACGCGCTGCGCGCAGACGACGAAGTTCTCGTGTACGCCGGCTCTCGCGCGCTTCTCCAGGGGGGGACGGCGGACGACGCCGACGACGTCGTCCTCAGGCTCCGCGGGGCGCTGCCCGGAAACGTCGCGCCGCTCATTCTCGAGGAGCTCGTCGAGCGCGATCCGGTGCGGGGCAACGAAGCGCTCCTCGCGGATCTCCTCCGCCACGACAGCGGCGCGCTGCGCAGGACGGCGAAGCGCCTGCTGGAGCCGCGGCTCGACGCGAGCGAGGCGGGCCTGCTCGCGCCCGCGCTGAAGGACGAGGCGACCGAGGTGCGGCGCGCGGCGGTCGAGCTGCTGACCGACATCGACGGGCCGGTTCCGCCCGAGCTCATCATCGATCACGTGACCGACCGCTCGTCGAGCGTCGCGCAGCTCGCGATCCGCGCGCTCCGCTACGTCGAGGACGAGGAGGTCGACCGCGAGCTCCTGCGTCGCGCGATGGAGGGCGGCGAGATCCTCCGCCGCGAGGCGATGCTGCTCGTCGCGATCGCCGAGCGCGAGGACCGGCTCACGCGTCCGATCCTCGGGCCGCAGCACGCGCCGCCGCTCGTCGACGCTCTCCAGAGCCCGCTCCCGATCGTGCAGAGCGCGGCCGCGATAGCACTCTCCGGCGTCGGCTTCCGCGCCCCGCGCTCGGAGGGGACCCAGTGGATGGACGACTCCGTTCCCTCGACGCTCGTCGGGGTTGCGGCCGGCTTTACCTTCTTCGACGGCCTGGAGGTCGTCCGGGACCCCGCCCTGCGCCGCCTGCGGCAGATCTCCGGCGTCAGCCACGGGAACAACGGCCCCGCCTGGGCGCGCTGGTGGGCGCGCAGCAAGGCGGGCTTCCGCGCGTCGCGGGCCGTCATCGAGGTTCCGCTCGAATCCGAGGAGCGCGTTCTGGTCGCCGTCCAGGACCCGCAGAACGGCGCGCGCTTCGCGCTCGCGGGCCCGGCGCTCGCCCGCGACGAGAGCTGGCTCGAAGCGGATCCCGCCACGGGGCGGGGCTACGGGGCTCTGAAGAGCCGCGGCGACGTCTTCTTCATGGCCCCGGCCGACAGCGCGGAGCTCGTGACGCTCCTGCGCGACGAGGGGGTCTTCGGCGTCGACCGACTTCCCGGGCCGCGCGGCCTCCTCGACGATCGCACGCGGTCGCTGGAGGTTCGGGTCGACGACGGGGAGAAGGAGTTCCGCTTCAGCAGTCGGCGCGCCGAGCCCTGGTTCGACCGGATCCTGACGCGCGCGGACGGGCTCGCCGAGCGGAGCGCCTGGCAGCGCTACCCGGTGGCCGGCGAGCACGCCGACGCCCTGGCGCTCTACGCGACCGAGTCGGAGTGGTGGAACGCGCCTCACTCGGTCGATGAGAGGGTCGCGCGCTTCGAGGCGCAGCTCCTGCGCCACCTCGACGCGGCGCTTCCGACCGAGAGAGAGGCGGGGCTCGAGGAGCTCGCGCGCCTTGCGCAGCGACACCCGGGCGTCCTCGGTGCCGACGACATCGCGCCGCTGCTCGACCTGCTCGTCCAGGAGCCGCGCTTCAACGATCGCTCGAAGTCGCTCGTCGCCCTCCTCCGGACGGCCGCGGCCGACGGGACGGCCGAGCTCTCTCGCGAGAGCGCTGCCGGCATCGTGGCGACGCTCCACGACCGCTTCGGTGCGTCGTCGCTGCCCGCGATCCGCGACCTGCTCATCGGGCAGGGCCGCGACGCCGTTCTCGCCGGCATCGTCGACGACCGCGGGCTCGTGCGCGTCGCCGCGGCGCAGGCGCTCGGAGAGGGTGACCAGCCGCAGGACATCGATCTCCTGATGGCGCTGCTCGAGGACCCCGACACCGACGTCGAGACGGCCGCGGTGCGAAGCCTCGGAGAGCGTCGCGCCGCGCGCGCCCAGGAGGCGATCCTGCTCCGCGCGGTCGCGGGCACCCCGAGCGTGCGCGTCGCCGCGCTGCGTGCGCTCGGAAGCGTCGGCGGGCCGGACGCCGTCGATGCGCTCGTCGCAGGCCTGACCGACCCCGAGGAGCGCTATCACCTGCCGGCGGCCGAGGGGCTTTCACGGATCGGGACCGAGGAGGCGGCGCCGCTGCTCGTCTCCGTCCTTCGTCGCTCGCGGACGCGACCGGCGGTGCGCAACGAGGCGATTCGCGGCCTCGAAGAGCTCGGTCCGCTCGCGCACGCCGAGCTCTACGCCGCCATGCGCTCACCCGATGCCGGGCTCCGGCGCGACGCGGCGCTCATCCTGTCGGGTCAGCTCGAACCGCGCGCGGTGCCGACGCTGGCCCAGGCGCTCGTCGACGACCCCGCGGACGAGGTCGCCGGCCGCGAGCTCGTCGTGCTCACCTGCGTCGACTTCCGCGAGGAGCCGCTGCCCGCGGAGGCCTGGTTCCGCTGGTGGGACGAGGTGGATCGCCGCGATCCGTTCTCCTGGTTCATCGCGGCGCTGGAGCGGCGCAACATCCGCGCTCCGGCTCGCGATGACTTCCTCCCGCCCGCGACGGAGGACGCTCGGGTCTTCCTCCTGACGCTGATCGTGAACGTGAGCGATCCGCTGCTCGCAGAGCGTGCGCTGCGCGAGCTGGAGGCCCTGCACGGCGACTTCCTCGGTCCGATCCCGACCGATCCGGACGAGCGCAGCGAGTGGTTCGCCGCGACCCAGTCCGTGGTCCTGGCGAACGTTCCGACCGACGGCCTCGGCCGCTAGCGCGGCGCGCGATGGATCGGGACACGCGGCTCGGCGCCGCGTTCTTCCTCCTCGCGACGGTCGGCGTTCCCATGGCGGGCGCCGGCCTCCAGGTCGCTCTCGACGGCCGCCCTTCCGGCCCGCTCGGGCGTGTCCTGGCGCATGTGCGCGAGCGACTCGACGAGCGCGGGATCGACAACGTCGCGGGCTACGGCGATCTCCTCACCCGAGCCGCCGCGGAGGCCGAGGTCGAAGCCGCGCTCCTCGGCGGCATCATGTTCGCCGAGAGCCGCGGGCGACCCGGGCAGACGTCGTCCGCGGGTGCGCTCGGTCTCATGCAGCTCGTCCCGGGGGCCGCCCGCGACGCCGCGCGGCGCGCCGAGATCGAGGTGCCCGGGGACGATCGTGAGCTCGCGGAGCTGCTCCTCCGCGACGATGCTCTCAACGTCCGACTCGGGGCGGCGCACCTTCGCTGGCTGCTCGACCACCGGGGCGAGTGGAGCCTGGAGGCCGTTTTGGTTTCGTACAACGCCGGCCGAGCGCGGCTCTTCCAGTGGATCGACCGGCACGGCAGCTACGGCGCGTGGGTCCGATCGGAGGAGGAGGCCGCCGCGAGGGGGGCTCCGACGACCGGCGCGCTCGCCTACGCGCGCCAGGTCCTCGCGGCGCGCGAGGCGCTCCGCGAACGAGCAATTCTCTGACAGCCGCTACGCCAACGCCTCAGGGGGTGATCACGTAGCATGCCGCGTCTGCACGCGCCGCCCAGGACACCTCCCTTGACCGAAGCACCGACACGACCTCCGTCCGCCATCGAAGCGGAGATCGAGCGCGCCAGCGCTTGGACGACCGAGCTGACCGACGCCATGGGGACCGTCCTCGTCGGGCAGACCGCGCTGACGCGCAGCCTCCTGCTCGGCGTGCTCAGCGGCGGACACATCCTCCTGGAGGGCGTGCCCGGGCTCGCGAAGTCGCTCGCCGTCTCTGCGCTCGCGCGCGGCGTGCACGGCACGTTCGCGCGACTGCAGTTCACGCCCGACCTGCTCCCGTCCGACCTCGTCGGGACGGAGATCTACAGCGTCAAGGACGGGACGTTCACGGTCCGCAAGGGGCCGATCTTCGCCAACTTCGTCCTCGCCGACGAGATCAACCGCGCGCCGGCCAAGGTCCAGTCGGCGCTCCTCGAGGGCATGCAGGAGCGGCAGGTGTCGATCGGCGGACAGACGTTCGATCTGCCGCGACCGTTCCTCGTGCTCGCGACCCAGAACCCGCTCGAGCAGGAGGGGACCTACCCGCTCCCCGAGGCCCAGCTCGACCGCTTCGCGCTCAAGGTCCACCTCGACTATCCGACCCGCGACGAAGAGCTCGAGATCCTCGACCTCATGGCGCGCACCTCGCCGCCCGAGCCCGTGCGCGAGGTCGTGACGACCGAGTCGATCATGGAGGCGCGCAAGCTCGTCGACCAGGTCGTCGTCGCGCCGCCGCTGGCCTCGTACATCGTCGCGATCGTCGAGGCGACGCGCGCGCCGGCCGAGCACGGGCTCGCGGAGCTCGCGCCGATGATCCAGTTCGGCGGCTCGCCCCGCGCCTCGATCTGGCTCGCGCTCATGGCTCGCGCGGCGGCATTCATGGCAGGCCGCGCGTACGCGACGCCCGAAGACGTCAAGGACGTCGCGGTCGAGGTGCTCCGCCACCGGATCCTGCCGACGTACGAGGCCGAGGCAGAAGGCGTCTCGACCGACGAGATCGTCCGTCGCGTCCTGGAGCGCGTTCCGCTCGACCGCTAGCGAGAGGACGCCGATGGGCTGGCTCACGGGAAGCTCTGCGAGCGGCGGTGCGGACGAGGCGCAGGGCGCGCCCCTGCTCCCGCCGGCGCTGATGGCGCGCGTGCGCCAGATCCAGATCCGCACGCACCGGCTCGTCAATACGGCGCTCGCCGGCGGGTACCGCAGCACGTTCCGCGGGCAGGGCATCGAGTTCGAGGAGGTGCGCCCGTACCAGCCCGGCGACGAGGTGCGCGCGATCGACTGGAACGTGACGGCTCGGACGGGAGAGCCCTTCGTCAAGTCGTACCGCGAGGAGCGCCAGCTCACGCTGCACTTGCTCGTCGACACGGCGCTGGAGATGGACTTCGCGACGTTTGGCGAGACCAAGCGCGACGCGGCCGCGCAGATCGCGGCGCTGATCGCGTTCGTCGCCGTGCGGCACCAGGACCGCGTCGGACTCACTCTGTTCGGCGCGACGCCCGGGGAGCACCTCGACGCCGCGCGCAGCTCGCGCCACATCCTGCGCCTCGTGCGCGAGATCCAGGCTGCGCCGGTGACGCCCGGCCCGTCGTCGCTGCTCGACGTTCTGGAGGACCAGCAGCTGACGCTGCGCCGTCGCGCGATGGTGTTCCTCCTCAGCGACTTCTCCGGCGTCGACGACGACGGCACCGAGCGCGGGAACGCGGGCTGGGTCGAGGCCCTCGCGCGTCTGTCCCGTCGCCACGACGTGATCGCGATCCGCCTCGTCGATCGGTTCGAGGAGGAGCTCCCCGAGGCGGGCGCCGTCCGCCTCGTGCGAATGGGCGACGGCGAGACGCGCGAGATCGACGGACGGCGAAGCGACGTGCGCGACGCGTGGGCCGAAGCGGCTCGCACCCGGCGCTCGGCGCTGGACCGCGCCTTCCGCCGCGCGCGCACCGAGTGGATCGACGTTCGCACCGACGGCGACCTGGCGGCGCCGCTCGTCGAGTTCTTCCGTCGCCGCACGCAGGCGCGCGGTCCCCGGCAACGCGCGGAGGCTGCGACGTGATCGCGTTCTCTTCGCTGCTCTTCGTCGCCGCCTGCGTCGACGTCGAGGCGCGCGCGAGCCTCGGTCCGCGCGACGGTGGGGCCGACGCCCTCGTCGGTGAGCCCCTCGTGTGGGCGATCGAGCTCGATGGCGCAGGTGCGAAGGCCGCGAAGCCGCCGAGGTCGGTCGATCTCGACGTCGGCTGGAGCCTCGTCGACGGACCGCGCGTCCGCGTGGATCCGAGCCTCCCGGCGGACGAGCGCCCGGACGCTCGCTTCGAGTGGACGGTGCTCGCGCTGGAGTCGGGAGAGCTCGCGACGCCCGAGGTGACCTTCACCCTTCCCGGCGGCGAGGAGGTCGTCGCACCGGCGGCGACGATCGCGATCCCCTCCGCGCTCGGCGAGGGAGAGGACGCCCCGCGGCCGCTCGCGGGCTTCCGCGAGGCCGACGACCGTCGCGTGGGAGACCCGCGCGTGGCGCTCGCCGTCCTCGCGGCGCTCTTCGTCGTTCCTCTTGCCGCGGTCCTGATCGTCCGCCGACGACGCCGCCCCGCGCGTCCGGCCCCCGAGCGACCCGCGCCGACCCCCCGCGAGCAGATCGCGGCGCTCGACGCCGCTGCGGATCCGGCTGCCGCGATGTCCGCGCTCGGTCCGCTCGTTCGCCGGGCAGTCGATGCGCGCCGGGGCGTCGATCTCGCGGCCCGTACCGACGACGAGTGGGCGACGGAGACCGAGTCGGTCGACGACCTCGCCGGCGACGCGGCGAGCGCGGCCGCGGACCTCGTCCGCGAGCTCGCCGTCGTCCGCTTCAGCGGCATCGCCCCGACGACGTTCGCCGCGCGCGAGGCCGTCGAGCGAGCGGAGTCCCTTCTCGACGGACTGGCCCTTCTCGACGGACTGGACGTGAAGAAGCAGGGGGCTCGCGCGTGATCGCCCCCCTCGCTGTCCAAGAGATCGCGCGAAGCACCGCCGAAGGGCGCTTCGAGATCGGCGGGATCGCCTTCGCCGACCCGTGGTTCCTGCTCGTCGCTCCGCTCGCCATCGCCCTCCTGTGGCGCGGTCGCGAGGCGCGCCGTCACGCGGCGGCGCGCGTCCCCACGCTGGGTCCCTCCGGGAGCGGCCGGAGTCACTCGCTCGCGTCGCGTCTGGCCTGGCTTCCCGCCGCGCTGCGCATCCTCGCCGTGCTGCTGGTGACGATCGCGCTCGGGCGGCCGCTGGAGGGACGCGTCTCGGTCACGCAGCAGTCGGAGGGGATCGACATCGCCCTCCTGCTCGACCGCTCCAGCTCGATGGATCAGCGGGCGACCGCTGGCGCGCCGCGGCGCTTCGACATCGTCGTCGACGTCGTCTCGGACTTCGCCGAGCGGCGCATGACCGACGAGGAGGCGGCGCGCGACAACATCGCGCTCTTCGGCTTCGCGCGCTTCGCAGACCTGCTCGTCCCGTTCACCCTCGACGTCGAGGCCCTCGACGAGGTCCTGCGCGACACCGACGTCGAGACCGAGCAGCAGCTCGACGGCACTGCGATCGGCAGCGCGCTCGCGAAGGCCGTCGACGTCTTCAGCACGAGCGAGGCGAAGTCGCGCGTGGTGGTCCTGCTGACTGACGGCGAGGAGACGATCCACGTCATCGAGCCGCTGGAGGCCGCGGAGGCTGCGGCGGAGCTCGGCGTCCGCGTGTACACGGTCTACGCCGGACCGCGCACGCAGGTTCTGCGGACTCCGTTCGGCGCGACGCGTCGCGTCAAGGCGAACGTCGGCGACCTGCCCCGGATCGCCGAGATGACCGGCGGACAGTTCTTCCACGCCGAGAACCGCGAGCAGCTGGAGGCCGCGTACGCCGAGATCGAGAAGCTCGAGCGCACTCCGCGCTCGGAGGAGCGCTTCGCCGAGCGGTACGACCTCTACCCGTACTTCCTGGCGCCGGCGCTCCTGCTGTTCGTCCTGGCCTCGCTCGGCGGCGCGACGTTCGCCCGGAGGCTCCCGTGATCTCCTTCGCCGCGATCGAGCTCGAGTGGGTTCGACCCGAGCTCGCCCTGACGCTGCTCGCCGCCGCGGTTCCGCTGGCCGCGTGCGCGTGGGCCCTCCCCCGGCGACTCACGGCGCTCGGCCGGCTCGCGGAACCGCGGCATCTCGGGCGGCTGTTCCCCGCACTCGCGCGGCGGGCGACGGGCGGCGACGTCCGCCGCTGGCTGAAGAGGCGCGCCTGGATCCGCGCGCTGTGGGGGGCTGCCGCCGCACTGCTGCTCGCGATCGCCCTGCTCGGCCCGGTGAAGGGCTTTGCGCTCGTGCCCGTCGAGCAGCGCAGGATCGACGTCGTCCTCGCGCTCGACACGTCGCGCTCGATGCTGGTCGAGGACGTCCAGCCGAATCGGCTGGAGCGCGCGAAGCTCGAGATCGGAGCGATGCTCGACGCGATCGAGGGGGAGCGCGTCGCGCTCGTCGCCTTCGCAGGGCTGGCGCGCGACGTGGCGCCGCTGACGCCGGACCTCGACACCATCCGCTACTTCCTGGAGAGGCTCTCTCCCGACGACAATCGAAAGGGAGGCACCGACCTCGGCGCCGCGCTTCGGCTCTCCCTCTCGCGCTTCGCCGAAGAGAGCGGTTCGAACGAGGCGATCGTGCTCGTCACGGACGGCGAGGACCTGACGGGCGAAGGGCTCGCGGCCGCCGAGCAGGCGCGCGACAGCGGGATTCGGATCCACGTGCTCGGCATGGGGACGCCCGGCGGGGGCAAGGTGCCCGACGGCACCGGCGGCTTCGTCGTCGACCCCGAAGGCGACCGCGGGCCCACCGAGGTCGTCTCGCGACTGGAGTCGGAGTCCCTCCGCGCGATCGCCGAGACGACGGGCGGGGTCTACCTCGAGGCGAAGGGGCGCGTCCTTCCGCTGGAGGAGCTCTACCGCCGCGCGATCGCGCCGATGGAGGGCCGCGACGTCGTCGACGGGAAGGAGCGCGTCCCGCGGGATCGCTACCAGTGGCCGCTGATCGCGGCGCTCCTGTTCCTCCTCCTGGAGGGCGCGGCGCGCGACGTGCGCGGCCGAGTGGATCGTGGACCGACCGAGGAGGTGTCGACGTGATGCGTATCGTCCGAGCCGCCCTTCCCGCCCTCGCCGCGCTCTTCGTCGCGTGCGCTGAAGAGGATGTCGGGGGTCCGCCGCCGTGGAACGGATCGCTGCGCGATGGCCTCGCGCAGATCGAGGCGCTCGCGGACGAGGGCGCCTTCGACGATGCGATCGAGACCGCGGATCGCGTCGTCGCGCCGGACGGACTCGCGCGAGCGCGGCGCTGGCTCGAGCGTGCGACGCGCGGCGCCTCGGAGTCGGCGCTGGCGCCGATCACCAGCGGGCTCGACGCGATCGGCGTCGACGCGCTGAGCGACGCGGACCGTGCGGAGGTGGAGTTCGCGCGCGGCCTCGTCCTTCTTCGGTCGACCCAGGTCGCGCCGGTCGATGGCGGCGACGCCGAGGCTGCGGAGGACGCGGCGGGTCGCTACCGCCGCGCGATCGACGCGTTCGAGCGCGCCCGCGCCGCGGGCGGCGACGCGCGACTGGACGCCGTCTACAACCTCGGGACGCTCGACCTCCTCCAGGCGGAGGCGATCCGCGCGACGATCCCCGAGATCTCCGGCGAGTCCGGCGCGATGCCGATGCCGGGCGCTGAGAAGAACGACGAGGACCCGGTCGATCTCGCCCGCCGCGCGTACCTGGCGGCACGCGTCCACTTCATCGAACGACTTCAGCTGGAAGGGGAGGCCGACGCGCGCGCGAACGTCGAGCTCGTGCTCCGACGGCTTCGCGAGCTCGACGACATCGAGCGTCAGCGCGAAGAGGAGCAGCAGCAGCAGGACCAGCAGGAGGGGGAGCCCCAGGAGGACTCGGGGGAGCAGTCCGAGGAGCAGCAGGACCAGCAGCAGGACGAGAACCAGGAGCAGCAGGACTCCGACGGCGAGTCCGAGTCCGAGGAGGGGGAGCAGGACCCGTCCGACGAAGCCTCGGAGGGCGAGGAGGAGGAGGCCGAGCCCCAGGAGGGCGAGGAGGAGGAGGCAGCCGCCGAGGAGCAAGGCGAGGACGAAGAGGAGGCGCCCGACGACGAGTCGGAAGGGGAGGGCGAGGAGGCCGATGAGAAGGTCCTCACCGCCGAGGAGATCAAGCGCTTCCTGGAGCAGAACCGCGAGTACCAGGAGAACGGCGAGAAGCTGAGGCGCTTGCTCCGGCTTCGCCGCAAGATCCCGACGAGGAGAGACTGGTGATTCGATTCGTTCTCGCTTCGCTCGCGGCGCTCTTCGCGCTCGCCCCGAGAGCCGCGGCTGCGCAGGCCGACGGCGTGCAGGTCTCGCTCTCGTCCGCGCTCGTCAAGCTCGGCGAGCCCGTCGGGATCTTCGTGCGTGTCGAGGGAGACGTGACGGTGCGCTTCGGCACGTTCCCCGACGTCACGGGCCTCGAGTTCTCGGACCCTGTGCGGTCCGGGACGCAGCGGAGCGTGTCGTACGACACCCGCGGTCGGCCCGTCGTCAAACAGCGGACGACCTACCAGATCCGCGTGCGTCCCGAAGGACTCGGCACCTACACCATTCCGCCGATCCCGATCGAGGTCGACGGCGCGCTCCGCTCCTATCCCGACGAGCCGATGGTGCTGGAGGTCGTGGCGGACATCGAGGCGAGTCGGCTGCTGCTCTTCGAGCGCGAGTCCGTCCCGGAGGTCATCTACGAGGGCGAGCCCTACACGCTCGACCTGCGGTTCGGCTGGGACCGCACGCGCAACTTCGCCGACGCCGAGCTGCAGCTCCCCTGGTGGGATCGACAGGACGGCGTCATCGAGCTCGAGGCTCCCGCGTCCCAGCGCGGCGCCTACCGCGTGCCCGTCCGACCGGGTCGCCAGGAGGCCGAGGTGGAAGACCTCGGCGATGTCCGGCGCGGCCCGCAGTCGTTCAAGGTCTTCCGCCTGCGACGTCGGTTCGTCGCCACCCGCCCGGGGACGGTCGAGTTCGGTCGCTCGCTCTTCAGGTTCTACGAGACCGTCGGCCGCAGCGGCGGCGTGTTCTCGAGCGGACAGACGCGAGCGCTCGTCGCGCCGATCGAACCGTTCTCGATCGAGGTGCGGCCCGTGCCCGAGGAGGGGCGTCCGATCGAGTGGACCGGCGCGGTGGGCGACCTCTCCGTCTCGCGCGAGGTCCTGCGGCGCGACGTCGACCTCGGCGACGTCGTCGAGCTCGAGGTGCGCTGGACCGGCGACGGAAACCTGGAGTTCTTCGACGCGCCGGACCTGGGGCGCGTCGACGCCTTCCGCGGATTCCGCGTCCTCGCGGTGGACGACGAGAAGCGACCCGACGAGCGCGTCGTCACCTACGACCTCGTGCCCCTCGACCCGAAGCTCGACGCGATTCCCCCGGTGCCGCTCCCGGTCTTCGACACGCGCGAGGAGCGCTACGTCTCGCTGGAGACGGAGCCCGTTCCGATCCGCGTGACGGTGCCCGAGGGCGCGGCGGACGATCCCTTCGGGCCCGAGGACGAGAGCGACCTCCCGCCCGATGCGATCCGCGACATCGTCGCGCGCCCGAGCGAGCGATCGGCGACGGGCGTCGTCTCGCAAGGTCCTGGCGCCGCGGCGGGGGCGATCGCGCTCGTTCTCGCTCTCGCGGGGTGGATCGGGCTGCGCAGGGCCGTGCGGCGACGCGGCGATCCCGCGAGCGTCGAGGAGCGTCGTCGCCGCGGGGCGCTCGGACGTCTCGCCGCCGACGCGCGCGGGGCGGGTGGCCCCGCGGAGCTGTCGAGGGCGCTGGAGCTGTTCCTCGCGCGGCGGACCGGCGAGCCCGAGGAAGCGTGGATCGGCCGCGGCCACCTCCGTGACTTCGTCGACGTCGAGGTGTCCGACTCGCTCGAGAGCGAGTATGCGCGCCTCCGCGCCGACCTCGACCGCGCGGTCTTCGGCGGCGAGGGCACGGCCGACCTCGGTCCGAACCGACTCGTTCGCTTCGGACGCGCTGCAGCGCAGGAGGGGCTCCGATGAGGGGGCTCTTTCTCTCGACCCTCGTCCTCTTCCTCGCGACGGTGGTCGCGTTCGCACAGGGCGCCGAGCGCGGCGCGGACCTGGGCGCCCAGCGCTGGCGCACGGGCGACCGCGATGGAGCGGTCTCCGCTTGGGCCGCTGCGCTCGACGCGGATGGCGTCGATCTACCGCCGGCGGAGCGAGCGCGACTCGCCTACAACCTCGGCGTCGCCGAGTTCGAGCGCGGCGAGCCGCTGCGCGCCACGGCCTGGTTCGAGGCTGCGCTGCGCGTCGCGCCGCGCTTCGACGACGCCGCCGCGAACCTCGAGCTCGCCCGCGCCGAGGCCGGGCTCGGGCCGCGGCGTGCCGACGATCTCACGGCGACGCTCGACGCGGCCGCCGCGTCGTTCACGCGGCCCGAGGCCGAGTGGCTGGCGCTGGCCGGCGCCCTCCTTCTCGCCCTCGTCGCAGCCGGTGAGGCGCTCCGAGGCGGCGGCTGGCGCAGGGCGATGGGCCTCGCCTTCCTCGTCCAGCCGTTCTTCTTCGCGCCGCTGGCCCGCCACGTGCTGGTCGCCGATGCGCAGCCGTACATGGTCATCGACGACGAGGGAGCGTCGCTCCTGAGCGCTCCGTCGACGAGCGCGAAGCGCCTCGGCTCCCTCGACGCGGGCGACATCGTCGAGTTCGTCGACGAGCTCCCCGGCTGGACGCGGGTCGCCGTCGACGGCGAGGACCGCTGGACGCGCGCGGACGCACTCTTCGCGCTCCGTCTCTAGAAGCCGCCGCCGATGCTCGGGTTCCGCAGGGTCGCTCTCTTCCTCGCTGGCGTCGCCGCCGCGTGCGGCAGCGCGGACGACGACCTGCCCCTGGAGCGGGTGCGGTCGGGCGAGGCGGAGGTGACCGGGCGCGGCGTTCTCGTGATCGTCGTCGACGGACTGCGCTGGGACCACACCTCGCTCGCCGGCTACGACCGCGACACGACGCCCTTCCTCGCCGAGTTCGCGCGCGACGCCATGGTGTTCACGAACGCCTGGAGCGTCAGCTCCTCGCTCGTGGGCTCGCACGTCTCGATCCTCGCGGGCTGCGATCCGTCCCTCGCGCAGCCGCCGGACGTGCGGATGGCGGCGGCGGCCGACGAGGAACGACCTGCCACCGAGTCGCCCCCCTGGTTCGTCCCCGACGACCTCTGGCTGCTCGGGCGTCCGTTCCTCGGCAACGGGTTCGCGACGGCCGCCTTCGTCGACCATCCGCTGATCGCCGAGCTGCGAGGCTTCGATCGGGGATTCCGCACGTTCGTCGAGTACGGAGGTGAGCCGAAGGAGGAGGAGCGAGCCATCGGCGCCTTCGGAGTCGGCAGGCGATTCGTCGAGTGGTTGAACGCGCTGCCGCTCGATCAAGACTGGTTCGCCTACGTTCACATGAACGACCTGGAGCGCGCCTGGTTCCACGGGCGGCGGCGCCCGCGGCCGTCGGTGCGCGGGTCCGACGAGGGAATCGACGTCTGGCGTGCGCGCAAGGAGTACTCGTACGTTCCACCCGTTGGCCTGACCGAGCCGCTCTTCCACGCGTTGCCCCCGTCGCGCGCGAACCGCTTCAAGCCCGTCACCCTCGCGGAGTACGAGCTGCGCTACGACGTCGGCATCAAGGGGCTCGACGCGAGCCTCGCGCGACTCATCTCGACGGCCGAGGACTACGGGCGCGCCGACGAGATCTCGATCGTCGTCGTCGGAAGCTTCGGAACCGGACTCGGAGAACACGGCCTCTACCTCCAGGCGGGGCTGGCCGAGGACGTCGACCTGCACGTGCCGCTCCTCGTGCGTCCGTCGCGGGCGCTTCGCGAGCAGCTTGGCTGGAGTGGCTCGCAGGAGAGGCGGAGCGACGCGCTCGTGTCCCTCGTCGACGTGGCGCCGACCGTCGTCGATCTCGCCGCGATCCCGAGTCGACGAGCGGGACACGGTGTTTCACTGCGCCCGCTCCTCGCCGGAGGCGACCGCGAGGTTCGCCGCCGCGTCTTCTCGCGGTCTGCCGTCCTCCCCGGATTCGCGGTCATCGACGCCGACGGCGTCCGGGCCGCGTACGACCCCAGCCGCGCCGCGGCTTCGGTCGCCCGCTCGTGGTCCCGCGGGCGGGCGGACGACAGCGGGGTCGAGGGCGACCCTGACGTCGCCGCGCTCTGGCGCCGATGGGACGAGCTGATGGAGCGAGAGCGGCGGGCTCTACACTTCGGCCTGGGATCGTCCGATAGCTCCCTGGAAGAGGTCCGCACGCTCCAGGGAACGGACGACCCCAGCGATGAAATTCCGACGAAAGACGCTCCCGGCGGAGCCGATTGACGAGGCGACCGAGCGGGCCACGGCCGAGCTCGACGAGACGCTGGTCCCTGGCGAGGAGGCCGATTTCGAGCCGCCGCCGCCGATCGGAATCGTCGCACCCGAGTGGTCGCTCCAGCGCTCTGCGCGTGGCGCGGCACTCTGGCGACACGCCGAGGCGATGACGGTCTCCGCCGGCGAGAGGGTCGAGATCCTCGCCCTCGATCGCGACGCGGACGGCCGACGTTTCCACCGCCGCGATCAGTGGAACGTGCCCGCACCTGACGCGCGTTTCCGCGTCCGCCGTATCGCCGCCGGACACGGCGAAGCGGGATTCGACGAGCTCGACCGCGCGCGCCTCGAGGGCGCCGTGCTCGACTGGGTTCGCGAGCGACGCCCGCGACTCGTCCACGTGCTGGACCTGGAGGCGTTCGGCCCGGGCGTGCTCCTCGCGCTCGACGCAGCCCAGGTACCGACGGTCGTGACCCTCTCGCGCGTCGACGAGCTGCGCGCGGGGAGCGATCCGAGCCGATCCGCAGAGTCCGTTCGCGCGGCGCTCTCCTCCGTCGAGAGGATCGTCGTGAAGTCGGCCGCCGACGCCTCGGTCGCCGAGGCTGCCGGCGCGCCGCGGACGCGCATCCGCGTGATGAAGCCCGGGACCGGCGGAGAGATCGCGATCCTGCGGGCGTACGCCAGCCTCTACAGGATGCTCGCACCGCGCGAGCCGGCGGCGGTCTGACGTACGCACGCCCGTGCGTCAGCGCAGCTGGGTGACCACGTCCTCCGGCGGACCGTCGTCCGTCTCCGTCGCAGGCGGAGCTCCGGGACGAGCGACGTTGGTTCGCTCGAGGATCCAGCCCGACGAGGCGTCGTGCAGGAGGAACGCGTGCGCAGGGTCGAGGTGGAGCGCGTGGCTGCGCGCCGGCGGGACTCCGATCGCAGCAGCGACGAGGGCGCGTAGGACCTGACGATGCGCCGCGACGGCGGCGACGCCGCCGTCCACGCTCTCGACGACCTCGATCAGCGCTGGCCACGCGCGTTCGACGAGCTCTTCCTCCGTCTCGCCGCCGTGCCCGCGCCAGCGCATGGGATCGCGCCAGTACGCCTCGGCGTCGGCCGCCCATCGCTCGACGTAGTCGACGCGGGGAAGTCCCTGCCAGCGGCCGCGGTGCAGCTCGGCGAAGCGCGGGTCGACGCGACAGTCGAGCCCCGCCGCCTCCGCGACCTTCTCGCCCAGCACGAGCGCGCGCTGGAGCGGCGAGCTCGCGACGCGCTGGAGAGGTGCTTCGGCGAGGGAGCCGGCGACGGCGTCGCTCTGTTCGATTCCCTCCTTCGAGAGCGTGACGTCCTCATCGCCGTAGGCGACGTCGGCGGCGACGACGCGCCCGTGCCGAACGAGCCAGACGCGGGCCCCCGTGCCCGGAGAGGCGCGCGCGACGCGCTCCGACTCGAGGGGAGCGCCCTCGGGGCGAGGCGGAGGGGCGAGGAGCGCAGCGGTGGACTCGATCATCGGCGGGTTTGCACCGGGCCGGGCCGCGCCCATCATGTCGGCCACCGGGCGCGTCGTGTGTGCCGCGCCGCGGTCGTCCTTCGATTCTCCGCTCAACCCAATGCCCAAGATCACCTTCGCCGTCACCGGAGAGACCTACGAGGTCCCGGACGGCACGCGCTTCCTCGACTTCTGCCAGGAGAACGACCTCCCGCACGACTTCGGCTGCACGGTCGGGAGCTGTGGGACCTGTGCGCTCGTCGTGACCGAAGGCGGAGCCGACCTTCCGCCGATCGGTGAAGAGGAGGAGGAGACGATCGAGATGGCGACGGACGAGGAGGGCGCGCGCCTCGGGTGCCAGCTCGTCGTCAACTGCGACCTGACGATCCGACCGGCTGAGGTCTGAGGGCCGGGGTAGCGCATGCTGCCCAGACCCTGATCGACGGCGACCGACCCAAACCCGGTTTGGCCCTCCGCTCTCACCTGCCTTATCGCCTGCCTCTGGTCTGGCGCCGCTTCTCCTTCCTCGTCGG
>JBCCSK010000101.1:0-17214 GCA_039200205.1 Planctomycetota bacterium
CAGTCCGCGATCTGTTAGCAACTCGCAGTCTGCCGGCTCGGAGGGCCGATTCGTAGCCGGGCTCGGCCCCGCGTATGGGAGCCCGGCCAGGGGGTCCCTTTTCAGCTGTCCGCGGGGTCCTCTTTCAGGTGACCGTCAACAATTGCTGCGCAGGCTGTGAGTCCGACCGGGATCGGTCGTTGCCCAACACTCATACCGCCGGACCGACGGACGGTGTCCGACCCTCGAGAGCAGATCGTCAGTCGGGATCCGGACGGGCCTGGTGTAGCTGTTCAGAGGCCTTCACCAGCCGTCTTTCGGGTCTCGAGCGGTTGCTCCGCAGGCCCTGGCGTTCGGTCGACCGAGGTGACCGCCGGCGAGCCGTCCGCAGGTAACCACAAGGAAGGGGGCAAGACCGCAGGTTTCCCGAGCGGGGAGATCCGTCGCGCTGAGCCAATCGTCGCCGCTATCTTTCCCGATCGGGAATTTTTGCCTGGAGCCGGGTTCCGATCTGGGCGACATTCCCGAGCGGGAAAGCCAGCGCCACCCCAGCCACGATGACGACCCCGATCCCCGACACGGGCGCGCTCGGCGCCCTCATCCGAGCCGAGCGCCAGGCGCAAGGTCTCAGGCAGCCCGACCTCGCGGCGGCGGCTGGGACGAGCGTGCGCTTCATCGTCGAGGTCGAGCGCGGCAAGCCGACCGCGCGGATCGGCAAGGTCTTCGACGTTCTCCGCCAGCTCGGACTGGAGCTGCGGCTCTCCGGGCCGGGCGGTGCGGCGCTCTCGCCGCCTGACGACGACGCCTAGGGCGATGGCGCGCGCGCTCGACGTCTTCCTCCACGGGGACTCCGTGGGCCGTCTCGTCCAGGACGACTCCGGGCGTCTGTCGTTCACCTACGCGAGCGCGTGGGTCGAGTCCTGCGGCGCACCGCTGTCCCTGTCGCTCCCCGTGCGCACAGAGTCGTTCGAGCATCGCAGCAGCGAGCCGTTCTTCGGCGGCCTGCTGCCCGAGGAGGGCGTGCGCGAGCGAGTGGCGCGCTACCTCGGCGTCACCGCGAGGAACGACTTCGCTCTCCTGGAGCGCATTGGCGGGGAGTGCGCCGGCGCGGTTGCGCTCTTCCCTGAAGGCGAAGCTCCCCCGTCGAGCGAAGCCGATGCGCCGTTGGCGCCGCTCGGCGACGAGCGACTTGCGCAGTTGCTCGACGAGCTCCCGCGGAGGCCCCTCCTCGTCGCGGGTGAGGTCCGGCTCTCCCTCGCGGGCGCGCAGGACAAGGCCGCGGTGTCCTTGGTCGACGGCCGGATCGCGCTCCCCGCAGGCAGTACGCCGACGACCCACATCCTGAAGACGCCGATCGCGGGCTACGAGTCCACGGTCTCGAACGAGCTGCTCTGCATGCGGACCGCTGCGCGCCTTGGGCTCGCAGCAGCGCGAGCCGAGCGTCGCGTCGTACTGGGCCGTGAGTTCCTGCTCGTCGAGCGCTTCGACCGGGACGGCGCCGGGGGACGCGTCGCGCGCGTTCACCAGGAGGATTTCTGTCAGGCGCTCGGCGTGCCCACGCGCACGAAGTACCAGTCGGAGGGCGGACCCCGCCTCTCGGACTGCTTCTCGCTGCTGACCCGACACGCCCAGCGCCCCGCGCTCGACCGACTCGCGCTCCTGCGTGCGACGATCTTCAACGTCCTGGTCGGCAACGCAGACGCCCACGCGAAGAACTTCAGCCTGGCTCACGGCCCCGGCTTCGTCGCACTCACGCCTCTCTACGACGTGCTGTCGACGCTCTGCTACGAGGGCCTCAGCCTGCGCTACGCGATGAAGATCGGCACGAGCGCGACCTTCGACGAGATCCGCCGCGAGGACTGGAACCGGTTCGCAGTGGACGCCGGGCTCGCGCCGGCCCAGGTGCGTCGCGAGCTCAGCGAGATGTGCGCGCGGCTCCCTCGCGCGATGGCGGAGGAGCTCGAGGCTGGGGCATACGAGGCCGATGGGGGGCCGCTCCTCACCAGGATCGTGGAGGAGACGGCGGAGCGCTGCGGGGCCATGGAGGGGCGGATCTGAGAAGAGCGCTCAGCGGGTCGCCGAGGGAGCCGCCCTCGAGTCGACCTGACCGGTCGCGACTCGCCAGTATCCCGCCGCCACCGTCTGCACGAACGCGCGCGCTGCTGCCCTGCAGAGGTCGGGCCTCTAGGTCATCGATCTCTTCGGGGCCTGCGACGACGCTCGCGCTCTGCGAACGAATCCGTGACGAATCGCGCGAGCGCCGTTAGCGTGCGAGCGGACGCCGATTCCCCGGCGTTCGCTCGCATCAACTTCCTCGCAGCCCTGTGCTCGCCATGATTCCCCCGACATCCATTATTCTCGCGATCGCCCCAGCGCTCGCCCAGTCCCCGTTCGCGGCCGACGTTCCCCTCACCAGCACCTTCGGCGGGCTGTCCCGAACCACCGCCGGCGACATCGATGCCGACGGAGACCTCGACCTCGTCGCGATCGAAGACCGCGGGCGGGCGATCGCCGTGCACGAGAACGCCGGCGGAGGTCGCTACGCTCGCGCGACGGTCGCCGTTCGGGCCGAGGGTCGATTCTTGAACTTCAAGCTTGCTGACGTCGATGCCGACGGCCTGGAGGACCTCGTCATGATCGAGCGGGATGGCGAGCTCTCGTGGTCGCGCAACCGCGGCGGCTTCACCTTCGATGCGCCCACCCCGATCGGCAGGGTCTCCGAGAACACGTTTGTGTTCGATTTCGTCGATCTCTTCGGAACCGGGCGTCCTGACCTACTCGTCCCGTTCTCGAGGTTCGGAGGAAGCGCTCTCGCGCGGTTCGAGAACGTGGGCGGCGGATTCGGACCGGGTGAGTTCTTGTTCCAGCCTCCGAGAGGGATAGGCGGACCGCTGACCAACGCGACTTCAATGGTGATGGCAACGTCGACATACTCGGTCGCGCGCAGTTCGACCGGGTCAAGTTCTACCCGGGGAGCGGTAACGGGACGTTCGGCACGCCGGTCATCACCGATGAGCGCTCCCTCGACTTGCCGGTCGCGGTCGATGTCAACGGAGACGGCCATCTCGATCTGCTCGGTATTGCGCCGGTTGGGTCCTATTTACGTCGCATTGCCTGGCTTCCCGGTGATGGCGCTGGCGGGTTTCTTCCGCGCATCGAGATCAACGTAGGTCCCGATTCGGGCTACACCTTCGACGTCGCCGACCTCGACGCCGACGGCGATCTCGACATCGCCTTCACCAGATCGTTCCCGTCTCGATTCTCATGGATCGCGAACGACGGCGTCGGTGGCTTCGCCGTCGAGCGCTTGATCGCCGCCTCGGAGGTCCAGCTGTTCCTTCGCGTCCTCGACGACCTCGACGGGGACGGGGCCGTCGATGCCATCGTCGAGTCCAGCTCCAACGTTGTGCAACACCTGTACCCGAGCACCGGGCTGGGGTTCGAGCCGTTCGGGCCGCCGCGCGACGTTCACCGCACGGCGTACTTGGCCGTCGGACCGGCGGTCGCCGATGTCGACGGTGACGGGGACCAGGACGTGCTGTCGGCCTCGACATCGAGCGGACTCGCGTGGTATCCGAACCTCGGATCCGGGACGTTCGGACCGCAGCGCATCGCGTCGACGGGCCTCGATTCGCCGGGCGACGTTCGCGTGGCGGACTTCGACGGCGACGGGCGCCTCGACCTGGCGGCCAGGTCCTTCTACGACGGACAGATCCAGATCGTTCCCGGGACCGCAGTTGGAAGCTCGGTCTTCGGCGACCCGTTCGTCGTGGACGACGTCTCACCGGCCTTCGCGGGTGGGCTCGTGGTCGAGGACGTCGACCGCGACGGGGATCCCGATCTCGTCGTCGTGGCCAATGTGCCGAGCTCGGCCTTCTGGCTCGAGAACCTGGGAACCACGTTCGGCCCGCGCCGTCGCACCGTGTCGCTCCCCGAGGAGATCGGCGATTTCGAGCTCGCGGACCTCGACGCGGACGGATTCCCCGACCTCGTCATCCAGGTCGGCGGTGCGGACCCCGTGCGCTGGATCCCCTCGACCGGGGGCGGAGACTACGGGGCTCCGGTCGTGCTCGCGGCCAGCGACGGACCCCTGGGCGATCTCGACCTGGTCGACCTCGACGCCGACGGAGACGTGGATATCGTCTGGTCCGTCGACCCGGGCGGCGATCTCGTGTGGGTCGAGACGACCGCACCTGGCGTCTTCGCACAGCCGGCGACACTCGCGTCTCTGGGCACCGTGACCCAACGGGGGACGTTCTTCGACGTCGACGCGGACGGCGACCTCGACTACGTCGCTTCGTCGGACTTCTCGATCGTCTGGTCGGAGAACCTCGGGCTCGGTCCGCAAGGCGCGCCGAACTTCGACGCATTCCGCAGCATCGAGGGCTTCGCGTCGCTCTGGTCGACGCCGCTCGGCGCCGACCTCGACGGCGACGGGGACCAGGAGCTGATCCTCGCCGAGCCAAATGAGGGCCTGATGACCGTCTTCGACAATCTGACGTTCTGAGAGTGAATACGGTGTCGTCCGTGAGAACACCCCCAGAGCGCTCGACTCCAGGGGCCTTCTCACAGACGACACCGTATCGGTGCAGCAATTGCCGCAGCGTGCGCTCACCTCACTCGCCGAGGTCGAGGACTTCCCAGGTGATCGCTCGGTCCTTGCGCGCGCCGAAGGCGATCTTCGAGCCGCTCTCGTCGAACACCGGCGGTCCAATCTCGTCGAAGGGCTCGCTCGCCGCATCGCCGCACACGATGCGCCAGCCGTCCTCGGTCCGCGCGGCGTAGGCGAGCTGCTCCTCGCCCGGTCCCCACGTGACGTGGTCGATGCGCTGGGCGGTCTCGCCGACGGTCCGCTCGGTGCCTCCCAGATCAGCGACGACGAGCTGATCCACGCCGCCCCGCTCCCGGAGGTCGGCCTGCACCTGGACTCGCAGGAGGCCGCGCAGCTCAGAGCCACGGTTCCCGACGTAGGCGACGAGCTCGCCCCCGGGCGCAAAGACGGGGCGGGTGACGTAGTCCCACGGTGTCCCTGCGTGCGCCTCGCCGTCGATCGCGATGCCCATGGACTCGTCCTTCACGACCTTGTACGCGAGGTGCTGGCCGTCCGGCGAGAAGACCGGAGCGCACGAATGGTCGAACTCTGCGCCGTACACCTCGCCCTCGTAGACGACGCGCTGCGCCCCCATGAGTGCGCCGAACTCCGCGCCCACGAGATCCACGTCCTCGGCGCGCACGTTCGCCGTCGTCGCGACCTTCTCGCCGCCGGGATGCGCGACGACCTCGCGGATCAGCGAGAAGCCCTTCTCGATCTCCGTCTCTCCCTTTCGATCGATCGCGACGACGGACCACTCGGGCCCTTTCTGCACCGCGGTGAACACGCGGTCCCCCGTGGCCGAGAAGACCGGCTCCTGAAGGCACAGCGCATCGCTCCACTTCTTGCCGCGCTTCCATCCGCCCCAGAAGACGACGTTGCGACGCGTGTAGTACCCCTGCGCGTCCAGCTTCGCGCCGGGCTGGGTCCAGGCGACGATCCGCTCGCCGTCCGGTGAGATCGACGGAGTGCCGATCCAGTCCTGTTTCTTGGACGGCTTCTCGTTCGGCCCGCGGTAGAGGAACCACGACTCCTTCTTCTTGCTCCGCCGGTCGCCGATGCGGAAGACCACGATGTCACCGGTCGGGCCGAAGGCCGGCTGATTCACGTAGTCGTGGGACTTCTCGACGGTGTTCCCGACGACCGGATGTGTCGCGCCGTCTCGGTAGCCGACGTACGCGACCTGAAGGCCGTCGGGGCTCCAGACGAGGCGACTCCGCACCTCGTACTCCGTGCCGTCCGGCCCGATGAGCGGCGGGCCTTCCAGCTCCACTTCATCGGGCACGGTGGCGATCGGGTGGGCTTCGAAGAGGGACTGTGCGGCGGCGCTCGCGGCGAGAGCGAGAGAGAGAACGGCGGCGAGGAGGCGACTGGGCATCGTCGAGGCGGGAAGGGGCAGAGATGGGGCACCGTTCGTGCCCGCGACGGCGCGGGTCATGGCGCTGGATCTGGCGAATCTCACGGAGAACTCCGCATCGACGAGACCGGTGTGCCGAGGAGGTAGATCCCCGCCGACTTGCCCTCGTCGGTCTTGGCGACCCCCTTCTCCCACGCGTAGTCGCCCGTGTCGTCGAGGCGCGAGAGGAGATCGTCGAGGTCGTCGAGTCCGTAGATGCGCGGCATCGAGGCCTGTCCATCCCACGCGTAGAAGAGCGGGATGATCGGGATCAAGTACGTGAACAGCAGCTGCCTCGCCCTGAGGGGGCGGACAAGCGGTGTCAGCACGAGTGCGGAGAGGGCGACCAGCGGCAGCCCGATCACGAGGCCCAGGCACCACAGCGGGAAGGGGACCTTGTTGTCGGTCAGCTCGTAGATCAAGATCGGCTGACGCAATCCCTGCGCCGAGGAGAGGATCGCCTCGGCGTCCTTGGGTCGCATGTGATGGAAGCTGTTCGCCATCACCTTCAGGCCGGGCGGCGCGTCCCGTAGGTCCCTCGCATCCACGGGCTCGGTCAGGTAGCGCAGGTGGGCCGGCCCGCCGTCGCGGTTGAACTCACGAATCGCGTCCTGGTTGGGATACAGGTCACACATCGTCAGCTGCAGTTCCGTCGCGCCTTCGGCTCGAAGCGACTCGACGACCTCGGGCATCACCCCGCCGCTGCCCGAGCCGAGGTCGACGATTGCCTCAACGCGCTGCTCTCGCGCTGCGCGCCCGACGAGACGTCCGAGGGCGTTGGTTGCACCGATGACGCGCGAGAAGACCACGATGAGTCGCGTCATGCAGTCGCGTAGCCAGTTGGGGAACCACGCCAGGTCTTCGAACTCGACGATGTGTTTGCGCTTCATGCCATGGAATGCGGTGCCGCGCACCGGTCCGTCGTCCAGCGACGCAACGCTACCGCACACCGAAGCGGCATCGAGCCTCGATTCGGTGCCTGGCAGCGGTCCGCCGCAGACTGGCGCGCCGGTGTCCGACTCCGTACGCACGTTGACGACTCCGTATTGACGTGTCCTCAGCGCCCCTCGCCCGAAAGCACGAACGCTCCCCAGGTGCTCGGGACGTCCTTCCCGTGCTCCGCGCGGTTGCGCCGCAGCATCGCGAGCTGCGCGGCGCGCAGGGCCTCGTGGCGGTCCATCTCCTTCAACCAGAGGTTCTTGTAGAAGTCGCGCATCAGGTCTGCGGTGGATTCGTCCTTCACGGACCACAGCGAGCTCACGACGGTCCGTGCGCCTGCGGACTGGAATGCGCGGCGGAGTCCCAGCAGTCCCTCCCCTGACTGTGGCCGCCCCAGCCCCGTTTCGCAGGCAGACAGCACGACCATCTCGCAGCGCGAAAGGTCCAGCCACGACACCTCGTCAGCGGTCAGGTAGCCGTCGTCTCCAGTCAGGTCGGCGCTCCTGTTCGCGCCTGCACAAACCAGGCCCGAGAGCAGGCCGGGCAGGCGCCCCGCCAGTCGCGTGGAAGTTCCCTCGCCGAGAGCACCGCGCTCCTGTGTGCTCCCGCGCGCCGCCGCCCACAGAGACGGCGTGCCCTCCGGCTGGAAGAACCCGTGCGTCGCGAGGTGCAAGACTGCGTGCTGGGGCAGCTCGCGCTTCAGGCGCTCCTCGCTGGGACTTCCGTTCTGCAGGAGTCGACGCGCGGCGTCTTCGGCGAACGCGTCCTCGTGCAGATCCGCGACGACCTGGGACTCGTAGGCGGTCGCCGGGAGCCGCCCCCAGTAGTCGGTGAAGCTGCCGCGCATCTTGGAGTCAATGGAAAGGGACGGAGTCGACTCCTCGACCTTGCTCTCCGGAGCATCGCGTCGACGGAAGTCCACGCCGCCGACCGACAGCAGCGAGCCGAAGTCCGCCTCCCCCGGTTCCCCGGTCGTCGCAGCCACAGCGTCCTGCAGGTAGACGAATGCCAACTGCTCGACTGCACGGGTGCCGTCTGCGATCGGTAGGACTTCGAATGGCAGTGTTCCGAGCACTCCGTCCGGTGACACGAAGATCGTGCTCGAGCCCTCGAGGCTCGCAGCCAACGGTGCCCAGAGAAGGTCGTGCACTCGCGCGCCTGCCTCGTTGCGAGGAGCACTTGCGGCCTCGATCCCCCTCTGCGCCGCCAGGCCCTCGAGAAACGCGCGAATCGCGGACTCGACGTCCACGGCAGGTCCGAGGTCCACCTCGACGGGTGCCTCTGCGCCCGGCCGGGAGACCCAAGCGGTGACGCGCTGCTCGGAGAACCCCGATGCCCTCCGATAGAGGCGGTGGACGAGGAAGTCGACCAGCGCGGAGTCGGGCGGCAGGCCGTCCCGGAGCCGCGCGAAGCTCGCGACGTCGAATTGCAGCCCGCCCGAAGCCGTCGATGCGGCGAGCGCGCGCTCGAGCCGTGACCGCTCCTGGGCGAGCGCCACCAAGCGCGCGCGATGGGCTTCGGCGTCGACGACGTCGGTCGCGAGCGCAGCCCGCGAAAGGCGCGCGTGACAGCTGCGCAGTTCGTCGAGCAAGCGACTCTCCTCGTCGCTGGCGCCGCGCTGGAGCTGCTCGCGGCTCGCGCCGAGCAGTCGCGCGACGCGCCCCTTCCATCGGAGCACCTCGTCGTAGGCGCGTGCGGTCGCCTCGTTATCTTTCAGTTCGCGCGCAACGCTGATGCGGAGTTCGAGGAACTTCAGGCAGCTAGAGAGATACCTGAAGCGGTCGCCCGTCTCGAGCGTCGCAAGACGACGTTGGATCCGCGCGGCGCGTGCCTTGGCTTCTCGGTCGAGCTCGGCCTCGGCCTCGAGCAGCCCGCCGGCATCGATGAGCGCGATAGCGAGTTCGATGCGCGCGTTCGTCGACGAGTGATGACCGTCGCCGAACGTCTCGATGGCTTGATCCCTGGTCCGGCGGAGACGATCGAGCGCCGCCTCGTGCTCGCCAAGGCGACTGTCGACGTGGGCGAGGAAGACCGCCACCTCTTGAGCCTTGTGCGACTCGGGGCCGAGGGCGGCCTCCAGGTCGGCCAGCGAACGCGCCAGCACCTCCCGACTGCGCTCGAGGTCGCCGCGTTCACTGAGAGCGCGCCCGTACTCGTAGCGAATGGAGGCCGTGGACGGGTGCGCTGCACCGAGAGCCGACTCGATCCCATCCAGGGCGCGCTCCATGCCCTCGATCATTGCGGGCCAATCCTCGCGGAAACGGGCCGTGGCCACCCGCATGCGGAGCGCGTCCGCGTATCGCACATGCTCGACTCCAAAGATCGACTCGCGGATCAAGAGCCCGCGTTCGAGCACCTCATCGGCTTCGTCGAAGTCGCCCATTCGAGCGAGCAGCATGCCGAAGGCGAGGAGGACAGTCGCGAAGTCGGGATGATGCTCCCCGAGCCGCACCTCGGCCGCAGCGACGGCATCCTGGAGCACAGCGCGTGCTCCAGCGAGGTCGCTAACGTCCTGGAGGACCCGTGCGAGCACCTCCTGGACCTGCAGTAGACGAGGATGACCCGGTCCGAGCGAGTCGAGCAGTAGGTCGATGCACTCCTCGGCCGCTGCGCGCGCCTCTGAGGTTTCGCCGAGGCGGTCGAGGCTCTCTGCAATTCCGAGTAGCGGGTTAGCGAGGTAGAGATCTCGCGGTCCAAGCGTACGGCGAAGGCTGGCGAGAGCGTCGCGGTGGTGGCCGACAGCGTCCCGGTACCGACCTTCGAGAGCCGCCAGGTCCCCGAGGTACAGATGGGCAAAGCCCGTCTCCCTCGCATCCGGACCTCGGATGCGAAGCTGCGCGTCGAGGTGAGCCTCGAGCAGGGGTCGTGCGGCGGCGAAGTCGCCCAGGTTCTTGTGGGCCGTCCCGACGTAGCCGAGGTAGCTGACCGTCTCCGGATCGTCGGCGCCGACCGCTCGCGTCGCCACCTCGACGGCCTCGGAGTACAGCTCGAGCGATTCCGGGTTCCGGCGCATACTCTGCTCGACCAGCCCGAGGCTGTAGAGAGCACGGGCCAGATGCACATCGTCCGGGCCCAGGTGCTGACGAGCGAGCTCGAGGTTCCGCCTCGCGAGGTTCCCCGCGGCTTCGGAGTCCACGACGAAGTAGTTCAGCAGGCCAATCAGGTCGTACCTCACGTCGAACGCCTCGGTGTGATCCGGTCCGAGCTTCGCCTCGAGCAGCTCGAGGGAACGCTCCCACACAGCGAGCGCGCCGGCGAAGTCGTCGAGGCCCTGGAGCGCGAGACCGAGCTGCTTCCTCGTGTACAGGGTTCGCCGGTCGTCCTCGCCGAGTCCCTGCTCGTGGACCTCGAGCGCCCATTCGAGGACGTCCCGCGCGTCTTCGTGCCGCCCCGTCCTCATCGCGACCTCCCCAAGGTTCGTGAGCGTACGCCCAAGCAGCTCCGCGTATCGCGGCTGGAGCCGTTCGCTCTCGGGTACCCCCTCGTAGATCCCGATGGCGCGCTCGAGGCACTCCTCTGCCTTCTCGTATCGACCGGTGAGGTAGTGCAACCATCCGAGATCGTTCACGTAGAGACCGGTCTCGAGGTGGCCTGCACCCAGCGCGCGCGTCCGGACCTCGAGAGCGCGCTCGTAGTAGGGCTGAACGCGCTCGTACTCGCCGCGGTACCAGTACACGTCGCCGAGCGCGTAGATCGCTCGAGCGAGCTCGTCGCTGTCCGGACCGTAGTACCGCTCGGCCGCACGCATCGCGCGCTCGGTGAGGTCGACTTCCAGGGCCGCCATCGCCTCGTCGCCGATCGGCTCTGGCTCCCCGCGTCGCACCACCAGCTCGAAGTGGCCCTCCCGTCCGTGGAGGGCGCCGACCTCGACGCTGTAGAGCTGGCCGTGGTCGAGCTCCTTCGCCACGAGTTGGGGCCGCGTGCCGATCCAACCGTCGTCGTCCTCCACGATGACCCGTCCCTCGTCGTCGCGGAGCACGAGGTAGCCGTCGAACAGCGAAGACGACAGCTGAATGGTGACGGTCCCCGGTTCGTCGAGCTGTAGCTCGAACGCGCGACCGAGGACGGGCTTGGCCGAAAGCTCCGAGAGAGCGTCGGTTCGAATCACCCGGTCGCCCTCCGCGATCACTCCTTGGATCGGCAGGTCGAGGGTCAGACGCGGGATCACGTCCTGTGGTGCAAGAGCGAGGATGAGAAGCAGGCAGGCAGTGGGGGGGGCCATAGTTCTTTTCAGCCTACGCCAAGCACGCCGTCGAGCCTGCCTGGACGGACTGACGCTCTCCCAGGCACTCGGCGTGGACGCTGCGATCGCCGTCGTTCACGGCGGAGTGTGACTCGAGCGGGCGCGGTACGACCGCATCGAACGGTGGCGATGCCGTGGCCCAGCTCTTTCCTCTCTTGGCGAAGTACGTCCACCATTGGCGCTCGCTCGGGTTGGGGACCCATGCCACCGAGCATTCGAGGAAGGCGAGCGGGTCGTATCCGAGGCAAGCCGAAGCTGCGTGCCGCGTCGGCCACGGCGTTCGAGGTGCGTATGCCCCCAATCTTGGCGAATCAGGATCGCGCTACGTTCCGAACGCGGCATTGCCCCCTGCCTTGGCAAACGACATGCGTGCGCTCCTCACCCTACTTGCTCTCGCCGCCATCGCGACGTGCCTCCTTTTCCTGGTGCGCGGCGAGACCCGGGACGCGGTCGAGGTGAAGCGTGACTCCGTCGATGCTCCGGGGGCATCGAGCGCCTCGTTCGACCGCGGTCTCGACGCATCGCCCGAGCTCCAGCGAACGACGAGCGGTCTCACGCGCGAGGCGTTGGGCGAGCACGCCTCCGCCTCGACGAAGAGACCCGATCCGCGCACACTCGGACTCCGCGTCGTTCGTGCGGGTGACGAGGCTCGCGGGGTTGTTGCCACGGTCTACTGGATCACGCCGCAGAACGAACCGCTCTCCACGGCATCGGGTGCGTTCCTGGAGCGAGTTCGCGCGCTGGGTGAACGAGGCGTGACGAACGACTCGGGGGAGCTGGTGATCGAGCTGCCGTGGAATCGATTCCGCGGCTGCGCTGTCACGGCCGACGGCTGGTACGGCGAATTCGACGAGGTTGCTGGGTTCAAGCGCCTCCCCGACGCCGGACCCGTCGTGATCACCGTCGAGCCCCCCGCCGACCTACGCGTCGCGATCCAGGACGAGAGCGGCGCGCCCGTTCCCTTTGCAGGCCTCTGCATCTTCGAAGACGGCTCCTTCTATCCGCGACGCCAGGTTCGTGCGGACGAGCGCGGCGTCGCCCTGGCTCCCGGGATCCAGTCGCTCATCGGTGGCGAGGCGTTCGAGATCCGCGCCGTGGCGTTTGGCGGCGCGGGAGAGCAGCGGCGCGTGACGATGTCGGAGATCCGAGAAGCAGCCGAGCCCATCGTCCTCACGCTTGGCGCGTGCGGCGAGATTGAAGTGCAGGTGTCTCCCGCGGATGCGCAGCGGCTCGGTCGTCGGGTGACCGAGTTCGGTCCGCTGCTGCGCCCGATACCCCGCGAGCGGAACGGCGTGCGGCTCTTCAATCCCGGTGGGTCGGACCCGCTCGCCAGCTACGACGCGAGCGGGGTCGCTCGGATTCGGCCCGTCGCGATCCCTGACGGCAGGGCGGCACGCTTCACGGTCAAAGCGGGCTTCGGGAACCTGGAGCGGGAGGCTGACGGTCCCTCTTCCCAGGGTGAGATCCGGCGGATCGAACTGACGGCTGACTGGGGTCGGAGCGCGGTCGCCATCTGTCGAGTCACGCGAGACGGTGGCGAGAGCGCGGGCGACATCAAGGCGACCGTGCGCGTTCAGCGCGGAGCGGGGAGGGCGAATCGCGAGTCCTTCTACGGCCTTCCGTTCGACGGCAGCGGCGAGGCGCGCTGGGTCCTCGGCCCGGGGGAAGCCGTCCCGGCGACGATTTCGATCGAAGCCAAGCTCGACGGGGTTCCGTACAGCGGCGGCGCGGGGCCCGTCTCAGGGCTTGTCGCGAACGCGGACGGCATTGCGGCGGGCGTGCTCGACTTCGGCTCGATCGACCTTTCCCCCGGCGACGTCATCCTGCGTGGGCGCGTCGTCGACGACTCGGGCGTGCCCATTCTCGATCGCGTCGACCTCGAGCTGGAGGTGAAGCGACCCGACGGGCCGGAGACGGCCCGCACGCGCGTGTTTGCCGCGGCGCTCGGAGACGACGCGGGCTGGGGCTCCCTCGCGACCACGTATCGGTGGAGCGAAGGGCAGTTCACGTTCTACGGCGATCCGAATGAGTCGAGGGATCTCCGCGTCATCGCGTCCGACCCGCTCGTGCTTCGCGGAGATCTCGACCGAGGACGGAGCGTTCGTATCGGCGACGACATCACACTGACCGCCGGGTTCGGGGGCATCCTACGAGCCAGCTTCGCGATCGATGCGGATACGACGCCGTGGGAGGGCGTCGCGTTCCAGGTCGTTCGCATCGCCAGCGCCGACGGCGTTGCAGAGGATCAACCTCGGGTGGTCACCGGGGAAGCGAAGCGCACCGGGAGCGGCGGGTCAGCGCGGTGCGAGGTCGTCTGGGAGGGTCTCTCCCAGGGTCGCTACGCTGTTCGCGTCTGTGGCTCGCAGGCGGAGCCACTCCTGGAATTCGGCGAGGTCGACGTTCCTGACACCGGAGTCCCCACGCAGCTTTCGCAGGAATCGATCGATCTTCGCGGCGTCCTACGCGCATTCAGCGTCACCCTCCGGAGTCCTGACGGCGAGGCAGTGGACGCGGGAACAGCCTTCAGCCGCCGCTCTGGAACAACCGGCTCGTTCCTTTTGCTCACAGGCGGGATCCGGTCGATTCCCTTCGTCGATACGCTCGACGTGCGCATTCCGGGCGACGGCTAAGAAGACGTCTTCCGGCGGGGCGTCGACGCGGATGCGAACGTCAACCTTACTCCCTACACGACGCTCGACATCGAGTGCGAGAATCCGTCGCCAGGGATGCAGCTCAGGGTGACGTCGGAAGGCACGCCCTTCACCTCCGGCGGATTCCACTTCCGACGTATCTTCGGAGCGATGGAACTCGATACGGAGCGAGCCGATCGCGTCGAGATCGAAGTCGGTCTCAGTCCGCCGACCGACGGCGGCTCCGCCGCCGCCAGCGCGCAGGTTCGCCTTCCGGCGAGCGGCCTTCCCTTCCGGGTCGAGTCCCTGGACCCAGAGCGCGCGATCGTCGGCTCCGGCGCATTGACGTCGATCCCGAAAGACCGAACCTGGCGAGTCCGCCTTGAAGACGAACGATGAGGCCCCGTCCGTGACACTCGTCCTTCCGCTCCTCATCGTCGTCGCAGGCCTTCCGTCGGTCTCCTTCGCTCAGGCGAAGAAGCCCTTCGCGATCCCGAGCGAGCGCGCGGGTGCATCCGGACCCGTCGACATCCTCGTCGCTCGGACGACCTTTGCGGACAGCGACGACCCGAGCGTTTCGCGGCACTCGGAAGAAGACCTGCGCGAGATGCTGTCCGGCCTCGACGCGTTCCTCGAGTGGCAGTCGTATGGATCGGTCGACCTCGGGAAGATCGAGTTCGCCGAAACGGTCGAGCTCAGGAAGTGCGAGGAGTACGGGATCGTCGAGGACGAGCGAACGGGGAAGACGAAGCGTAAGCGCAACATCGCAGGTGATGCGTTGGCTGCGCTGCGCGAGTCGCGCGACGTCGACCCGTTGGAGGAGTTCGATTCGGTCTTCTTCTTGATCGAGAAGAAGAGCGAGGGCGTCCGTCTGAGCTCCGGCGCCGCGGCGGTCTCGGTCCTCGACGGTCGCGGAGTGACGTTCTTCGGCAAGCGTCCAGGCTGGCGCATCGCCGCGCACGAATTCGGCCACAACATGGGGCACGCACACGCGCGATCGATCCTCGACCTGAGCGGCACGTCCGTCGTTCCCTCGCTAGAGAACGCTCGCTACGTCACCTACGGCGACCCGTTCAGTCCCATGGGGCACGGGAAACACTCGTACAACCTCGTCGAAAAGGTACGCAAGGGCTGGATCGCGCTCGACGGCGACGCACCGAGGCATGTGGCCGAGGCCGTGAAGGGAATCCACCGCGTCACCGCGTACGACCGGCCCGATGCGACGGGCGTCCTGGGGCTCTTCGCGGATCTCCGTCTTGGGCTCCGCATGCTCGACGAGAAGAAGCGCCGACGTCGCGGGCAGGTCGTCGAGATCCCGGACGACCTTGGCACCCAGCGGGCGTGGATCTCCATCCTCTCGTCGGAACCGTTCGACGGGGAGGCTCCCGGGTTTGCGGCCGAACCGCGACTCCTCATTCACGTCAGTGGCATCGAAGGGCCGGAGCGCCGGCTCGGGATCCATGGGCTGCTCGACACGACCCCCGGTCCGGGCGAGCTCGCCGCCGACGTGGGCGGTCGTGAACGGCGAGAGCGGATCGCGGACACGGGGCTTCGCGTTGGTCAGCGGGTTGCGCTGCGGCTCGAATCCGGACAGGACTTCGTCGTTGGGTTCGAGGAGTTCGACCGCAAGAGCGGCGTCGCTCGCGTCCGGATCACGCGGTAGCCGGCGGGTTGCAGCGCACAGCCTTGGCAGCAGTCTCCGATCCCGCTGCCTAGACGTTGCTGGCGCACCCGCGAACGCGAGTGCGCTACGCGGGCAGTTCTGGACCACGCTCACAGCGGAGGCTGCGTCCCGTGCAGTCGCGGACACGGACTGGGAGTCGAGGCAGACGCTCGACCGAATGGCCTCGTCGACGGCTTGCACTGCCGTCGAGTGGAGCGTCCCGGCAATCCCTACGTGTTCGGCGTATCGGGAGCCTCTGGCATCCCGAGCAGCGCGCGCAGCGCCCACTCCTGCCGGATCACGTGCCCGCTTCCCACGACGGCAAACGCACGCTCGCCCTGCTGCGTCAGATCGACGAGTACGCGAACCATGTGCTCGCCTCGAACGCGCCGCGAGTTCGCGGAGACCTGCGCAAGCACGCCGTCGGTGGGCTCCTGAGCGAGCACTCGCCAGTCCTCGCCGTTCGGGTACGCGGTCTTCCAGGCACGGTCGACGTCCGCGAGGGAAGCGAGCGAACCGCGCAGCCCCTCGACGTCGGTCCGCTTCGCCAGCAGGTGTTTCGCCAACGACTCCTGCTCCTTCCCGCCCGACTCCGACGCGTAGACGCGGAGGAAGTAGTAGAGCGCGACCTCTTCCGCGGAGAACCGCTGGAGCTGCGCGCGCACCTCCTGCTCGTAGTCCGGCTCCAGCGAGACGAGCCGAACGTCGTTCGCTCGCGCGAGCTTGTGCACGAGCGTCGGCTCCGGCAACCCTGCGAACGGCTCGACCAGGAAACCGTAGACGTGCCTCGACTGTCGCCCCTCGCAGAGCGCGACGGTCGGTCCGAACGCGGACCAGCGGCGACGAATGTCATCCAGCTGCGGATCGCTGCGACTCTGCGAGTGGGATCCGCCGAAGTAGAGCAGCGCGCCGCCCTCGCCCTCGCCCTCGAACTCGAGCACGTAGGGCTCGCCGAACTCTGCCCTTACAACGTCGTGCTCTGCGCTGTTCCGCAGCCGGAATGGCAGCTCGGCCTGCTCGACCTCCGGCCCGGAGAAGACGTGCGCAGGCGCCTTCCTGGAGGACCAGCACCCGCTGAGCAGCAGAACGCAGAAGCCGAACGAGATCGGGATCCAGAGCGAGGGGCGGGGGAGCTTCATGCGAACTCCGTCGGAGCACGGCCGGTGCGGTTTCACCGCGCAGCATCGAAATCGCGCTCGTGCACGGAATGCGCGGCCCGCGCCCGCCTTCCGACGGAACCGAACGCGGTGAGCCGCGTCTCACATCGTGAGGCCCGCCTCGTCCACTGCCGGTTCCACCATGCGCCCCGCCTTTCCGCTCGTTCTCCTGGCCATCGTCACGGCCGCCGCGACCTCGACCGAGCTACGCGCCCAGACGATCGAACTGCCGAACCGCGACCCGATCCTGAAGTCCGGTGATCGCGCCGAGGACCGCTGGCGGAAGTCGGCGCCGAAGTACCTGCGCACCGCCGAAGACCCCTACCCCTGGCTCGACTGGGCGGCGCGGGATCCCAGCGCTCGCGACTTTCGGTCCGTCCTTCCGACCGCGGTCCAGAAGGAACTCGAGCGGCTCCGTGCGCAGCCAGACGAGTACCTGCAGAACGCCGAGTCCACCCACTTCCAGATCATCATCGGAAGGAACGGGCGCGTCTCCGACGAGTGGACCGAGGGTCGACGCAAGGCCTACCTGAACGCACTGGAGTGGTACTACCACGTCGCCTCCCATCGACTTGGGTTGATCCCCTCGATCGAGTCGTGGCGCGCTGCAGACCGC
>JBCCSK010000102.1:0-17163 GCA_039200205.1 Planctomycetota bacterium
CGCCGAGGAGGGCGAGGGCGGTTCCGCCGAGGAGAAGGCTCTGCAGCATCGGGACGGTGCGCGCCCGACTCTAGGCACCGGATCGTGCCTCGGCGCGCTCGCCGCGATCGTCCTCACCCTCCGCACCGTCCGCTGGGGCGCGACGGACGAGGAGTGCGACGCGACGATGCCGGGTGACGCCTACCTGGCGACGGACGGGCGTGCGCGCGTCGCGATGACCCGCGCGGTGTCGATCGACGCACCCCCCGACTCGGTCTGGCCGTGGCTCGCGCAGATGGGGCGCGGCGCGGGCTGGTACAGCTACGACGCACTCGACAACGGGCGCAAGCGGTCCGCGGAGCACATCGTGTCGTGGATCCCCACCCCGGAGGTCGGCGACGCGTCGCCCATTGGCGTCATCCGCCACCTCGTCCCCGGCGCCGAGATCACGTGGTGGGTCGAAGGGGTGCGCTTCGTCGGGAGCACGGCGAGCCTCGCCTTCGACGTGCGCCTCACCGCGCGGGAAGCAGGATCGCGCCTCGTGGTCCGCATCACCGCCGAGGCGAAGGGCGGCGCCGCGCGCCCCGCGCTCGCAGCCTTTCGCCCCATGGACGGACTGATGGCGCGTCGCCAGCTCGTCGGAATCCGCGAGCGCGTCGAGCAATACGGTGCGAGGACGTCGAACCCCGACCGCCCGGAGACGGGCGACCGGGACCAGTACCAGAACCACCAGGTGATCTACCGCTCGGGCGAGCGCGCCGGAACACCCGGCAAGGACCTCGCCCAGAGGTGGCGCGACGCCGCAATCGAGCGCGGCTGCGTCGACCTCTAGTCGATCAAGGCGTGTACCAGATCGGCGAGGTGTACGCGCGCTCCTGGTGCGTGAGCTCCGCGCCCTCCGGGACCTCCGCGCCGAGGCGCAGCTGGTCGTACAGGACCCAGCGCGGCGTCGGGATCTCCAGCACGCGGACGTAGTAGAACGCCGCCTCGCTCGGGTCGAAGTCGGGGTCGGTCCAGACCGCCATGAGCTCGGCTGCGCCAATCGTGTTCGTCCAGTTGGCCGCCTCGATGTCGACGGTGTTGCCCACAGGCGTGCGGCAGCGGCCGTCGTCGCCGATCGTCCGCTCGTCGGAGACAGCGAGGTCGTAGATGCGCTCCTGCAGGCTGCCGTCGGCCTCGATCCAGCCCTTCACGATCTGGAGCCGGTCGAGGTTGGCGCCCTGAGGATCCCGGAGCGCGTACGTCATGAACGTCGGTGCCTCATCGGCGGGCGCGGTCGTCAGGTCGCCGCCCATCGGCACGCCCTTCTCGTAGCCCCGGAACGCCGGCGCGCGGCTGCGCAGGTCGTCCTCGGTGAAGTCCCAGCCCCCGAAGAACCGCACCGTCATGCGCGTGCCCGTCGTGGCGTAGGTCTCCTTGCGCTCCATCGCGTCGAAGATCGCGGCGCGCGTGTTCTCGGTCGCCCAGACGCCCTGATAGCCCGAAGCGAGCAGAGTGTCGCCCTTGAACGTGCCGAGGTCCGACGAGACGAAGGGGTGCTCGACGCGGTTCTTGGACGGCTCGACGCTCGTCGACTTGCCGAAGAAGTTGTCCTCTTCCGCGGTGGAGAGACCGGTGTGGCTGTCCGTGGCGCCGACCATGCCGAACTTGTACGGGTTCGTGCCGAGCTTCTTCTCGAGCGCGAGGCCCTGCTTGAGCGCCTCGCGGGCGTACTCGCGCTTGAGCATCTCCGGCGACTTCAGCTCGGAGAGGTCGAGGTTGCCGACGTCCCAGGTGCCGTAGTCCGCGAACTCGTCGTTCAGCGAGAGGAGCGGGTGCGCCTCGCCGTCCCCCTTGATCTGCGTGACCTCGTAGAGCGGCTCCCACTTGGCCCGCTTCTCGACGTAACTCTGATCGACCGTGCCGCCGGCGTAGGTGTCCTCGAGCGGGAACATCCAGCCGTTCGAGAGGTTGCCGTTGTGCGCGATCGCGAGCGCCTGGCCGCCCGTCTTCGCCTCGTAGTCCTCGAGCCACTTGTACAGGTCGAGCGGGTCCTGCGATCCGATCGGCGGCTGCGTCGTCAGCGGAACGACCTGCTTCGCGCGATCCCCGTTGTCGCGCAGGATGACGTTCCGGTGCAGGTTGAACCCCTTCGGCACCGAGGTCCACTCGAAGCCGATCAGCGCGGTGAAGCGCCCGGGCTCGTTGAACAGCTCGTCGTTCTCGACGATCTCCTGCCAGATGCGGTCGTAGACCTTCGAGCCCGGCGAGTAGTCGGTGACGAGCTTCTCGGGCAGCGTCATCTGCGAGAACATGCCGATCAGCTCGAAGGCCGCCTCACCGGCGGCAGCGCCGCCCTGCTTGAAGGCCTCGTGCCACTTCTTGCCCAGGGGCTCGGCGAGGATGTTGGGCGTCCCGACCTGGAGGTCGAACGCGATCCCCATCATGTCCGAATGGTCGGCGATGACCAGCCAGTCGAGCGGACGGCTGAGCTTGACCGGCAAACCGGAGGAGGAGATCACCTCCTCGCCGCGCGCGAACCGGTAGGCGTCCTCGGCGTCGAGCGTGGCGCCGAACAGACCCGCGTCGAGCGAGAGCCCGGTGTGCAGGTGAGAGTCACCCCAGTAGACGTGGCTCGGGAACGCGCGCTGCGCGTACGGGGAGTAGGCGCGGCCTGGATACAGGCCTTCCAGCACGTCGGCCGGCGGCTTGCCGGCGTCCTGCGCGAACGACGGAGTCGCCGCGGCGACGGCCAGGCAGAGCAGGGAGGTGGTGCGGTTCACGTTGCGTCGGTTCATCGATGGGCCTCGAGCAGGGGTCGCTCCCGGGGGGATGCGCTGACTATTGGACAAGTATCGCACGATCGCCCAGCCCCGACAGCGCGCCAATGCCAGATCGGCTCAGAGGTCGAGCCGAGCGGCGTAGGTGCGCTCGGGGTCGACGCGGCCGCCCTCGATGCCGCTGTCCGCGAATGCCTCGAACGCGACGCCGATCCCGTCCGTCGAGCCCTGCGAGCTGAGGTAGGTCAGACCCAGGCGCTCCCCGCCGGCCTCGACCCAGCCGAGGAGCATCACGCTGTGCCCCGACGGCTTCTTCGTGCGGCGCCAGATCTGGATGAAGTCGCCCGCCTCCGCATCTTCGAGGTCGACCTCGCGGCCGAGCCGGAACTCCTCCACCGCGTACGCGCACTGTCGTTCTCCCGAGGCCTTGGTCGCGCCGTACCAGGCCTTCTGGAACGCTCTCGCGTCGTCCGCGTCGAGTTTTCCAAGCGCCCGCGTCCCCTCCAGGGCGCGCATCGCCGCCGCGAACGTGAAGCCGCAGCAGTACGTCCCGTTCTTCGCCTTGGACAGCACGCGGCGCCCGCGGTGCGAGATCTCGACCGGGACCCCGGTCCCGCCCCACGAGCGGTCGTATCCGCCGCCGGTGCCGAACGACCGCGCGGCGGCGAGGACGGTCTGCGCGCGCTCGACGTCCTTGTCGCCCCTTGGGCCCCCGGCGGCCCAGCCGGACACGAACCCGCACGACGCAGCCAGTCCCAGGAAGTCTCGACGGTTCATCCCCGCAATCTAAGCCGTCGCGCGGGTGCCGTTGACGTTCACTGTCCGAACGGAATCGGCACCCGCCCGCTCGGCACCGCCGACAGATCGAGCGGAACGACGGAGACCGGGTCGACCCCTCGTTCCAGGTCCATCCACTCCCGGAAGATCAGCAGCTCCACCGGCCCGCGCGGCACGCCCCACAGGTCCGCCCGGCCGAGCAGGTCCGTGCGGATCTTCGCGTTCTCCGGGTAGCCCGCCGGACTCGTCAGCAGCGTCGGCTCGCCGCCCTTCGACCGGACCGCGAGCACGAGCGACGAGTCCATGACGCGCTCGGGCACGAGCTGGACGTGCAGCGTGCACGACAGGTCGACTTCGAGATCGAGCACCTGCTCGCCGGTCGCGAGGTCCGACAGCGCGAGTTCGCGGATCGCGTACGGCAGCGACGATTCTTCGGGTGGCATCAGGCGAAGCGTCGCCCCGTCCGCGGGGAGCCCGCGCAGCGCGTAGCCGCCGTGGCCATCCGTCACGGTCTCGACGGACTGCCAGGTCGGTTCGCGCCAGCTTGCGCGGACCCGGAGCCCGGCGACGGGCTGGCCGCGAACGCGCTCGCGGACCGTGCCAATGAGATCGCAGCGAGACTCCGTGCCGTCGCCGAGCGTGATGCGAACGGAGCCGGCGTCGCCGCGGACGACGACGTCGGCGGGAGGACGGCTCGCGTCGTCCGGCTGGACGCGCAGGCGCACGGGATGCGCCGTGACGCGGCGGAACGAGAACCGGCCGGGCAAGCCGGTGCCCACCCGCTCGATCGAGTCGTCGAGCACTCCCTCGGTCGCGGGGATCGAGCACGGAGCCGGCGTCTGCGCCGTGCTGCGGTGCAGGTGGACCGTCACGTCCACGGGCTGTCCGCGGGAGTCGACGACAGTGCCCTCGAGCTCGTGCACCGGATGGAGCGGGATGACGATCGGCTCCGCGGGAGCGGCCGGGAATGGGCCGACGGCGGCCCAGCCGTATCCGGTCGCCCGAACGCGCAGGACCTCGTCGTCGCGACCGATCTCGACGTCGAACGTCCCCGCGCCATCGGTTCGCTTGCCGCTGCGCGACCCGGAGAACGGCCACTTGCGCCAGGTCAGGCTCGCCTCGATCGGCGCGCCGCTGGCGGCGTCGACGACCCGGCCGCGGACGCGCTTCGGCACCCACGGGGCCTTCGGCTTCAGTGTCACGGTGACCGCGCTGGCCCCCGCCGGGATCGCCGTGATCCCGCGCGACCCCCCGGGGCCCTTCGCCTGAACGAACCAGGTCCCCTCGTTCGGGACGAACGCGACGAGCCGCCCCTCGCGGATCTCGAAGTCCACGGTCCGCCCGCCGAAGTCGCCGTCCTCCAGCGCACCGAAGCTGCCGCGCAACCACGCCGCCAGCGCACCGTCCGCGTTCGTGTCGACCCCGGGATCGAGTCGCAGTGAAACGGCGACGTCGCGCCCGTCGCCGCGGCGCGGAACGACGACGCGGAACTCCGGTAGGGTCCCGTTTCGTGGAACGTGCACGAGGGTGCGAGCCCCTTCGCCTTCGGCATCCTCCGCCCTCCACAGGCCCTCGCTCAGGTCGATGCGAACGAAGCCCTCCGCATCCGCAACGACCGACTCCGGAGCCTCGACGCCGTCGCGTCGCAGCGTCGACGTGTGCGGATCGGCCTCGAGCAGCTCGAGCTGCGAGAGAGAAAGCGCCCGTCCGCCGATCGGCTCACCCCTCGCGTCCACGACCCGGAGGACGACGGGGCGAATGCGCTCGAGCGAGAGCACGATCGAGCCGGGCGACGTCGGATCGAAGGAGGGCGTGTGCGCCGCGTCGGAGGTGTACGCCTGATCGCGCCAAACGAGGTCGACGGACTCGAACTGGAACGGCTGGGGAACGGCCGTCCGGAGTCTCCCGAGCGAGTCGGTCACGCCGCGGACGTCGCGGTAGTCCCCCCAGTCCGCGCGCCACGAGCAGGACGTCTCGGCGCCTGCGACGGGCACTCCATCCCACTGGAGCACGGTGAGCACGATCCCGCCGGCGACGGCATCGGACGTGGCGCCGACGACGCCGGGTGCCGCGGCTGCACTCTCCTCCACGACCGCCTCTTCGGCGGGCTGACGGCGTGCGGGCTCGGGCGCCTCGCTCTGGCGAAGCTCGATCGCACGATCCTCGCGGACGAACGACGAACTCTCCTCGCCGCGACGCGCTTCGGTCTCCGTCGGCGCGATGCGGGTCCGCTTCGCGAGCACCGTGACTGCGACGACGGCGACGGCTAGTGAAAGGAGCGCAAGTCGGCGCATGGACGCGACGGAGCGTAGCAGCCGAGCGAGCCATCGAGTCGCCGTCTCGAGCGCGAATAAAGAGAACGAAGGTGCGCTGACGAGGATGCGGTGGACTTTGGCGGCGATCGACTGCGAAGGCAGGTGAGACGTTCGTAGCGCGGAACGTCGTACCGCACACCAGCCCTTCTTTGGGGCGCGCGACGCTCGGTGACCGTGCAGACATTAGGCCCCGGGGATAACCTCGGGGCATCCCAACTTCGTGCATACGGACATCGCAAGGCTCAGACGGCCGCACCATGGGATTCGAAATGTTCTTCCCGAGCGGGCTCAACGATCCCGCGACGCTTCCCACCATCGACCAGCTCCGGAGTGAGTTCGACGAGACCGCTGACGATCGGTGTGGCGTAGGCTTCAATGTCGTCTTCCGTGGCTTCCCCAACGACTTTGTCGCCGTTGTTGCCCAGCCAGAAGAGGACGGCCGAGTCGCGCATTTCATGGTGTCCCGCCCGACGGTGCACGAAGCGCTTTGGTCCGGGCTCTACCGGATTCTGCGGCGGTACCACTTCTGTTCGTTCTGGCCCGCCGAGACGTGTCCGCCGGTGATCGGCCGGGAGGACGTGATCCTCTACCCCGAGATGCTGGAGACACTCGGCCCTCCACGGCTCTTGACGAGCGGCGCCGAGCTCGCGAGGTGGGTGAGAGAGTCTGACTAGGCTGCCTTGGAGTCGCGCGGGTGGAACGCCGTCGTGGTAGGCCCGGGCGATCTGAGGGCGCACCTGACTCTGATCGATGAGAAGCCGGTCGCTCCTCACCGACGACGAGCACCAGGTCCTTGTTTCGAGCCCGCAGATCCCGAGGCGCAGACCGATGCGCGACTCCACAGCGCGAGCCCGGTGCAGTCGAGGACAGCACCGGGCTCGCCGTGTCACGCGCGCGCGCGTGACGATCAGCGGAAGCTCACTTCCACCGCGTTGCTGAAGTTCGAGGTCGGCATGCCGTCCTGCGAATCGCGCGTCCAGTACTGGAAGTGCCAGCTGTCGCCCGAGACCGCGCTCGTGATGCCCGTCGGCTGCGGGATCGCGTCCGTGTCGATCACGACATCGACGGCTCCGCCCAGACCGCTGTTCACGATCTGGTTCGTGAAGCGGCCGATCGCACCCGTCAGGCACAGGTTGCCGGCGCTGCCGCCCGGGTTCGCCGTGAAGCCGGAGTTCAGCGAGGCGATCACGTAGCCGAACGAGGACTCCGGAAGGTCCTGCACTCGGATCGTGACGTTGTAGCCCGGAAGGCTGTTGCCGCCGGTCGCGCGGATCCACGCCGAGGTGCCGGACGCGTTCTCATTGGCCTGGCAGTACTGCGCACCCACGACCTTGGGGGCCGTGTCCGCGACGAAGGCGCCGCTGACCTCGTCGTCACCGCCCGGCCCTTCGGCCGTGAACAGCACGAGCGCCGTGGAGTCGTCGTTCAGCGAGCCTCCGTCGTTCGTCGAAGCGATCGCCAGTGCCCCGGCGGGCGCGCCCGGCACCGTCAGCGTGTCCCGACGCGTCGAGACGCCAGTGCGAATCTCACCCGCATCGTGGACGAGGTTGACGGCGGCCACGTGAGCGTCGTAACCACCGCTCGGAGCGGTCGACCTGTAGGCGATCAGGATGTCGCTCGTGCCGTCGTAGGCGATGCGCGGGTCGGCGTGCGGCGAGTCCTGCGCGAGGTCCTGCATGAGCCCGAGGTTCCGCGCGTTGTCGGCGTTCCCCTCACGGGTCGCCACGGTGAAGATCTTGTAGCTGCCGTTCAGGAAACGCTCGAAGGCGAGGACGTAGACGGGGTCCGAGCCGGTGAAGTTCGCCGTCGTCTGCGACGACACGTCGACCCGACGGGAGTCGCCGAAGGAGTACGAGCGCCACTCGTCGTGCGCGGCGAGCTGGCCTGCGTAGCCGACGACGCGCGTCCAGATGTCGTGGTCGATCGCGTTGACCTCGCGCTCCCAGGCGACGAGATACTCGTGCTCGGGACTCAGCTGGTTCCGCTCGCCGCTCGACTTCGAGATGCTCGGCGCGGTGTCGTCGATCGACGGATCGGTCGCGATCTCGAGGCGCGCGCCAGAGAGCGAACCGTCGATGTCGACCGCCTGGCCGTAGATGTCGTAGTCGTTCGTCGGGATCCAGCGGTTCTGCCAGACGACCATGAACGGGTACTGCGTGTTGAAGTCGCCGCCGTTCCCACCGACGTCAGGGGACGTGTTGTCCCCGAGCAGGCCGTTGCTGATCTCGAACGCAGGTCCGTTGAATCCGTTGCTCGCGTTCCGGACGCGGCCCCAGATCGCAGCAGTGGCGATGCCAACGCTGCGGGAGGCGACGCACAGGAAGTGTGAGTCGAAGACTCCGTTCGCGACGCTCGGCTCTTCCCAGCTGTCCGAGCTGATGTCGATCGCAGCTTCGTTCAGGAACAGGTCGACGTTCGTGTTGTAGTAGACGCTGCGAATGTCGTGGTCGTCCGCAGACTGCACCTCTTCGTAGGCGATCATGTACACGCCCGAGTTCCCGTCGAAGGCGACGTCGACGTCGATCTGGTCGCGCGTATCGCCGGTGACGTTGATCGTCGAGAGGATCGGGTCGACCACGAACGGGAACGCGTCGGCGCTCAGCTCCTGAGCCGGCACGCGGATCTCGAGCGAGCCCTCGACGAAGCGCTCCTGCAGCGGCATCCGCGCGCCGCTGGCAGCGACGCCCGTCGCTGCGCCGTAGCGCACACCGCCTCGGTCGCCGACGAACGTGAAGCCCGCGCCGTCCTCGACGCGCGCCAGCTCACTCTCGACGCGCATCCGAATCGCGACGTCCCCCGAGCGAGGGAGAGAGTCGAACACGAACGTCTGCTCGACCGACTCGCCGTCGACGTGGTAGACCTCGCGGACGCTGCCGCGGTCGAGCGTGATCGTGCGGCCGTCGCGAGAGACGGCCGCGTGGCTCTCGAAGTCCAGCGGGGCGCCGTCCACCGTCACGCTCTCCAGCGCGAACTGCACCGGGAAGTTGCGTGGAGCGTCCGATCCGAGGAACGGGATGTAGGTGAACCCGTCGCTGCCGAAGGAGCCTTTCCAGGTGCGCCCCGAAGCCCAGATCGCCCCGCCCTCGATGGGCCGGTCGATCAGGAGCGATCGGCCGAGGCGTGCCATGACGGCCGCAGGGAGCGCCGGGCGTTCGGAGTCGAGTTGGGCGGTCATTTCCGCGTCGAAATCGGCGTTCGGCGCGGTGAAGAGAAGAGTCGTTGCAAGGAGGGGTAGCATGGCGAAGACACGCGGTTCCGCGGGCTTTCCGTCGGCGGATGCCGCGCGCATCGGCGGCGCGGCGATCGGCGACGGGGTGAAGTCGGGGCGAGGTGACAGTTCCTCGCTCTCACCGCCGTCCGTGCGGAGCACGCACGCGTCGCGTCAGAGACCTTCGGATTCTTCGCGAAGAAAGTGGGCGCCGCTCGGGGAGCGCAGATCGGGACGCGCGTACGCCGCCCGTTCCGCGAGACAAGGCGTCCTCCACCGCAGCGAAGACCGACTGCGCATGGGTGCCTGGCACTCTTGCGTCGACGAGGGCGGTTTGGCGTGCGAATCCGTACACGGAGTGTGCGACTCCATGCACCCGGAAGGCTCTTCCGTAGCCGACGTTTCCCAAGCGGGCGTCGACTCTGAATCGCGCGATCGCTCCGCCTGCGCCGCGATCGCGCAACCAGCTCGAGCGCGCGTGCTAGTGTCTGAACGGCTTCATCCGGGTCCGGCTCGCGCTCATGTCCCCGATCCCGGCTCGCCCTCTACGGCGGCTGCCGTCACCCATGGCAGCTTGGACCCCTTGCCCGCGTGCACGCTCGCAACATGCTCACTGCTCGACTCCTCGCCACGACGGTCGCTCTTGCGACCTACGCCTCCGCGCAGACCTCCACGTTCGCACCTCCGGCGCTTCTCACCACCGGCGTCCCTGACGTCACTTCGGCGCGTGCGATCGACGTCGACACGGACGGCGACCTCGATGTCGTCGCGTGCTCGCAGAGCGAGAACGAGATCGTCTGGTTCGAGAACGAAGGAGGAACCACGATCGTGAAGCGGCGTTTGCTCACCGGGGCGATCCATGAGCCGCTCGGTCTCGTCGGCGCCGATCTCGATGGCGACGGTGACCAGGACCTCGTCGTGTCCGCCCGCTTCCCGGAGAACATCTGGCGCGTCGAGAACCTCGGCGGCGGTGCGTTCGGCGCGCCCGAACCGCTCGCCCAGGGGCTCCCCGTCGGAGCGCGCCTCCAGGCCGTCGACCTCGACGGGGACGGAGACCTCGACGTGATCGTGCCGAGCCGGGAGGGCTACACCTTTGGCCCCGGTCCGACGTTCATCGAGAACCTGGGCGGCGGCGCCCTCGCGACACCGCGCTCCCTGTCCGGTCTGACGAACGGGCTCCCGGACCTGGAGGTCCTGGACGTCGACAGCGACGGGGCCCTCGACCTCGTGACGGCCGGGCCCTCCGGGTTCGTCAACTTGCACCGTGGGGTCGGGCTGTTCGAGTTCGAGCTCAGCGGCACCATCGACAACCTCTTCGTCCTTGCGCTCCAGATCGAGTCCGCTGACCTGGACGGCGACGGCGATCGTGACCTCGTCGTCACGCGTCGCGATGCTCCGTCGATCGCGGTCTACGAGAGCCTCGGAGGGGGCTCGTTCGGGCCGCGGATCGAGATCGACACCGGTGCCGCGGAAGCGCCGGAGATCGCGCTCGTCGACGTCGATGCGGACGGCGATCCGGACATGGTGACGAGCTTCGACGACGGGCTCGCACCCCGGTGGATCGAGACCGCCCCCGGCTTCACCTTCGTGGTGCGCGGCGCCATCGCGTCGGGCCCCGAGGCGCGCGCCGAGGGAATCGAGGTCACCGACCTCGACGGCGACGGACGACTGGACCTGTTGATCGCGACGGAGGACCACTCCGTCGATTGGATTCGGGGCAGCGTGCCTTCGGCGGCGGGCATCGCCTTCGAGCCGGACGCGCGGCGGATCACCTTCGATCTCGAAGGAGCGATCGACGTGGTCTCACTCGACGTCGACATCGACGGAGACCTCGATGTCGTGGCGGCGTCTCCCTCGGAAGGCCTCGCACTCGTCCGAGCCCGCGGTGTCTCCGGCTACGACCTCCCGTCCGTCGTCGCGCCGACGATCGGGGGAGCCCTGGAGCTCGCGACGGGAGACGTCGACGGAGACGGGAACTCGGATCTCGTGGTTCGCGACGCCGCCAACCAGCTCTTCTGGCTCCCGGCCACGGCCGCCGGCCTGGGAGCCCCCGTCCTGATCGATGCGCTCGGACCCGGTGAGGTCGTGGGACCCGTGCTCGCCGACGTCGACGCGGACGGCGACGTCGACCTCCTCACCGGCGGGCCGGGCGCGGGCGTGGTCGGCGTTCACGACCAGGTCGCCGCCGGATCGTTCGGGCCGCGCCGGACCATCGCGGCGGGAAGTCGACAGGTCCTGGAGATCGACACCGGCGATCTGAATGCGGACGGCGTTCTCGACGTCGTGACGCGGCGCGCGTCCCAGGTCTCGGCGCAGATCACCTGGCACCGCGGACTCGGCGGCGGTCAGTTCGCCGGGACCGAACTCGTGGCGCCGCGCGCCGTCCGGGAGGTCGTGGTCGCGGACGTCGACTTCGACCCGAACGACGAGGTGGTCTGGATCACGGACGCCTCGCGGAGCGTCATGTCTGCGGACCTCGACCCTGCGGGCGGATTCTCCGATCCGCGCCTCCTCGCCGAACTCGACGGTCGAGGTCGACGCCTCGCGATCGGGAGCGTCGACGGCGACGTGAGGCCCGATCTCCTGGTCCTCCACGACGTCGGGACGAACGCACCCAGCGAGGTGCTGCAGTGGTGGAAGGGGAACGGATCCACGTTCATCGCAGAGGAGGAGATCCCCGTCGGCGTGGCCCCGACGTCGCGGGTTCGCCTCGTCGACGTGGATCGCGACGGTGATGAAGAGGTGCTGCTTGCGACAGCCGGCGACGATTCGGTCCGGCTGCTCGACAACCTCACGCGTGCCCCGCTCGGCGTGAACTACTGCGGTCCCTCGTTCCCGAACGCTTCGGGGAAGGCCGCGTCGATGCGAGCCATCGGCTCCGGGGCCAGACTGGAGAACGACGTCCAGCTGCAGGCGCTCGACCTGCCTCCGGGCGCGGCCGGGCTCTTCCTGGCGAGTCTCACCCAAGGGCTGGTCGCGAACCCCGGCGGGAGCGCAGGAACCCTGTGCCTCGGCGGCGCGATCGGCCGATTCGCGGGCCCGGGTCAGGTCGGTGCGGCGTCCCAGGACGGCGTCCTGACGCTGCGCATCGACCTCACCGCGATTCCGCAGCCGACGGGCTCCACGACCGTGATGTCGAGCGACCTCTGGCGCTTCCAGGCCTGGTACCGCGACGTCCAGGGCGGCGCAGCGACGTCGAACTTCACGGACGCGCTCGCCGTGGTCTTCCTGTGAGGTGGCTCGAGCCGTGAACCCATGTCCACGGAGACCGGCCTCGACACCACCTCACGGGATCAACGGCCCGCCCCCGCGCCTTCCTCGGCCCGTCTCAGGGCCTCACGCACGCCGGTGCTCTCGATCATTCGAGCGTTTCCGATGGCCTCCATGCCCGAAAGCGCTTCCTGCAGCAGGGGGAGCGCCTCCGCGTCACGGTCGGTCTCCACGAGGGCGATACCGAGCGTCGTCAGCGTGCGCAGCAAGTTCGCGGCACGCGGATCGAGCACGCGGCGCTGGTCGGCGAGGACTGGCTGCAGCTCGAGGATCGCATCGGCGTAGCGCCGCTGCCGCACGAGCATGCGACCGACGTTGTATCGATCGTTCAACGTGAACGGGTGGTCGCTTCCGTAGACGGCAGCCTCGGTCTTGCTCAGCTCGCGGTAGATCCGCTCGGCCTCGACGACGTCGTCCTGGGACGAGCGCAGCGACGCGAGGCTGAACAGGATCCCAGCGACCTCGGGCGACCGATCGCCGAGCGCGGCGCGCGCGATGGCCAGCGCTTCGTTGAGCGCCGCGTCGGCCTCGTCGAACTCCTCGCGCCGCAGGTGGATCGCGCCGAGGACGTCGTAGCTGTTCGCGACGTCGGCGTGGTCGGGCCCGAGGACGTCGATCCGGGCCTCCAGGATCTCGAGCGCGAGCTCCAGGGCCTCGTCCAGTCGGCGAAGCTTCCGGAGCACGATCGCCCGGTTGCTCCGAACGCGCAGGGTCGCGGGATGGCGCGGGCCGAAGACGCGCGTGTACGCGTCGACGACCTCCACGCTGACGGCGTGTGCCTGCTCGTTCTCTCCGACGTCCGCGAGGAGGCTCGCCAGGGTCGCGAGCGTGAAGAGCGTCGTCGGGTGATCGCCTCCGAGGCGGTCACGGGCGGCCGCCACCGCCTCGCGCGCGAGCTCGAGGGCCCCTTCGGAGTCTCCGCTGCTGGAGCGGTCCCACGCAAGCTGGCCGAGCGCGAGGACCACGCGCGGATCGCCCCGCCCGTGCCTCGACTCCATCTCATCGATGTAGCGCCGGACCATCCGCTGGCTCTCGGCGACGTCGCCGACGGTCGACACCATCACGCCGACGCCGTAGAGGATCTCCAGCGACTCGTCGCAGATCCCCAGCTCCCCCTCCGCGTCGGCGAGCGCGCGTCGAGCCTCCGCGAGCGCGGCGTCGCGGTCGCCGGAATCGAAGCGCGATCGCGCGACGTCCATCCGCAGCTCCAGCGTCAGGGGATCCCGCGGTCCTAGCGTCGCGCGAGCAGCCTCGAGAGCAGGCGTGAGAATGGCCAGCGCGCCCTCGTCGTCGCCGAGGCGGGCGATCGCGCGACCCGCGCCGCCCGCTGCCTCGATCGTGTCCTGGTGCTCGGCGCCCAGCAGGTCCAGGAGCACCGCGTGAGCCGGCTCGAGGACCGCGCGCGACTCCTCGTAGAGCCCGAGCTGGTAGTAGGACCGGCCGAGCGTCACCCGAACGGCGGCGCCGGTGGCGGGGTCGTCCGCGAACGCCTGGTCGATCTCCGGCGCAGCGAGCGCGAGGACATCGACCACCTTGACGTCCCGTCCCATGCCGATCGGGCTGAACGACGACAGGATCCGGTCGAGCACGTACTCGTTGATCGCCGCCGCGCGCCGCGCCTGACGTTCGGACTCGGCCGCGGCGGAGCGGGCCTCGGACGTCTGGACGAGCGCGACGACGAGCCCGACGGCGAGGCTCGTGAACGCGAGGAGGAGGCCGGCCGCGGCCATCCGGTTGCGGCGCACGAGGCGCTCGAACCGGTAGAACGCCGACGGCGGGCGCGCGCGCACCGGCTCGTCCGCGAGGAACCGGCGCAGCTCGTCGGCGAGGGCGAGCGCCGACTCGTAGCGGCGTGTGAGGTCGGGCGCGATCGCCGCGTCCACGATCCACGTGACGTCGGCCGGGACGGAGGGCGCGACGCGGCGCAGAGGCGGCGCCGGGTCCTCGGCGACGACACGCGCCGCCGCGACCAGCGAGTGCCCCGAGAGGTCGTGCGGCGTGCGCCCGGCCAGGAGCTCGTAGAGGATCGCGCCGAGGGCGTAGACGTCGACGGCCGGCGAGCGAGCGGCGTCGCCGCCGCGGACCTGCTCGGGAGCCATGTAGCTCAGGGTTCCGAGCATCTGACCGTCCGCCGTCTGCAGGCTGTCCGCGATTCCGTCTTCCGCGACCGCGTGCGCGATCCCGAAGTCGAGGACGCGCGCTCGTCCGCCCGACTCGACGAGCACGTTATCCGGCTTCAGGTCGCGGTGGACGATGCCCTGGGTGTGCGCGTGGTGGACGGCGTCGCACACTTCCGCGACCAGCGCGACGCGCGCGCGCGCATCGAGTCCGCTCGCCTCCGCGTGTTCGGTGAGCGGACGCCCCTCGACGAGCTCCATCGCGAAGTACGGCTGCGGGCCGTCGCCCAGATCGCAGGTTCCCGTCTCGTAGACCTGCGCGATGCCCGGGTGGCTCAGGCGTCCGAGGATCTCCGCCTCGCGCTCGAAGCGAAGCTGGACCGACGGGACGACGAGCGTCGGCCGCAGGAGCTTGACCGCGACCGAGCGCCTGGGACGCTCCTGGAGCGCCTCGTACACGACGCCCATGCCACCGGCACCGAGCCGGCGGACGACGAGGAACGGCCCGATGCGCTCCGGCGCGCGCGGCGCGTCCAAGAGCGCAGCCTCCGCAGAGACGAGCGCCATCCTCCGGCGCACGTCCGCGAGCGCGGTCTCGGACAGCGCGTCGTCGGCCGCGTCGTGATCGAGCAGGTCGTCCACCTCGCTCCGCAGGGCGTCGTCACCCGAGCACGCCTCGGCCAGGTACGCGGCGCGCGCGTCGCCGCGCAACTTTCGAGCGCGCTCGAAGAGCTCGGCGACCCGCTCGAAGTCGGCGCTCATGACCCGCCATCGTCGTCGGCCAGGCGCCGCCGCAGCCAGGCGCGCGCGACTGCCCAGTCGGCCTCGACCGTGCTCGTCGCGACGCCGAGCGCAGCCGCGGTCTCGTCGATCGTCATGCCGGAGAAGAAGCGGAGCTGCGCGACCTCGGCGCGTCGCGGCGCGGCCTTCTCGAGCTCGCAGAGCGCCTCGTGCAGGGCCTCCAGGTCGACGTCGCCGCGGGCCCAGCCGACGGCCTCTTCGTGCAGCGAGACCCGCTGCCAGGCGCCGCCCCGCTTCTGTGCGCCGCTGTCGCGCACGTGGTTCGCGAGCACCTGGCGCATCGCCTTGGCGGCGACGGCGAGGAAGTGCTGCTTGTCCGACAGTCCCTGCGCCGCGCCGGCGAGGCGGATGTAGGCCTCGTGGACCAGGATCGTCGGCTGGATCGTCACGGGTGATTGGCGCCGGAAGACGCCGTCGGCGAGGCGGCGGAGCTCGTCGTAGATCCGCGGCATCAGCTCGTCGAGCGCGTCGCGGTCGCCATCCGCGTAGCGCTGCAGGCAAAGGGTGAAGCGTTGCTGGTCGTCGCTATTCATCGCGCGCCGCCCCTCGCCTTGCCGAGGAGCGGCGCGCGCAAGCCTGCCAAGTCCGCCCCGCATGCGCAGGCCGGTCTTCGGGCGGATCACTGCCAGATCGCCTGGGCCGGACCGGTCGAGCCGTCGTCCGCGTTGTGACCGCCGGTCCCGGCCGCGCCTCCGGCGCCGGGAACGATCGTGTTGTTGCTCAGGAGCGAGGGCGGCGCGCTCGTGCCCGCCATGTAGACGCCGGCGCTCGGACCGCCATGCCCTCCGGGGCCGCCACCGCCGTGGCCGCCGATTCCGCCGAGTCCGCCGCTCCCGCCAGCTCCGAGCCCGAGCGTGAACGAGAGGCCGACAGCGCCGAAGCTCCCGTTGAACGAGTTGCCGCCGGGGCCACCGAGGCCGCCGATGCCGCCCGGCCAGCCCTGGCCGCCATCGCCTCCCTCGCCGCCGCGGCCCGGTGCGAACACGCAGCCCAGGAACACGGGCGAGGAGTCGCGCAGGTCGACGGCGAACGACGCGCCGCCGTTCGTTCCGGGCGTGCCAGGACCACCGCCGTAGCCGCCTGCTCCGCCACCGCCGGAGCCAGCGCCCTTCCACTCGTAGTAGAACGGCGGGAACGGCGTCGACCAGATCAGCCCGGTGCCCGAGCCGCCTCCCGCGCCTCCGCAGCCGGACGCGCCCGTCTCACCGGACGTCCCGAGGCTCGACTGCCAAGCGCCGCTCGAGAGACGCTTACCACCGTAGTCGCGCGTCGTGCCTCCGGCCCCGGAGGCTCCGGGCGCGCCGCTGCCGCCGTTCTGTCCGCTCTTGGTCGCCACGGTGCCGATCACACCGCCGCCAGTCCCGGGGATCGCGCAGCCCTGGAAGTCCGGAGCGGGGAGGCCGAACACCGTCACGAGCCAGAAGGGCAGCAGGCCGTTGTTGCCGCTGGACAGCACCGTGCCGTCCACGCCGGCGCCGCCCCACATCGTCTCGGTCTCGTTGAAAGGGGAACCGGCCCCGCCGATGCCACCGTTCTTCTCGGTGTACGGAACCGCGTTCGCGTTCTCGCCCGGCTGACCGCTGTTGGCCGGACCCGGGATGCTCCCCGGCGTCGTACCGTCGGCACCGCGCGCGCCTTGGCCGGACGTGAACGTGCAGTCGACGAAGCTCAGCGCGAGAGACGAGTCCAGCACGAGGACGGCGCGCGAGAGCGGCGCCCAGCCCGACACGCTGCTCGACGGCGCGTTCTGCGAGCGGAACTCGATGTCCTGGATGGTCGCCGGGGCGTCGATACCTTCGAACCACGTGCCGGAGTGGTCGGCGACGAGGATCGTGGGGTTTGCGGGATCGGCCGCCCACGTGGAGGGGTCGAGTCCGCCGCGCATCGACACGGGGACGTCGATCTCGAGGTCCTCGGGGTAGGTGCCCCCTTCGATC
>JBCCSK010000103.1:0-17097 GCA_039200205.1 Planctomycetota bacterium
CGCCGCTCGAGGCCTTCGAGTCCATCTCTAAGGGAATGAACGCCGCGGTCATTGGCCAGGAGACGGTCGTCGAGCGTCTTCTGATCGCCCTCCTCGCCGATGGCCACGTCCTGATGGAGGGGCTCCCCGGCGTCGCCAAGACGCGCTCGATCAAGACGCTCGGTGAGCTCGTCGACAGCGACTTCAGCCGCGTCCAGTTCACGCCCGACCTCCTCCCGTCCGACGTGACGGGCTCGGAGATCTACCGCGAGCGATCGGGAGACTTCGAGTTCCAGCCGGGGCCGATCTTCGGAAACCTCGTCCTCGCCGACGAGATCAACCGTGCGCCCGCCAAGGTCCAGTCCGCGCTGCTGGAAGCGATGGAGGAGCGGCAGGTGACGGTCGCGGGCGAGACCCACGCGCTCCCGCCGCTGTTCCTCGTTCTCGCGACGCAGAACCCCATCGAGCAGGAGGGCACGTACCCGCTGCCCGAGGCCCAGATGGACCGCTTCCTCTTGTACGTGAACGTGCCGTACCCGCCGCCGGAGAACGAGGCGGCGATCCTGCGCCTCGTGCGCGGCGAGCGGGCCGGCGACGGCGGCGATGCGCCGGCGGCGGTCGACCAGGAGGTCGTGTTCGCCGCGCGCGAGGAGGTCCTCGGCATCCACGTCTCCGAGGCGGTCGAGCAGTACATCGTCGACCTCGTCGTCGGAACGCGCGAGCCGGAGCGACACGGGGAGGAGCTCGCGCGGTGGATCCGTCTCGGCGCGAGCCCGCGCGGCACGATCGCGCTCGACGCCGCCTCGCGGGCCCACGCCTGGCTGCGCGGCCGCGACTTCGTTGCGCCCGACGACGTGCGCGCGGTCGCTCCGGCCTGCCTCGCGCACCGCGTCCATCCGAGCTACGAGGCCGAGGCCGCCGGGCACTCGCGCACCGAGATCATCGAGCGGCTGCTCGAGTCGGTCGCGACGGTCTGAGTCATGCCCGCGCGCACGCGAGCGACGCTCCAGGAACTCGTCCGTCTGCAGGCGGACGCGCGGGGATTCAGCTTCCTTCCTCGCCAGCCCGTCGGCTCTCTGCTTGCCGGGCGGCACGCGTCGAGACTGCGGGGCCGGGGCCTCGCGTTCCGCGAGCTTCGCCGCTACGCGCTCGGCGACGACGTGCGCACGATCGACTGGCGGGCGACGGCGCGGCTGCGCAGCGCGCACGTGCGCGTCTACGACGAAGAGCGGGAGCGGCCGGTTCTCCTCGTCGTCGACCAGCGTCGGCCGATGTTCTTCGGTAGTCGCCGCGCGACGAAGTCGGTGGCGGCCGCCGAGACCGCCGCGCTCAGCGCCTGGCGGGCCCTCGGATCCGGCGACCGCGTCGGCGGGGTCGTGTTCGGCGGGGACGAGCTCGTCGAGCTGCGGCCCCACGGGAGCCGCACGCGAGCACTGCAACTGCTGCACGAGATCGAGCGCCTCGGGCAGGGGCTCGTCGATGCACCCGACGCCGCGGACTCGGTGACGCTCGACGACGCTCTCCGCGCGGCCGAGCGCATCGCGCGCCACGACCACCTCGTCGTCCTCATCAGCGACCTCGACGGCGCCGGGGACGAGAGCGAGCGCCTGGCGACGCGCATCGCCGCCCACAACGACCTGCTCGTCGTGGCCGTCTACGACCCGCTCGGCATCTCCCTTCGCGGCGCACCGGGCATGGTCGCCGCGCGCGGCGGCGGCACGTCCCAGGTCCCTGCCGGGGACGCGTTCACGCGCGGATTCGAGCAGGAGTTCGCCCAGGTGATCGAGCATTGGCGCGGCGTCTTCGGCGGCCTGCGCATCCCGCTCTTCCCGATGTCGACGGTCGTGCCACCCGCGGAGCAGCTCCGGTCGGTCGTCGGCGCGACGCGCGCGCGACAGGGGGCGCAGTCGTGATCCAAGAGGCGCCGAGTCTCGATCGACTGCACGACATCGCGCTGCCCGTGCCCGTCCCGTGGTGGCCGCCCGCGGTCGGCTGGTGGTTCGTGCTCGGCGCGCTGCTGCTGGCGCTCGCGTGGTTCGGCGCTGCGGCGTTCGCGCGCTGGCGCGCCAATGCGTACCGGCGCGCCGCGCTGCGCGAGCTCGAGTCCGCCGCGGACGCGCTCGCCGTCGCCGAGGTCGTCCGTCGAACGGCGCTCGCTTCGGCCCCCCGAGAGACGATCGCCGCGCGAACCGGAGATGCGTGGGTGGACTGGCTCGCCGAGCGCTGGGGTCGACCGGTCCCGGACTCCGTACGCGAGCTCCTCGCGCGCGGGATCTACGCGCCATCGTCGGACGCCCAGCCGGACGCCGAGCTGCGTGCGTTCGCTCGAAGCTGGATCAGCGACCATTGCGGAGACGCACCGTGCTGACCTTCGCGCACCCCTGGCTGCTGCTGCTCGCGCCGATTCCGTGGCTCGTCCGCGCGCTCCTGCCGCCGACGCGCGCGAGCGCCGTGGGCGTGCGCGTTCCGTTCCTCGATCGGATCGAGCGAGCGAGCGCCGGACGAAGTGCGCCCGTGCGCGGTGCGCGCGTCGCGGCGCTCGTTCCCGTCTGGCTCCTCGTCCTCGCGTCGCTCGCCCGACCGCAGTGGGTCGAGCCGCCCCTGACGCGCGAGATGCCGACGCGCGATCTCCTGCTCCTCGTCGATCTGTCGACGTCGATGGACGTCGAGGACTTCACGTCGTCCAGCGGCGAGAGCGTCGACCGACTGACGGCCGTGCGCGAGGTCCTCGCCGACTTCCTCGGGCGCCGCGACGGCGACCGCGTCGGCCTCGTCGTCTTCGGCAGCGCGCCCTTCGTCCAGGCGCCGTTCTCGATCGACCTGACGCTGGTCGATCGTCTGCTCGACGAGGTCGAGACGGGAATGGCCGGTCCGCGCACCGCGTTCGGTGACGCGATCGGGCTCGGACTGACGATGTTCGAGTCGAGCGATGCGCCGGCGAAGACGATCATCGCTCTCACCGACGGGAACGACACCGCGAGTCAGGTGCCGCCGATCGAGGCCGCCCGCGTCGCGCGCGAGCGCGGCGTCCGCGTCCACACCGTCGCGATCGGCGACCCGACGACCGCGGGCGAGGACAAGCTCGACGAAGAGGCCCTGCGCTCCGTCGCGGAGACCGCGGGCGGCTCGTACTTCTTCGCCGCGGACCGCACCGAGCTGATGGGGATCTACGCCGAGCTCGATCGGATCGAGACGGTCGAGGTCGAGGTGGCGAGCTTCCGTCCCCGGCGGGACCTCTTCTACCTTCCGCTCCTCGCGGCCCTCCTCGTCTCCCTCGTCGACCACGCGCTGCGCGCCGCCGCGTCGCTTCGCGGTGCGCGCAGCCTCGGGTCGTCCGCGGCGCTGCGCGTCGACCCGCTCACCGGCGCGCTGGAGGTCGAATCGTGAGCGAGTTCTTCGGCGCGTTCCACTTCGTGCGCCCTGCGGCGCTCCTCCTCGCTCCAGTCGCTCTGGCGGTGTACTGGGCGTGGACGCGCAGCGCCGATCCGCTGCGCGGTTGGCGCCAGCAGGTCGACCGGGACCTGCTGGAGGCCTTCGTCGAGCGTGGCGGCGCCGGGGGACGTCGTCCGGGGCTCGTGTCGCTCGTCGCCTGGCTGCTCGCGACGCTTGCGGTCGCAGGGCCGACCTGGCGCCTGGAGCCGAGCCCGTTCGTCGACGACGTGGCGCCGCTCGTCGTCGTGCTGGAGGCGGGGGAGACGATGGACGTCCCCGATCCCGCTCCGTCGCGCATGGAGCGGGCGCACCTCAAGGTCGACGACCTCGCGAAGGCGCGCGGAGGCGAGCCGCTCGGACTCGTCGCGTACGCCGGCTCGGCGCACCTCGTCCTGCCGCCGACGCGCGACACGTCGATCGTTGCGACGATGGCGAACGAGGTCAGCCCGGCCGTCATGCCCGTCGGAGGGGATCGACTCGACCTCGCGCTCGCCGAGGCGGCGCGCGTCATCGCCGACGGAGGTGGGGGGGGCAGCGCGGTCGTCGTGACGGACTCGGTCGAGGTCGAGCCGGCGCGGCTCGACGGCGCGTTCGACGGGCCGATCCAGTTCCTCTCCGTCGCGGTGCCGGGGACGCGCGAGGCGCGCTCGATCCAGGCTGCGGCCGACGCGCTCGACGCTCCGGTCGCGGCCCTCGACCTCGCCGGCTCGTCCGACGTCGAGGCCCTCGTCCGGCGCGCGCGCGGAGCGCCGGTCGCGCGCGGCGGCGACGACGGGACGCGCTGGCAGGAGGCGGGCTACTGGCTCGTTCCGCTCATCGCGCTGCTCGTCCTGCTGTCCTTCCGACGAGAGGAGAACGCGGAGGTGTCGTCGTGAAGCTCGTCCTCGCGCTGCTCTCGATTCCGCTCGCTGCGGGCCTCTGGTGGACTCCGGACCAGGAGGGCCGTCGCGCCTTCGAGCGCGGCGAGTTCGCTCGAGCCGCGGAGGCGTTCGAGGATCCCCTCTGGGAAGGAGCCGCGTGGTACCGGGCCGGAGAGTTCGAGCGAGCGGCTGCGGCTTTCGCACGCCGGGACGTTCCCGAGGCGCACTACGACCGAGCCAACGCCCTCGTCTTCCTCGGTCGCTACGACGACGCGATCGAGAGCTACGACCGAGCGCTCGCGCGACGCCCCGGGTGGAAGGAGGCCGAGGAGAACCGCGCGCTCGCCGCGGCGCGACGGGACGCCCTCGACTTCGAGGGGGGCGACATGACGGGCGGCGAGCTCGGCGCTGACGAGATCGTGTTCGACGACGGGAAGAAGGGCACGGGCGAGTCGGTGGAGGTGGCGGGCGGCGACGCGCTCAGCGACGACGAGATCCAGGCGCTCTGGCTGCGCCGCGTCCGATCGAGTCCGGCCGACTTCCTCCAGCGGAAGTTCGCGCTGCAGGCATCGCGCGAGGAGGACCGGTGATCCTCGCGCTCACTCTCCTCGCCCTCGCGCAGGTCGCGCCGGTCACGACGCGCGTCGGCGTCGACCGGGCGTGGGTCGGTCAGCGCGTCGACGTGAACGTCGAGATCCGTGCGCCCGGGACCTTCTCGGGCGCGTCGAGCCTCGACCTGCCGGAGATTCCGGGCGTGATCCTGGTTCCGATGGGCCGGCCGGTCGTCTCGTCCGAAACCGTCGACGGCGAGTCGATCTTCGTGCAGTCCCACCCCCTGGCGCTCTTCTCGCAGCGCGACGGCGAGATCGAGGTCCCGCCCTTCACCGTTCGCTTCGCGCACCTGAAGGGGTTCACGGGCGACCCGATCGAGCGCGTCGAAGAGGCGCCGGCGGTGAGCGTCACGATCGTTCGTCCGGCGGCGGCGTCCGGAGACGGTTTCCTCGTCTCGACGTCGTCGCTCCAGATCGAGCAGAGCTGGGATCCGACGCCGTCGTCCGAGATGCCGGCGGGCACGGTCCTCACGCGGCGGATCGTCCAGCGCGCCGACGACGTCTCGGCCATCGCACTCGCCGCGCCGCCGACGTCAGCACCGGAGTCCGTTCGCGTCTACGACGGCAGCGGCGCCGAGACGGACGACGCGGTCGATCGAGGATCGCTCGTCGGCACGCGGACGGACGTCCTTCGCTACCTCCTCGGCGAGGCGGGGAGCGTCGAGCTCCCGGCGATCCAGTACCGCTGGTGGGACGTCGAGGCCGAAGAGCTGCGCTCCTCGACGCTCGAGGGCCTCACCGTCGACGTCGTCGCGAACGGACCGGACGAGGCCACGGAGGGCGGCGGCCCGTCGCCGTCGCGCTCACCCTGGCCGTGGGCGGCGCTTCTCGTCGCGGCGCTCGCCGTCGTCTTCCGGGGCTCGATCGCCCGCGCCGCGCAGGCCGTCTGGAATGCGATCGATCCGCCCGAGAAGCGCGCCCGGCGCGCGCTGCTCCGCGCCTGCGATCGCAGCGACGCGCACGCCGCCGAGCGCGCGCTCCAGGCGTGGCCCGACGCCCGCGGCGGCGAGCTCGCCCACGCGACGCTGGACCTAGAACGGAGCCTCTACGGAGCGGCCCCGTCCACGCCGTGGAACGGGGCCGGTCTCGCGCGGGCAATTCGCGCGATGCCGAGGCAGCGACGGCACGCCGCGCGCCATCGCCGCCTGGACCTGCCGCCGCTCAACGGCACCGCCGAGCGATCAGACGCGCGAGAAGCCGGAGTCTGACGGCAGGCGACGGTCCTCGACGCGGCGTCGGGCCTTGAAGTCGTAGCCGCGGGGGACGCAGACGATCCCGCTCTCCGTCACCGTGAAGCGGCGTCGGTCCTCCTCCAGGTCGACGCCGACCTTGGCGCCCTCCGGAATCTGGACCCACTTGTCGACGATCGCGCGGCGCACGATCGCGCCGGGCCCGACGTTCACGCCGTTCATCAGGATGCTGTCCTCGATGTCGGCGTCCTCGCCCGTGTAGACCCGGTTCGAGAGGATCGTCCGCCGGACCCGCGAGCCGGACACGATCGATCCGTTCGAGAGCAGCGAATCGACGACCTGCGCCCGGCGACCGTCGTCCTCGGCGAAGACGGTCTTCGCCGGGGGGTCGTTGTGCCACAGCGTGTAGATCGGCCAGTTCTGGTCGTACAGGTTGAACTGGGGCGTGACCTGACACAGGTCGAGGTTGGCGTCGAAGTACGCGTCGAGCGTGCCGACGTCGCGCCAGTAGGGCTCGGTCCCGGGGCTGCGACGGCTCTCGTCGACGTCCTGGAACGAGTGCGCGACGACGAGCGTTCCGTCGTCGACCATCGACGGCAGGACGTCCTTGCCGAAGTCGTGGCTCGTGCCGCTCGACTTCTCGCGGTCCTCCTCGAGGCGGCGGATCAGCTCGTCCTTCTCGAAGACGTAGATCCCCATCGAACCGAGGCAGCGGCCGGGCTTGCCGGGGATCTCGGTCCCGAGCTTCGGCTTCTCCTGGAACCCGGTCACGCGGGACGAGGCGTCGATCTCGAGGATGCCGAAGCGCGGCGACTCCTCGCTCGGGATCTCGACGGCGCCGATCGTGCACTTCGCGCCGGACTCGACGTGCTGCATGAGCATCTCGCCGTAGTCCATCTTGTAGATGTGGTCGCCCGAGAGGATGACGACGTGCTCGCACTCCTCCTGCTCGATCAGCTCGAGGTTGTGGGAGATCGCATCGGCCGTTCCGCGGTACCACGAGCCGGTGCCGCCGTGCTGGGGCGGGCGCGGAACGATGAACTGGGAGAGTCGCCGGGGCAGGAAGCTCCACGCGAAGCGCAGGTGCTCCTCCAGCGAGTAGGCCTGGTACTGCGTCAGGACGAAGACTCGACGCAGGCCGGAGTGGATCACGTTCGACAGGGTGAAGTCGATGATCCGGTAGGTGCCGCCGAACGGCACCGCCGGCTTCGCCCGTCCGAGCGTGAGCGGCGAGAGGCGCTCCCCGCGCCCGCCCGCGAGCACGAACGTGAGCGTGGACTTCAGGTGCAGGTTGCGGTTCAGGTGGTCCATGGGTCAGGGGGGAGCGAGTGCGCTCCGCCCTCGATGAGAACAGACCGCGCTGAATCACGACAGTCGGCCGGGGGCAATCCGAACGTCGCGCGCCCCGCGGGCCACGTTCCGCCCGATCTCGGCGAATCGAGCGCTCTGGAGGGGGGATCCTTTGAACCGGGGTGCGACGCTGACTACCGTGGCCCTGGACGACGGCCGCGCCCTCCGACCGATGATCTCGCACGAGCTCGAGCGCCTGGAGCAGACGGGCGGACACGCTGTCGCTCCCGGCCATCCCCACCGCTGGTACGCGGCGTCCGTCAGCGGCTCCTTCGCGCGCCTCGCCCGAGCGTCGGGACCGAGCGTTTGCTCCAGCGGCCGCGTCCGCGGTCCGGGCGACCTACGGGCCGAGCGCTCCGAGGACGGCCTCCTCGTCACCGCTCCGGCGGCGCTCGGCGGCGAGCGGATCGTCTGGGTCGGCGACGTCGAGCTCGTGGCGGTGGACGGGGCGCGACCCATGGCGCTCCCACGGGTCACGGTCGATCCCGATCGAGCGCGGGTCGACGTCGTCTGGGTCACCCGCTCCAAGCACCTTCGTCTGCGCCTCTCGGTCCCCTGTCGTCCCGCCGATTCCACGACGCGGGAGAACGACGTCCTCGACGCCGAGGTGGAGACGCTCGGGGAGCGGTCCGTGCGCATCCGCCCCTACCCCGGGCTGCCGGCCCTCCGGATCGAGGTCGACGGACGACTCGCCTTCGAGGCCGAGCCCGACTGGTGGCGCGACGTCATCGTCTTCGACCGCGTCGGCCGCGAACTCCGCGAGGACCGCTTCGTCCCCGGCACGTTCGTCGTCCGGCCGCGACCCGGCTCTCGAACGCTGCGGCTCACCGTGTCCGTCGAGCCGCCCGCGTGCGCGCGACCTCACCCGGAGACCGCCCAGCGGCGGCGACTCGTCCAGGCGCTGGCCGCGCCCGGGTTCCTCGGCGGGTGGGACGAGACGGCCTCCTGGATCGAGGCCGCCGCGGACGAGCTCACGTCGACCGGCGACTCCCTCGAGGACGACGGGCCGCTCTGGCTCGCTCGCGTCGCGTCCCTCGCCTTCGCTTCCGGAGCGCCGAGCGAGATCGTGCACGACGTCCTTCGACCGGCGATCTCTTCGATCGTCGACGCCGTCACACCGGTCGAGGTCGAGCTCGATCCGGCGGCGCGCCTGCGCGGGGCGGCTCGCTGGTTCGAGTCGCTCGCGGGCCGGCGACGCGAACCGTCGCCCTCGGTGGGCGTCGAGACGGGCGCCCTTCTGCACCAGGCGTACGCCCTCGCCTCTTCCGTGGCGGCGGCGGCGGGCGATGACGGTGGCGCGGCGACGGCGCGACGGCTCGCGCTCCGGACCCAGCGCTGGTTCCAGCGATCGTTCTGGCTCGCGACCCCGCGCCGGCTGTCGGACGTCGAGATCGATCGCATCGCGCCGGGTGACGCGTCGGCCCTCGCGCTGCGCCCGCACATGCTCATCGCGGCCTCGCTCGGGGGCGGCCCGCTCGACCGCGCCCAGGTTCGCGCCGTCGTGCGCGCGGCGGAGGACTTCCTCGTGACGTCCCTCGGGCTGAGCTCGGTCGATCCGCGCATGGCGCGCAGTCAGCGAAGGCAGGATGGCGCGCGATGGACGTGGCCCTGGCTCATCGGGCCGTACGTCGAGGCGTCCCTGCGCGGGTTCGGTCCGGACCGCGGACGCGCTCGCGTCCAGCGCGCCCTTCTCGCGGGACTCGCGAACGCCCCGGAGGCCTGGTCCGAGCGCGACGGGGGCGAGGTCGTTCCGCTCGGCGCACTCGACTTCCCGCCGAACGCGGGGGAGGCGGTGCGCGCTTCGGAGCTCCTGTCCGGCGCGCCGCGCGGTGGAGCCGTGTCGTGAGGGTCCTCGTCCTCGGATGGGAGTATCCGCCCGCCGTCGCCGGCGGACTCGGCGTCGCCTGCCGCGGGCTCACCACCGCACTCGCCGACCGCGGCCACCGGGTCGTCCTCGCCACGCCTCGCCTGGAGGGTGCGCCCGACCCCGAGCCGCATCCCGGCGTGACTCGGATCGCGATCGCCGCAACCGTCGAGGGCGACGCTCGACCCGGGCGCGCTCTTCCGCTCGATCCGTACGCGACCGACGACGAGCGAGCCGCCTCGACCGAGCGTGGAGCCGCGACGCAGCGCCTGTACGGTCGCGACCTGCGCGTCGCCGTCGACCGCTACACGCGCGCCGCCGTGGATGCGCTCGCGGAGACCGAGTTCGACGTGATCCACGCGCACGACTGGATGACGGTCGGCGCGGCGCTTCGGCTTCGATTCCAGCGGAAGCGCCCCTTCGTCTTCCACGTCCACTCGACCGCCTACGACCGTCAGGGCGGAGAGTCGCGCGGGCGCCGCGGGCCGATCGCCGACGTCGAGCGGGTCGGGGCGCGGACCGCGGACGCGATCTGCACGGTCAGCGGTCACACGCGCGGCGTCCTGACGCGCGAGTACGGCGTCGATCCGGGCCGCGTCCACGTCGTCTACAACGCCCCGACCGAGGACGTCCCGCTCGATGCGCCCCATGCGACGCCGCACGCCCCGACGGTCCTGTTCGTAGGCCGGCTGACGCGCCAGAAGGGCGTCGGGTTCCTGCTCCGCGCGGCGGTCGAAGTCCTGCGCCAGCGCCCCGACGGGCGGTTCGTGGTCGTCGGGGACGGCGAGGAGCGAGCGCGCCTCGTCGAGCTCGCCGCGTCCCTCGGAATCGCTCGGCGCGTCTTCTTCACCGGTTCCATCGACGACGCCGCGCGCGAACGCGCGTACCGTACCGCCGACGTGCTGGTCCTCCCCTCCGTCTCGGAGCCCTTCGGGCTCACGCCGATCGAAGCGCTCCAGCGCGGAGTTCCCGTCGTGGTCAGCGACGCGTGCGGCGCGCGCGAGGTCCTCTCCTCCGCGCCCTCCGTGCCGCCCTGGGACGCGCCGCAGCTCGCGGGGGAGATCCTGCGCCTGCTCGGAGATCCGGGCCTCCGCGACGACCTCGTCGCGCGCGGGCGCGCGGAGCTCGACGAGCTCTCCTGGAACCGGAGCGCCGCTTCGCTCGAGCGTGCGTTCGAGGGCGTGCTCGCCGCCGAAAGATGACCTCGCTCGTCTTCTACTTCCAGGTCCACCAGCCGTACCGCGTTCGGCCCTACGCGTACGACGAGATCGGACGTCGCCACGACATCTTCGACGACGAACTGAACGAGTTCGTCGCGCGGCGAGTGTCCGAGCGCTGCTACGTGCCGATGAACGAGCTGCTGCTGCGGGCGATCGAGCGCTCGAACGGCGCGTTCCGGTGCGCGTTCTCGCTCTCGGGGACGGCGATCCGCCAGCTCGAGGCCTGGGTCCCGGAGGCCCTGGAGAGCTTCCGTCGCCTGGCCGAGACAGGCTCTGTCGAATTCCTGTGCGAGACCTCCCGGCACAGCCTGGCGGCGCTTGCCGATCCCGTCGAGTTCCGCGAGCAGGTCGACGAGCAGCGGCGTCTGCTCGAGCGCACCCTCGGCGTCTCACCGACGTCGTTCCGCAACACCGAGCTGATCGTCGACGAGACCGTCGCTCGGCAGGTGCGGGAGCTCGGGTTCGACGTGCTGATCGGCGAGGGCGCCCACCAGCTGCTCGAGGGCCGCACGGCCCGCGCTCTCTACGGGATGCGCGACGCTGACGGCTTCCCGCTCCTACTGCGCGACTTCGACTTCTCCGACGACATCGCGTTCCGCTTCAGCAACCGCGGCTGGGAGGCCTACCCGCTCTTCGCGCCGACCTTCATCGAGTGGCTCGAAGCGCTGCCGCAGGGGGATCCGTTCGCGGGCCTCTTCATGGACTACGAGACGTTCGGCGAGCACCAGCCCGAGGACACGGGGATCTTCGCCTTCATGGAGGAGATGATCGACCTCGCCGTTCGCTCCGACCGACTCGACTTCAGGACGCCGAGCGAGATCGTGAGGACGGAGCGCGTCGTCGAGGAGGTCGTCTACCCGCGCCCGATCTCGTGGGCGGACGCCGAGCGGGATCTCTCCGCCTGGCTCGGCAACCACATGCAGCGCTCCGCGCACGACGCGATCTACGCGCTCGGGCCGGCGGCACGCGCGAGCGGAGACCCGTCGCTCCTGAGCCAGTGGCGCGACCTCACGACGTCGGACCACGTCTACTACATGTCGACGAAGTTCCACTCCGACGGGGACGTCCACGAGTACTTCAGTCCGTACGACACGCCTCACGACGCGTTCCTGTACGTCATGAACGCGATCGAGGACATGAGGCTGCGGCTCGGCGTCGACGCGGCGCGACCGTAGCCAGGGACTACAATGCCGGCATGCTGCTGCTGGTGCTGACCGCGCTCGCCTGGGTCGTTCCGCAGGACGAGACGGCCGCCGGCGACGAGGTGGCCCGGGCCGAGGCGATTGCCTCCGACGCGACGCGCGCCCTGAAGGTCGTCGACGCCGCGTTCGTCCGAACGGGTGACCCGTTCGGGGGATCGATCGGGCCCGACATCGTGTCGGCCGACGCCCGAGCGGCGGAGCTCCCGAGGGCCTCGCTCGAGGCTCTTCAGCGACCTCCCGACGAGCGGATCCAGGTGCGCAGCGCGCCCGCGCCGCCGGAGGAGCTCGTCCTCGACGAGACGACAGGGCGCGAGGACGCTCTGGACGACGTCGAGCGCCTCTACGCCGATCTCGCGGCGGCGCTCGGCGGCCGTCCCACGCGCGCCGCCGAGATCAAGGCGAAGCGCGTCGTGCCCGCGACCGACGCATCCGCTGGGACCTTCGACCTGCGCTTCAGGGTGCGTCACGTCCGCGAGGGTGAGGACGAGACGATCGCAGCGAAGTCGTACTGGAACGTGCGCGTCGAGGAGTCCGGCGACGTCCTGCGGATCGTCGGGTGGGCCGGGCGCATCGTCGACGTGGCCCGCCTGGAGGGCGATCGCTCCGAGGGTGGGTTCGTCGACGTCGCGCGCAGCGTCTTCGGCGGCGACCGCGCGCGCTGGCTGGCTCCGTCGATCATGGAGCTGCGCGACACGCTCGACGTCGACGTCGGCGTCGGGATCCTCGGGCACCACGGCGTCGCCGTCGCGGACGTGAACGGCGACGGGATCGAGGACGTCTACCTGTGCCAGCCGGGCGGGATCCCGAATCAGCTCTGGCTCCGGCGGCCGGACGGATCGGCTGTCGAGGTCGCTGCGTCCGGCGGGCTCGACCTCGTCGATGCGACGACGAGCGCGCTTTTCGTCGACCTCGACGGCGACGATGATCGAGACGTGGTCCTCGGGCTCGGCGGCGGGGTGCTCATCCTCGCCCGGACGGACGCGGGGTACCGCGAGGCGGCGCGGATCGACCGCATCGGGATCACCGGCCTCGCCGCGGCGGACGTCGACGGGGATCGGCGAATCGACGTGTACGCGTGCGCGTACGCCAACCCCTACGACGGTTCGACCTTTCCGGTGCCCTACCACGACGCCGAGAACGGGCAGGCGAACCTGTTCCTGTCGAACGTGACGGAGGCCGCGGACGAGCTGCGCTTCGTCGACGCGACCGAGGCGGCGGGCCTCGACGACGCCGGGGGGCGATTCAGCTTCGCCGCGACGTTCGAGGACTTCGACGACGACGGCGACATCGACCTGTACGTCGCCAACGACTTCGGCCGGAACGCGCTGTACGTCAACGACGGCTCCGGCGTCTTCGCGAACCGCGCGGCAGAGCTCGGGGTCGAGGACGTCGCGGCGGGGATGGGCGCCGCGTTCGCCGACGTCGACGGCGACTGCCTCGCGGACCTGTACGTCTCGAACATGGAGTCGTCCGCCGGGCGCCGCGTCACGGGTCAGGAGGTCTTCCGCCGCGACGTCGACGAGTCCACCCGCGCTCTCCTGCGGCGGCACGCAAAGGGCAACACCCTCTACCTCGGAGCGGGAGGGGGGCCGTTCCGGGAGACGGACGAAGCGAGCGCGGGCCAGTGGGCCTGGGGTTCGATCCCGATCGACCTCGACGCGGACGGTCGGCTCGATCTCTTCGTTCCGAACGGTTTCGTGACGGGGACGGGCAAGGCGCCGGACCTCTGAAGCGCGTTCTGGCGGCACGTGGTGTCGCGCACTCCCGACGCGGAGCGCCCCGACGGCGACGCCGCGCTCGACGCCTACATCGACGGGTGGAAGCAGCTCAACGCGAGCATGCGGCGCGGCGAGCCCTGGAGCGGCGGCGAGCGCAACGCGGCCTTCCTCAACCTGGGCAGCCCGGCCACGCGCATGGTCGACGTGGCGCCCGTCGTCGGCCTCGACGCCGCGGACGACGGCCGCAGCGCCGCGCGCATCGACATCGACTTCGACGGGGACGACGACCTCGTCGTCACGAACCGCACGGCTCCGCGGGTTCGCGTCTACGCCAACCGACTCGCCGACGGCGCGAACTCCATCGCGGTTCGGGTCGCGGGGACGCGCTCGAACCGGGAGGGAATCGGGGCGGTGGTCTACGCGACCCCGGTCACGTCCGTGGACGAAGCCTCGGACGACCTCGTCGTTCCCGGGATGACGCAGCGTCGCTCGCGAACCGTCGGTGCCGGCTACCTCGCCCAGTCGAGCGCGTGGCTGCGATTCGGGCTGCCGCGGGCGGCTGCCGACGGGGGCCGTCGCGCGCGCGCGCCGCGCGTGCACCTGCGCGTTCGCTGGCCCGGGCCCGACGGCGGCACGATCGAGGACTTCGGCGTCGTTCGCGCCAACCGTCGCTACGTCCTGACCGAGGGTGCGGGCGTCGCGCGCGAGTCGGTGGCCTCGGCGCGCGTCGAGCTCGAGCCGGGCTCGCTCGAGCTGAAGGAGCCGCTGCTGGCCGACGGTCGCCGGAGGCTCGTCCTGCCCGCGGCCACGTCGATTCCCAGCGTCGAGGTCCTCGCGCGCGACGGACGCGCGGCGCGGCTGTTCGGGATCACGCCGGCCGGACCGCGCGGCGCGGGGCAGCCGACGGTCGTCATCGTCTGGAACTCCGCGGAGCCGAACGCCGTCGAGGCGATCGGTGACGTCGCCGCCCTGGTCGACGAAGCGCGCGCCGGCGACGCGCTGCTCGTCGCGATCGACCTCGGAACGGACGGCTCGGGCCTCTCCGCCGCGGGCTGGACCGGGAGCCTCCTCGCGGCGACGCAGGAGAGCGCCCGCCTTCTGCCGGAGCTCGTCGGGTGGCGCCTCGACCGAACGGAGCCGCCGCCTGGACCCTGGTCGTTCGTCGTCGAGGCCGACGGCCGGCTCGCCGTGGTTCGCACCGGCCCGTGGCGGAGCGGCGACCTCGCCGCGGACCTGAAGCTCCTCGCCGTTCCGGCCCCGCTCCGGCCGTCCGTCTCGACGCCGTACCCGGGCGTGTGGGCCGAGCCGCCGGGCGACGCCGACCTCACGCGACTGCGCGCCCGCCTCGTGCGGATCGGCGTCGACGCTCCCGTTCGAGAGCTCGACCTCGCCCGCGTCCGCACGACGCGTCCGGACGATCCCGACGTCCAGGTGCGGCTCGGCCGCGCGATGCTCCAGCAGGGCGACCTGGAGCGCGCGCTCGGTCGGTTCGACGCGGCGATCGCAGCGGACGAGACGTACGTGCTCGCGCGCCGCGCGCGCGCGTACACCCTCCACCTGCTCGGGCGCTTCGACGAGGCCACGGTCGAGTGGACGCTCGCGCTCGACCTCGACCCGTCAGACCTGGAGACGCTCGGAAACCGCGCGCTCGCCGCCGTCGCCGCAGGGGACCTCGAGCGGGCACGTGACGACCTCAGCACGCTGAGGAAGAGCGCCGAAGGTGAGGTTGGCGTGGTCGAGGCCGTCGAGCGAGCGCTGCGCGAGGCGGAGAGAGACTCCGACCGGTAGGGGGTCAGGGGGCGACGATCGACCAGGCGCGTCCCGCGACGACGTTCGGTGCGACTCTCGTGCTGACCTCGATCGACGCGATGCGGCGGCCGGCGAAGGACTGAAGCGAGATCGCGACCACGCCGTCGTGTCCCGGAGACATCGTCCACGATCGTCGTGCGCCGTCGGCGGTCGTCGCGACGACCGAGACCTCTCCTGCTCGCGGCTTCGAAGGCGTCTTCAGCAGGAGGGCCGCGTGCTCGGGGACTTGCAGCGGCTCCCCGAGGATCTCCGCCCGCCACTCGCTGTCCTTCTTGCGGGGGGCGAGGGTGCCCGACCGAAGCGCGCGAGGCGCGCCGACGACCTCGACGGTCGCGGACGTCCGCGCGAGCGCATCCTCGCCGTCCAGCGCCGTGATGGCGATCCGAGGACGCTCGCCGGGAGCGTGGATGATCGGGACGACGACCTCGGATGTCTCGCGCGGCCAGCGGAAGCTCCAGCGCATCCACCGTGATTCGTACGTCCAGCGCGTTCCGTCGAGCCCGTCGCCGCGCAGCCGAACGCCGAGCACGCCGTCTCCCGTGGATTCGGCGCGGCCGTTGCCCAGGAGGATCTGCGCGCCCTTGCGATCCAGAACGGGAGTCTCCTCGCTCACGGGCGTGCCGCTCGCCGACGGCGCGGTCGACCACACGAGTCCGAGCGCCTCGCGCTCGAGGGGCGACATCGCGCGACCGTCGTTCAGAACTTCGTGCAGCGCGAACTCCCACAGGAGGAGGCGCGGGAACGGACGATCGCCGAGCTCGCGGAAGAAGCGCGCGAGGTGTTCGGGGAAGGGCCGCGCGATGTAGCCCTGCTCCCAGACAGGTTCGTCGAGTTCGGCGGAGAGCATCAGCGCGAAGTCGCGCCCCTGCGTGTAGCTGCTGCCGACGATCACGCGGTCCTGCCACCGTGAGCGGTCCCGTACGACCGCGTCGACCTCGGGGGGGACGAGCCGGTAGCGCTCGTGTTCGGCGATCGGGATCCACCGGGCCGCGCGGGACTCCGGCGGGATCCCGGTCATCTGCAGCGAGCGAGCCTCCTCGAGCTCCACCCGGTCCACGACCAGCTCGATCTCGGTGGGACCCGACGTCCCGACGACCTCGGCCACGGCGCGCGCGGCCGCGCGCTGACCGGCGGCGCCCCAGTGCGAGTCGTAGCGCATGTAGATCTGCATCGGATCGAGCGTGCGCCACGCGTCGAAGAGGTCGACGGTCTCCATTCCCTCCTCGCGGAGCCGCCCGATCACGGTTCGGTCGACGTCGACGCGGCCGTCCGTTCCCGGCGGGAGGAGCTCCGCGCAGACGGCGGCTTTGCGCGGGATCGGGACCATCACCATGCGCGTTCCGGCGGTCTCCAGGCGCCGCTCGAGCGCCGCGAGGACGCGGACGCCGGTCTCGGCGAGCGGCTCCGGATCGAGCGAGGGGATCTCCAGTCGGCTGCGGATCAAGAGGACGTCACCCTCGCCGACGACGAGTGAGCGAAGCGCATCTCCGGTCGTGCGGAGCAGGAACGCCGACCACCACGGGACGACGGTCTGGCGCACGCGCGACCGCATGCGGAGCTTCGTCTCGAAGAGCCGCGCGAGCGAGCCGTCCGCCAGGTTGGCCTCGGCCTCCTGGCGGAGGAGGTCTCGACGCTCGGCGCCGACCGGAACCGCGTCCTGGCTGGGGAAGAACGTGTCGACGATCGCGGCGCCGCCGAGCACGGCGATGAAGACGAGAGCGACGACGCGCGAGGCGGAACGCGGCAGCGTTCCGTCTCCCTCGCAGTCGGTGATCAGGCTCTCGCTCATCGCCGTCGGATCAGAATTGGAAGTAGAGGAAGGGGACGGTCTCGGCGCGGTGGAGGTGGATCAGCGCGAGGAC
>JBCCSK010000104.1:0-16872 GCA_039200205.1 Planctomycetota bacterium
CCCCCACCCACAGCCCCTGGAACGATGCAACGACGCAACGCTCTCGCCTTCGCAGCTGCACTCGCGCTTCCGGTGCAAGAACCGACCGTCGAAGAGACCGGCCGCGGACTGCACGGCTACATCGGCTACAGCGCCAGCCAACCCGAGGACCGCGCCGCGTACGGCTACGGCATGGGCTTCTACTCCGCCGCGTGGTCGCTGATCGAGGAGCCCCTCGCGCACTTCCAGATCGGCCTCGCGAGCGGCTGGATCCTGCCCGACAACCGCGACAACGAGGACACGCCCCTCGCGCCCGAGGGGACGCTCGCACGCCGCTGGAAGGAGCGCGGGCCCACCTGGTCGAGCGTCTTCCAGACCGTCGAGGGCGGACTCGGCTACTGGCGCGGCAACCGGTTCCGGTACGGGCCTCCCAAGTTCAGCATGAATGCGACGCCGCAGTGCTACGACTACGAGGTCGGATCGCCGGGGTGGTCGTTCTTCTACAGCACAGAAGCTCTGCCCGACGAACGGCTGGGCATCGCGCAGCTGAGCAACCGCCTCCTGATCCCGCCGGACGCGCTGCCGTTCGCCGACGAGCCGAACGGGCGCTTCTTCGGCTACACGTACATGGCCTTGCCGTTCACCGCTCCGGTGCCGAGCGATGATGGCCGCGCGCCGACGGGGAGCCACGCGTGGACGTGCTTCATCAGCACGACGAACTTCAAGGGGCCGATCGCGTACTACGTCCCCGAGACGTGGAGCAAGATCGCCGACCTGTTCGACGAGCCGTTCTTGCACGGTCGCGGACTCGACTCGCGGCCTGGACTCATGGGCGGCGGCGCGATGGAGATCAACACGGTCCCGCAGCTCGTCGCGACCGAAGAGGGGGGCCGGACGTACTCGAAGATCCCGACGCTTCGCTTTCCCGTCGACGACGAGGGACGCGCCGTGCTGGTCCAGGACGTGACGTACTACTCGCGCGCCGCGCTCTACGACGACTTCCTCGCATGGCGTGAGGGCGGAGCTGCGCCGAGCGGCCGGTTCGACGCGGAGGGCGCCTTCGTGGCCGAGCTCAGCACTCGAACGCCGGGATTCGACCAGGATGGACTTCCGATGGAGGGCGTCGCCAACACCTTCGACACGCGCGTGTTCGACGACAACACCTGGGGACTGGTCTGGAAGGACGGCGGCCAGGCTCCGCGCGGCCAGTTCCCTCAGTACTACAGGCACGAGGACGGAAAGCGCATCGCGGTCGCCGCTGACGACGTTCCCGAGTCCATCGGCCTCCTCGACGCGAGCTTCGAGCTCGCGGACCCCGGCGACCCGTTCACGTCACCGGCGGCGGGCGCCTGGACGGAGCCCGGGCCCGCGCGAGGCCCCTTCACGAAGGAACTCGGCGACGGCTCGCTCGTCACCTACGCGTGGTATCGCTTCGTCGACCAGCCGACGTTCCAGCAGTACGACTGGAGCGAGGAGAAGCGGCGCGCGCTGCAGGACCTCGTCGAGGAGATCCACCGCGCGTGGCCGATCGACCGCGAGTACATGGCGCCGCCGACGTCAGGAGAGCTCGTCGCGCTCGACCCCGCGCTCCTCGTCACGCCTCCCGCTGGCCTCGAGGTCGGCTACGTCCCGATCGTCACGCGCCAGGAACGGCAGCGCTGATCGGCCGCGGTTCAGGGCGCCACGACGTCGAGCACCTGGTCCGCGGCGACGTCGACGAGAGTCGTGACGCTTCCGTCGGGCCAGCGGACGCTGACGTCGACGCTCGTGACGTCGTCGAGTCCGAAGTGCGCCTCGGCCGGCTCCTGCGAGAGCGTGCTGGACCCGGCGAGGATCGCGCGCGTCGTGTGGTGGACGCCGTCGAAGACCGTGACGGACGCGCTGATCGCGCGCGCTCGACCTCCCTGCAGGCGCGGCCGCACGACGAGGAAGTGGCGATCGGTCCCCGGCGCGAGACGGTTCTCGAAGAGCCGAATGCCCGCCGCGCCGACCTGAGCGATGTCGCGGTCACCGTCGCCGTCCATGTCGAAGGTCACCGTTCCCGTGCCGTCGAACCCGTCGAGCCCGACGCGCACGGTGACGTCCTCGAAGCCGCCGCCCTCTCCGACGCGGCTGTAGAAGAAGCGCGTGCTGCCGAACGCGCACGAGTTCGATGCGACGAGGTCCATCCAGCCGTCGAGGTCGGCGTCGAAGAAGCTGTTCCCCCAGCCGCAGCCCGAGTCGCGCACGCCGAATTGACCCGACACCTCGTCGAAGCGCAGCTCGGTGCCACGTCGCGCGAACAGGACGTTGTGGCGGCCCGTCGGCGTGAAGATGTTCGTCACGTAGAGGTCGAGGTCGCCGTCGCGGTCGAAGTCGGCGAGAGAAACGCCCATCTCGTTGAAGGCCGTGTCGACGCCCGCGCTCGGCGCAGCGTCGACGAACGTCCCGTCGCCCTGGTTCATCCAGAGCATGTTCGCACCGAAGTCGACCGCCTGGAACACGTCGAGCCGACCGTCCGCGTCGAAGTCGAACATCACGGGCTGCCAGTGGTCGCGGAAGACCTGAAGTCCGGCGTCGCGGCCGCGATCGACGAAGCGGCCCGTGCCATCGTTCACGTAGAGGTGCGCGAGGCCCTCCCACATCGCGACGAGCAGGTCGAGATCCCCGTCCCCGTCGATGTCGCCGGCGGACAGCCCGCCGACGTGCGCGTCCGATCGGAACGAGAGGTTCCGGCCGAGGCCCGCTGCGAGCGTCACCTCTCGGAAGGTCCCGTCGGCGAGCTGCTCGTGCAGACGGAGCGTCGACCCCGTTCCGCAGGGGACGTCCTCGAAGCAGTCACCCGCCACGAGCAGGTCGAGGTCCGAGTCGCCGTCGGCGTCGAACCAGAGCGCGCCGCGGTGGTTCCCGTCGATCGCGAGCCCGAGCGCCGCAGCGCTCTCGACGAACTGCCCCGACCCGTCGTTGACGTAGAGCTGGTCCGTTGCGCCGAGGCCGTTCGGCACGAAGAGGTCGACGTCTCCATCGTCATCGAAGTCTTGGGCCGCCAGACCGCTCGCCATCCCACCCCCGAGGACGTAGGGCTCCAGGCCGCGAAGTGCACCCACCTCGACGAACAGCGGGTCGGACGGCGTCGGCGAGAGGAGGGACGCGATCGCGAGGACGAGGGGAGACATGCCGCACAGGCTCGCACGGCCGCCCGCATCCGGACATCAAGATCTGCCTAACCCGACCTCGCCGCCAGCGATCACTCGAAGCCGAGCTCACGGAGGCGCACGAGGAGGGCCTCTCCGATCACCTGGTTGCCGAGGTCGTTGTGGTGCCCGTTCACGTACATCTTCCCGATGCCAACAGCGCTGTCCGCGACGTGGTCGAGGAGGGGGCCGCGCGTGTCGAAGCACTCGATCCCGAGGTCCGCGAGGGACTCGAGGAAGAACTGGGAGCGGAAGTCCTGCTCGGCGAGCTCCTTCGCAGGATGGAACAGGACGTAGAGCAGGTCGGAGCCGTCGGACGCGGCGAGGTCGGCGGTCGCCTCGAGGATCGCTCGGTTCAGCGCACGCTTCTCCGGGAACAGGGGGTCCTCGAGAGGAAGGTAGCGCCGCTCCAGCGCCTTCAGTACGAAGCTCTGGAACGACAGCGGCGCGTCGCGGAAGAAGCGGTCCGGGTCCTCGTCGACGGGCGTGTTCGTCACGACGATCGTCCCGCTGTCGTGCACGCGCAGGCGCGGCTTCTGGTACGAGCGAACGCTCAGGATCGCGCGATCGAAGTCGTAGACCATCGAGCTCATGATCACCAACGGTCGCTCGACGAGTTCGCGCGTCGCGCCGTACAGGAGGTACGCCTGCCCGGTCCCGTACCCTCCGACGCCCAGGTTGACGACGTCGGTTCCGGGGAGGCGCGCGTCTAGATAGGCGGGGATCCAGTTCTCCGGTCGCGACTGACCGGCGACGTACGAGTCGCCGTAGAAGAGCACCTTCGGCCGGCCGTCACGCTTCAGGAGCCCGCGCGTCTCGGGGAACAGGCCGAGGGGGTTCTCCTGCGTGACGTCCGTCTGGCTCCAACCGAGTCCCGCGTGAATCCGAGCCGGCGCGATCCGCTCCTCCGGATCCGTCCAGCGCCCCATGAGGACCCAGTAATCGTCGTCGAGGAGGTTGTGCGAGAACCGAATGGGCGCGCGAGTGGGCGACCCCTCGATCAGGAACGACGCGCGAAGTGCGACCTCGGCGAGAGGGATCCCGAGGACGACCAGCGACGCCGCGAGGAGGTTCAGCCGTGCGATCGAGGAGCGCCCCGCTCCGAACCACGTCAGGGCCGCGAAGAGCACGAGCACGCCTGATGCGCCCCAGAGGAGCAGCTGCGCCTTCGGCAGCGGCGCGCGCCCCGCCCACCGCTCGACGCACCAAGGCTGCGCTGCGATCGCGCCGATCAGCCACACGATGGCCGCGATCCGAAGCAGGCGACGAGAGGGCGTGGCGCTCACGCGCGGAGACTACATGTGTCATCGGCGGAGTGCGCGGCGCGAGACGCTCTCCCCCGCGCTAATCTCGTTCGTGCGATGAATCCGCGCCGAATCCCCTGCGTCCTCCCGCTCCTCCTCACGTCGCTCGTCGCATGCTCCGAGCGGCCTCCGGCCGAGGGCGAGAGCGTGGTCGAAAAGCGTCCCAATATCGTCCTCATGCTGAGCGACGATCACGGCCACGACACGCTCGGGGTCGCCGGTCACCCGTGGATCGAGACGCCGCGTCTCGACCAGCTCGCGAGCGAGGGGATGCGCTTCACGCACGCGTTCGTCACCACGTCGCTGTGCGCGCCGTCGCGCGCGAGCATCATGACCGGGCAGTACGTGCGCGCTCACGGACTGATCGAGAACCGCGAGGACTTCGATTCGTCGCTGACGACCTTCCCCGCCCTCCTGTCGGAGGCCGGATACGACACGGCCTACGTCGGCAAGTGGCACCTCGACTACGGAGACGATCGCGTGCCGCGCGGGTTCTCGTACCGGGCGACGTACCACCAGGGCCACTACTTCGGCTGCCGCTTCCAGGTCGGCGGATCCGAGGTGCGCTGGGAGCGGCCGGAGGGCTGGGTCGACGACGTCACGACCGACTACGCGATCGAGTTCCTGCGTCGCGAGCGGGATCGGCCGTTCCTCCTGTGCGTTGGCTTCAAGGGTCCGCACGCACCGCGCCAGGCGCCGCCGCGAAGGGCGCAGGACTACGCCGACAGGACCTTCTCACCGCCGTCGAACGCGGACGCGCTGCCGCCGTACCCGAGGCGCTTCGAGCCGGACGTGCTCGCCGAATCCGGCGTGGACGTGCCGAACGAAGACGTCCCCGAGAACTGGACCGACTCGCTCGGAGACGTCGAGCGCCCGGCGTACGTCATGGACGCCGAAGAGCTTCAGAGCGAGTACGTCGGGTACCACCAGGTCCTGACCGCGCTCGACGACGACGTCGGGCGCATCCTGAGCGAGATCGACGCGCTCGGACTCGGCGACGACACGCTCGTCGTGTACACGAGCGACAACGGCTACAACTTCGGCGCGCACGGCGACATCGGCAAGCGCAGCGCGTACGAGGAGTCGATCCGCGTCCCGATGATCGTCCGCTACCCTGGACGCGTTCCCGCGGGCTCGGTGCGCGACGAGCTCGCGCTGAGCGTCGACCTCGCTCCGACGTTCCTCGATCTCGCCGGCGTCGCGCCGCCCGCGTCGATGCACGGGAGGAGCCTGCGACCGCTCCTCGAGGGACCCGCGGATGGCGCCGCCCCGTGGCGCGACGCCTTCGTCTACGAGTTCCACATGCCGCCCCTGCGACTCTTCGCCGTCCGCACTGAGTCGTGGAAGCTCGTGACCTACCCCGGGTATCCGTCCTGGACCCAGCTGTTCGATCTCCAGCTCGATCCGGGAGAGACGCGAAACCTCGCGGCGGACCCGGCGCAGGGAGACCGCGTCGAACGACTGCGCGTACGCCTCGCCGAGCTCGAGGAGCCGCTGGGGCCCCGCGAGCCCTGAACGGGCTCCTACGTACGATTCACGCCGATTCGGCGGCTCGATCCGTACCGCTGGCTATCCTCATCGCGGGGACCCCGCCCCCTCGCACCCCTGATCGACGTTCCGACACCGATGAACATCCTGACCACGTCACTCGTCCTCGGCGCGGCGGCCGCGACCTTCGCGGCGACCGTCCCGGACGAGACCACCCTGCCCGAAACCGATCTGGAGATCATCCACCCCTACGTGGACGACTTCTCCGAGCTGGGTGGACGGGCCGTCCTCGTCGAGTTCTTCGCCGAGTGGTGAGGCCCGTGCCGAGGTGCAGTTCCGCACCTCAACAGACTCCACGAGGACTTCGATTCGAAGGGCCTCTCCGTGTTGGCCGTGACCAACGCGTCCAATGACCGCGACAAGACGTTCGCCTGGATCGAGAACCTCGGCGCCGAGTATCCGTTCGCGTTCGCGAAGGACGGCAAGCTGAGCGAGCTCGCCGGCGTCGAAGGCATCCCGCACGCGGCGCTCTTCGACCCCAACGGCAAGATGGTCTGGACGGGCTCGCCGTACGAATTGACGAGCGGCAAGGTCAAGGAGGTCCTCAAAGGCGCGAGCAAGTCGATCACCTTCGGCTGGGGCAAGACCTACGGCGGCGTCGCCGACAGCGTGATCGACAACGAGTTCAGCGATGCGCTCGAGGAAGTCGACAAGCTCGCCGCCAAGGGCGTCGAGGGAGCCGAGGACGTCCGCGAGGCGGTCGTTCGCAAGCTGGACGGTCGCATGGCCGCGATGAAGAAGGCCTTCGACAAGGGTGACTATTACGCCGCTCTCGTCATCGCCGAGTCGCTCGACGGAAACCTCGACGGCCTCGAGCAGGAGAGCGCCGTCGCGTCGACGCTCTCGTCGATGGAAGGCGACGAGGAGATCGAGAACGTCCTCGAAGGCCAGAAGAAGCTCGCCAAGCTCGAGAACGGCAAGCTCGACAAGAAGCGCCAGGTGGAAGGAGCGATCGACAAGGCCGAGAAGCTGGCCGAGAAGTACGACGGCACGATCGTCGCCACGCAGGCGAAGGCGTTCGTCAAGCGGCTCCGGGCGCGACTGGCTTCCAAGTGACGGCGGAGATCGCGTCCACGTGACGCGATCTTCATCCGGACTCCCGCGACGCGCGGTGGCTGCTGCAGCCGCCGCGCGTCGCTGCATTCTGGAGCGCGGTAGCGGGATCGCAGGATGCAGGTAGGCTCGACGGCCCCGACGAACGGTCGTCGCGCACGCCCACGCTCCCCATGCTCGCCGCACACCTCGCTCTCGTCCTCGTCACGCAGAGTCCGACGGGTCCAACCGACCTCACCAACCCCATTCCGACCGCCTCCGACGGCTTCGGATCGGCCGTCGCCATCGAGGGCGACCTCGCGGTGGTCGGCGCGCGCGACGACGTCGGCAGCGCCACGGCGGCGTACGGCCCGGGCACGGTGACCGTCTTCCGCCGCATCGCCGGAGCGTGGTCCCAGGAAGCGCGACTGACCGCGTCGGACGGCGCGACGCGCGACGCGTTCGGCGCCTCGGTCGCGGTCGACCGCCGAGCGAACGGTCGCGACGTGATCGTCGGCGGCGCACCGGGCCGCGGATCCGGGTCCTTCGACTCACCCGGAAGCGCCTACGTCTTCGAGCGAGGCCCGGGCGGCGCGTGGTTCGAGCGCGCCCGCTTCGACGGCGACCCGACGCGCGAGCGCTTCGGATGGGACGTCGCCGTCGAGGACGGCGTGGCGGCGATCGGACAGCCCGACTTCATCGGCACCGTCCACCTCGTCGAGCGAACGCCCTCGGCGCAGTGGACGTCCACGGGCGCGGCCTCGCGGCCGGCGACCGTGTTTGATGGCGCCGAGTTCGGCGAAGCGGTGGCGATGGACGGTCCGCTGCTCGTCGTCGGCGCACCCGGCGAGGACGCGCAGTCGTACGACTCCGGCGCGACGTACGTCTATCGGCGCGGCCCGTCCGGTTCGCACGCGCTCGAGTCTCGGCTCGAACACCCGAGCGCGTTCGTGGTGACCTACCACGGCCACGACGTCGCGGTCGACGTGGACGGCGGCGTCGAGCGCATCGCCGTCGGGTCGCTCGACCGGCGCGCGTTCGTGTGGATCCGGTCCGCGTCCGGCTGGGTCGACGTCGAGGAACTCGCGCCCTTCGACGGCGACGACGAGGGCTTCGGTGAGACGGTCGCGGTGTCGGGATCGCGCGTCGTCGTCGGCGCGCTCCGCCGCCTCGGCGCGTCGAGCAGCTCGGGCGCAGCGTTCGAGTTCGTCGCCAACGGATCGGGCTGGACTCCGCGCAGTCTGATCGTCGAGGCCGCGGCCGGCGGGTCCACCGCGTTCGCTGCGTCGCTCGCACTCGACGGGTCCACGCTGCTCGTGGGCGCCCCACAGGCCGACGCGCCGTCAGCCGACAGCGGCGCAGCCCTCGTCTACGACGTCGACCGACGCCTGGGCAAGGCCTACTGCGTCGGACGTCCCGGCAGCTCGGGAGCGACGGCGACGCTGGTCCCCCACGGAAGCGTCGACGCCGCCGCGGACGACCTCGCGTTCGACGTCTTCGGGATGCCGGCGGGGACCTACGGCTACCTTCTGGCTTCGGGCAGTCGGGACCAGGTCCCCGGACTCGGCGGCGGCTTCGGCGACCTGTGCCTCGGCGGGCCGATCTCGCGGATCATCAGCGCCGCGGGCAACGCGGACGGCTCGGGCCGGCGTACGTTCGCCGTCCCCTCGGCCGGGCTCCCGCCGAGCCTCTCGTTCACGCCCGGGACGCGCCTCGCCTTCCAGTACTGGTTCCGAGACGCCGACGGCGGCGTCCCGTCGACGAACACGACGCACGCGGTCGAGCTCGTCTTCGAATGAGGGAGTGGGCGGCGCAGGCTGCAGCGATCGCTGCTCACGCCCGACGCACGTCGCGTCACCGGAAGTCGATCGCCAAACCGTCCGTGAAGTTCGACGTCGCCTGACCCCCGATCGCATCCCGGTACCAGGCCTGGAAGTTCCAGGTCTGGCCCGCGGACGCGACGACGAAGCCGGTCGGCTGCGGCACCTGGCTCAGGTTCAGTGCGAGCGAGATCGCGCCGGTCGAACCCGACTGCTGGATCTGTCCGGGTCCGACGTAGCGCCCGATGGAACCGGCGAGACAGAGGGTCCCCTCCGAACCACCGGGGTTCGGAAGCGTGCCCTGGACACGGCTTGCGAGGAAGAAGCCGAACGACCCTACGGGAAGCTCGGCGGCACGCAGCGTCACATCGTTCATCGAGGCGACGTCGCTCCCACCCGCGGTGATCACGGCCGGCGCGCCGGTTGAGTTGGGAACCGCCGGACCGCAGTAGCCGATCCCGAGGTTCCCGGTCCCGCAGCCCTGGACCCACGCGTCGAGCTCGACGCTCCCGATCGCGCGCCGGTAGACGCGAAGGTCGTCGATCACGTTGCCGGGGTCCATCGCGCCGACGTAGTCCATGACCTCGAAGTCGGCGGCCGTGCCCACGATGTCGAGGGGTGCACCCTGCACGACGGTCGCGACGAGCGCTCCGTTCACGTAGCCGCGCACCGTCTGATTCGGAGCGTCGTAGATCCAGGCGCAGTGCGTCGGCCCCGCCGTCGGTGCGCCGCCGGGGAGGACCACGTCGTCCTCGAGCGTTCGCATCATGATCCCGTCGACGCCGGCGACGCCGCCGCAGAAGCAGCGCACACCGCCGGTGCTCGCCGAGCCCCAGAAGTACTGGAACGCGTTGCCGCCGGCGCTCAGATCGATCCACATCCCGATCGTCCAGCTGCCCGTCCCGAGGTCGACGCGCCAGCCCGTTTCGATCCGGGCCGCCGCGCCGCCTGCGATCGCCGCGCCCGCTCCACAGATCCCAGGACCGAACACGACGTCGGCGTTCGCCACACCGTCGCCCACGCCCGGCGAGGCGACGTTCGCGGCGTCCATGCCGTCGAACGTGTAGTAGAGGACCTCCGGCGCCTGTGCGGCGGCAGAGGAGGCGAGGAGGAAGGTCGAAGAGAGGAGTCGCATGGCCGGGCAGAGGCGGCGGCCCGGCCGGATGCGCAGGGCCCCTCTGGACAACGCAGGGGCACTTGTGAACCGCTTCGAGAATCGTGCGCCTTCTCTCAGCAACACTTCCTTTACCGAGGGACTCTTCGAGTGTCGGCCTCGCCCACTGGCGAAACGCGTGCCCCCGGCAGGGCAAGCGGGCCGGCGCCGACGGATGCGCGACAGGCAGGCGCGCTCCGTCGAACCTCGGCCCGCGCACCAGGTTCGCCTGATGCGCGGGCCACTTCGTAAAGGAAAGATGCAGGGGAGGCCCACGAGGTTCCGCACATCGCGATCCTGATGTCTCGGGGCCGCTATTCTCGCGCCTCGATGAACTCCAAGATCCAGCTTCTCCTCGCCGTGACGGCCCTGACCGCCTGCGCCGGTGCGCCCGAGCGTCGCGACATCAACCTTCCCGGCCGATCCCTGTCCGCGGTCTACAGCAACGCGGTCCAGGTCGGAGACACCGTCTACCTCAGCGGCAAGCTCGGCCTCGATCCCGAAACGGGAGCGGTGCCGAGCTCGATCGAAGACGAGGTTCGCAATGCCCTCGACGGTCTCGCCGAGGTCCTCGCCGCCGCCGAACTCGAGATGAACGACCTCGTCTCGGTGACGGTCTACTGCACCGACCCCGCGCTGTACGACCAGTTCAACGCGATCTACGCGACCTACTTCGACGGGACGTTCCCGACGCGAGCGTTCATCGGGTCGGGCCCGCTGCTGCGCGGCGCGCACTTCGAGGTGAAGGGCATCGCCGTGCGCAGTCGCTGATCTTCGATCACTTCCAGCGGTACGCGTGCAGCGACGTCTGGGCGCGCACGAAGATCTCGGCGCCCTCGTCGCCCTCCGCGGGGGCGGTGACGGCGAGGTGCGCCCAGCTCGGCCCCTCGACGAGGTCGACCTCGCCGAGGACGTCGTACTTCTCCGGCGTCGCGCGCACGAGGCGCAGGATGCCGGTGTCGGCCAGCGCGAGGATGCGATCGCCCTGCCCGACGAGCGACCAGTACTCGTCACCCGTCGGCTCGGAGATCCAGGCGTCGGTGCCCTCGGTGAGGTCGACGCAGGTGAATCGGTTGCTGCGAAGGAAGAGGTACGCGTGGTCGCCGAGCACGACCGGCGACGTCATGTAGCCCTGCGCGCGTCCGCTCCAGGCCTCCGTCACGGCGATCCCATCGTCGTCGTTCTCGACCGCGTAGAGGTGCGCGCGACCGCCGTAGGCCGACGTGAAGATCGCGTCGCCGAACGGCTGCGGCGTCAGGATGTTCATCCCGCGGAACGCCTCGACGGCCGTCGACCACAGCGACTCGCCGCTCTTCGGATCGATGCCCGCGAGGTGCGTCCGCGACTGGACGACGAGCTGCTCGCGACCCGCGAGCTCGGCGAGGATCGGTGAGCTGAACGCGCTGTCGGCGCTCGCTCCGTTCGGAGCCTCCGTCGAGCGCCAGACCGTCTCGCCGGTCTTCGCGTCGAGGCGCACGAGCGAGGAGCCCGCCTGGACGTAGACGGCGCCGTCCGCGACGAGCGGCGAGCAGATGAAGCCGAACTTGCCCATCTCCGTGCCGAAGCGCTCGACGAAGTCGACCTGCCAGCGCATCGAGCCGCTCTCGGCGTCGAGGGCGACGAGCCTCTCCTCCATGCCTCCGACGTAGACGGTCTTCCCGTCGAACGCGGGCGTGCTGCGGATCCACGACCCGTTCTTCGCAGCGAAGAACGGAACCGTCATCGAGCCCTCCCAGCGCGTCTCCCACGCGAGCTTGCCGGTCGCCCGGTCGTAGGCCTGAGCGATCTCCTCGTCGTCCTCGGTCGAGACCGTGAACACGAGCGACTCCGAGACGATCGGCGCCGCGTAGCTCTCGCCGAGGTCGGCGATGGACCAGCTCTCGACGACCGTCTCTTCCGTGAGCTCGGACGGCCACTGGGGGCCCTCGACGACACCGTCGCGGTCGGGTCCGCGCCACTGGGGCCAGGTGCGCGAATCGGCGTCGGAGCTGAAGGAACCGGCGAGAAGGGTGGAGACGGCGAGTTGGGAGAGCATGTCGCGGGGGGCTGGGGTGCGGCGGGGAGTCGCCCGGCACGGCGGATCGGATGCAGCGTTCGCGCTACCCTTGGCGGCCGTCCGCAGCCCCTCCCCCCACGCTCTCCCATGCACGACCGCGATCCCTGGAGCCTCGACCGTCGCCGTTTCCTCGGCCGCTCGATCGGCCTGGCCGCCAGCGCCCTCTGGTTCGCCTCGTGCGGCGGCGGCGCCGGCGAGGCCGAGTCGGCCGACCTGGTCCTGCCCGACGGGCTCGTCCCCGACGACTTCCTGGTGCACGGCACCAACCCCTGGACGATCGAGACGAAGCGCGCGCGGCTGAGCGGGGGGATCACGCCAACGAAGCACGTCTTCGTCCGCGCCAACCTCCCGATGCCGGAGGCGTCGATCCTCGACGACCGCAGCGCGTGGTCGGTGGACGTCGAGGGCGTGGCTCAGCCGAAGACGCTGACCCTGGCCGAGCTCCAGGCGCTGGGCTCCGAGACGGTCGTCTCCGTCCTGCAGTGCTCGGGGAACGGCCGACGCTTCTTCGACCACGGCCCGTCGGGTTCGCCGTGGGGCGTCGGCGCCGCGGCCAACGTCGAATGGACGGGCGTGCCGGTCCGCGCGGTCTTCGACGCGCTCGGCGGCGCGGCAGAAGGCATGCGCTTCCTGACCGGGACGGGCGGAGAACCGCTCCCCGAGGGACTCGATCCGCGCCAGATCGTGGTCGAGCGCTCGGTGCCGCTCGCGAAGGGACTCGCCGACGCGATCCTCGCGTGGGAGATGAACGGCGAGCCCGTTCCGCTCACGCACGGCGGTCCGCTGCGACTCGTGGTTCCCGGCTACTACGGCGTCAACAGCGTCAAGTACGTGAAGCGCCTCGCGGCGACCGCCGACGAGTCCGACGCGAAGATTCAGGTCTCCAGCTATCGCGTGCGTCCGATCGGCGAAACCGTCGAGCCGGGCGATCCGTCGATGTGGGAGATGAACGTCAAGTCGTGGGTCGACGCGCCGCTCGGCGATGCGCCGGTCGACGCAGGACCCGTCCAGGTCACCGGCGTCGCGTTCTCCGGTGGCACTCCGATCGATGCCGTCGAGGTCACGACGGACGGCGGCGCGACCTGGTCGGCGGCCGAGCTCTCGGGCGACGACCTCGGGCCGTTCGCCTGGCGCGTGTTCTCGTTCGCGTGGAACGCGACCTCGGGCTCTCACACGATCGCGTGTCGCGCGCGCGACGCCTCCGGCGCAGAGCAGCCGGAGATGCCGAACCCGAACGAGCGCGGCTACGCGCACAACGGATGGCGCGATCCGAGCGTGACCGTCCGCGTCGTCTGACTCCCCGATCCTCCCCCAGCGATGCGCTCGATCCCCTTCGTCCTGGCCGTCTCGGCCGGGATCCTCGCCGCGTGCGGCGGCCCGAAGCCCCTCAGCGAATCCGCCAAGCGCGGTCGCGACGTCTACCTGAACGCGTCGATGCCGAAGTGCGGGCAGTGCCACAAGCTGAACGACGCGGGCACCATCGGCGTCCTCGGACCGGACCTCGACAAGCTGCGGCCGAGGCGCGACCAGGTGCTGCGCTCGGTCCGGCAGGGCGTCGGCGTGATGCCGAAGCAGATCGGCGTCCTGACCGACGGCCAGATGGAGGACGTCGCGTCCTACGTCGCCGAGGTCGCCGGCCGCAGGCCCTGACGCGCAGTGCCCACACGTCTCCTTTCCATGATCGCTTCCATCGCTCTCGGCCTCCTCCTCGCCGCCCCGCACCAGGACGACCTCGGCACCTCCGATCTGGTGCTGACCGGCGGCCGGATCGTCACCGTCGACGAAGCGGGCACCGAAGCCCGGGCCATCGCCGTTCGCGGCGGGCGCGTGATCGCCGTCGGGACCGAGGACGAGATCGCGGAGACGATCGGCGAGGGCACCCGCGTCATCGACCTCGAGGGTCGGCTCGCGATCCCGGGCTTCATCGAGGGGCACGGGCACTTCCTCGGCGTCGGCGACTCCGCGATGCAGCTCGACCTGCGGACCGCGAAGACGTGGGACGACATCGTCGCGCTCGTCGCCGCGGCAGCGAAGGAGCTGGAGCCCGGCACGCTGATCCGCGGACGCGGGTGGCACCAGGAGAAGTGGACGACCGCGCCGCCGCGAGCCATCGAAGGGCTGCCGCGACACGACGAGCTGTCGAAGGTCTCGCCGGAGAACCCCGTGATCCTCACGCACGCGAGCGGTCACGCGACGTTCGCGAACGAGCTCGCGATGAAGCTCAGCGGCATCGACGCCGACCGGTCCGACCCGGAGGGCGGGACGATCGTGCGCGACGCCGAGGGCAACCCGATCGGGGCGCTGCGGGAGACGGCCTCCGGACTGCTGCGCCCAGCGTACCTGCGCTCGAAGCCGATCGATCCGCGCCGGCAGGCGGTCTTCGCGGTGGACGAGTGCCTGCGGAAGGGCGTCACGAGCTTCCAGGACGCGGGGAGCAAGTTCGAGGACGCCGAGCTCCTGCGCCGCATGGCGGACGCCGGCGACCTGCACGTGCGCGTGTGGATGATGCTGCGCGAGCCCGTCGACGAGCTCGCCGAGCGACTCGGCGACACCCGGGTGATCGGATACGGCGACAACCACCTTTCGGTCCGCGGCATCAAGCGCTCGATCGACGGCGCTCTCGGCTCGCACGGCGCGTGGCTCCTCGAGCCCTACGCGGATCTCCCCGAGAGCGCGGGCCTCAACACGGTGCCGGTCGACGACGTCGTCGCCTGCGCCGAGCTCGCGCTCGAGCACGACGTGCAGCTCTGCGTCCACGCCATCGGCGATCGCGCGAACCGCGAGACGCTCGACATCTTCGAGCGCGTCTTCGGCGACGACCCGAAGCGGCGGGCGCTGCGCTGGCGCGTCGAGCACGCCCAGCACCTGCACCCCGACGACATCCCGCGCTTCGCGAAGCTCGGCGTGATCCCCGCGATGCAGGGCGTCCACTGCACGTCGGATGCCCCGTGGGTGCTGCGGAGGCTCGGGGAGGAGCGCGCGGAGAGCGGCGCCTACATGTGGCGCACGCTGCTCGACTCCGGCGCCGTCGTCACGAACGGCACCGATGCGCCGGTCGAAGACCTCGACCCGATCGCGAGCTTCTACGCGACGGTCACGCGGCGCCTCTCGGACGGGACGCAGTTCTACCCCGAGGAGGCGCTGACGCGCATGGAAGCGCTGTACTCGTACACGATGGCGAACGCCTACGCGGCCTTCGAGGAGGACCTCAAGGGATCGCTCCAGCCCGGCAAGCTCGCGGACATCGTCGTGCTGTCGAAGGACATCCTGAGCTGCCCGGAAGAAGAGATCCGCGACGCGCAGATCGACATGACGATCGTCGGCGGAGACCTGCTCTACTCGCGCGACTGAGGTCCGTCCTTCACGAAGCGGACGAGGTAGTTCTCCTCGAACGCGGGCACGTCGATCTCGTCGACCTTCCGGAAGCCGGCCTCGACGATCTCGCCGACGAAGACCTCCTGTCCGGCGCGCACGTGACCGAGGAGCCACTCGCGCGTGACGCCGGGGATGCGGTGGAAGTCGACGACGACGAAGCGTCCGCCGGGCTTCAGCGCGCGCAGGATCGAGCGCAGCATGTCCTCGTGGTACTCGAAGTGGTGGTAGACGTCGCAGAGAAGGACGGCGTCGATCGAGTTCGCGGGAAGCTCGGCCGAGCGCTGCGTCGAGAGGACGACCTCGACGTGATCCAGGCCGGCCTCGCGCGCTCGCTCGCGAACGTGGAAGACGAACGCGGGCGAGATGTCGACGGCGTACAGCCTGCCCGACGCGCCGACGGCGTCGGCGAGCGGCTCCAGGAACAGGCCCGTGCCAACGCCGACGTCCGCGACCGTCTCCCCGGGCTCGATCCCCAGGGCCGCAACGATGTCGTCGCGTCCGGCGTAGACCTCGCGACTCTCGAGCTCCCAGCGACCGACGAACCGATCGACGTCGACGTCGTCACCGAGAAAGCTGTCGTTGATGGTCTCGGGGACGGGCGTGCGAACCTCCTGGCGAGGTGCTTCGCACGCGCCGAGCGCCAGGAGTGCGATCGAAGCGAAGGGGACGCGTCGCATGACGAGAGGATAGTCGGCTCGCCCGGCGATTCGGGGTCCCCGTGGTAACCTCGACTCCGCTCCTTCCCCCCCTGCCATGCGATTCCAACGCCCTCTCCTGCCCGTCGTCCTCGCCCTCGTCGCACTGCCGAGCACGTTCGCCCAGACGACGTTCTTCGGCGTCCAGCCGAACGAGACCAAGGGGGACGCCACGCCCGCGTTCGACATGGTCTCTGGCGACATGCTCCGCAAGGACGCCGGTTGCCCGCCCCTCTTCGACGCGGAGATCTTCCGCGTGAGGACGGCTCCCCTCGCGCCGGGGATCTACCGCCACCGGATCGTCCCGGTGATGACCGTCAACGGCAACTTCCCGAGGATCCTCGGCCGCTCGCAGTTCGATGCGACGATCGACGTCGACTCGACGGTCGTCGTCCAGGAGGGCGTCGACGACACGACGCCGCAGCGCTTCGTCCAGTGGTACGGCTTCGGCGGTGCCGAGGAGGTCTACGTCGACCTCGACAACACGCAGCTCTGCCGGACGTCGATCATCTCCGAGCTGGAGACGACGCCCGTCAATCCGATTCCGGTGCCGGGTGTTCTCCCCGCTGGAGCCATCCTCACGGTCTCGCCGACGGCCAATTCACCGACGACCGACGTCGACCTCTGGCTCTACGACGCCGACTTCGACGCGATCCCGGAGGCCTCGCGACGCCTTCCGTTCTTCGGCCTGCCCGAGCTGCGTGTGCCGGTGACCGCCGGGACCTACTACGTCGGCG
>JBCCSK010000105.1:0-16763 GCA_039200205.1 Planctomycetota bacterium
CCGCGGACGAGCTCCTCGCGGTCCTCGACGAGCTGGAGGGACCTCTCGTGAAGTCGCTCGCGTCGGACGTGCGGACGTTCCGCGCGAGCCACGCCGCCGGGATCGACCCGGCCGAACCAGCGGCGCCCTCGACTCCCAGCGTCCGCACGGCCGACGCGAGCGACTTAACGAGAGGTCCCTCCAGCTCGTCGAGGACCGCGAGGAGCTCGTCCTCGGTCACCCGCCCCTTGCCGGCCTTCTCCACCTCGCGCTGCGCCCGCTTCCAGTGAGAGCTCGCGCGGCCCTTCGCCGCCTTCTTGATCGAAGCCGCGCGCTTGCGATCGAACGGCGACCCGAGCAGCTCCGCCCACTCGATCAGGACGTCGAGCGCAGGCCCGGCCTCCGCCTCCTCGATGATCGCGATCGTCTCGTCCGCGTCCGCGATCGCGGCTTCGAGCGCGTCGAGTCGCGCCTGGGCCTCGCGCACGTCGCGGAAGGGCTGTTCGCCGAACTCGCGCGCGCGCCGCATGATGTCGAGCGCCGACGCGACGTCACCGGCGGCGAGGGCGGCGGCGCCGCGGCTCTCCCACTCCTTGCGCCACGCGGCGACGGCGACGAGCTGTCGACGGTCGACGAGGTCCTCCATCGGCGTGTCGACGTACGACGGGAAGGGCGCTTCGGGCGGCGACTGCGACGAGAACCCGGGATCGCCCTCCCACGCGACGGTGCCGTCGACGTCGAGCAGCAGGATCCGCGGGAGGTTGAAGCGACGGATCGCGTACTGCGTGAACGCCTCCCCGATGCCGGTCGTCCCCTTCGGCCGCGAATCGACCGCGAGACTACCCGGGACCGGATGCTCCGCGAGGTAGGCCTCGATGGCCTCTGAGTCGTTCGGCGATACGATCGAGACGACCTCCAGTCCGACCGACTCCCACCGCTGCGCGAACGATCGGAGCCATCCGTCGATCGGGACGATGTTGTTCTGCCGGATGCTCCACAGGACGAGGAGCTGCGGGTGCGGCCCGACCTCGGCGAAGGACGCGCGCGGCTCCTGGACCCAGCGCTCGACCTTCGGGAACGGCGGAACGAGGCCGAGGAAGCTGCCGTCGACGGGTCGATCGGGGCTCGTACCGGCGCGCTCCAGCCGCAGGCGGCGCTCGACGCGGCCGGCGGGGTCGCGCGGATCTCGCGCGAGGTACCGCACGTCGCGGAACTTCGCCTCCCCCTTGCCCGTGAGCAGGCCGAAGCCGCCGAGCACGACGTCGCGCAGCTGAAAGTCGTGGCTCGTCAGGAGCGAGCCGTCCCACCACACGTCCACGCGTGAACCGACGACGTCGAGGCGCAGCGTGTGCCATTCGCCGGCGGTCGTTCGCGGCGCATCGTCCGTCTCCTCGACGGCGACGGGAACGTGGCGCCAGGCTTTCACGACGCCGCCACCGTAGCTCGACATCACGTCGAAGAACCCGCTCGTTGCGGTGCCTTCCGCGCCGCGGCGCGGCGGGAAGTAGATCGCTCCGTGGAAGGTGTCGGTCGACTTCGCGCCGAACACGAATCCGGCGTAGGTCGTGCGACCCTCCTCGGCCTGCATCCTCGCTTCGAGCGAGAAGTCGCCGCTCGTCACCCGGTCGAGGGTCAGCATCTGGTAGTCGAAGTCGCGCGGATCGAACTCCCCGTTCTCCGCAACGAGTCGGATCCCGTCGGCGCGGTAGACCGTGCTCCCGGTCGCCCAGCCCTCGAGGCTACGCTCGTTGTACGCGAGGTCCCAGACGGCCATGTCCCCGCCGCGCGACACGACCGCGTCCTCGTACACGCCGAACAGGTCGGTGAGGCCGAGCTCGGAGCCGAAGCGCCACGCAACGTCCTGAACCATCGCGGGCCGCTCGGCCTCCGCGTACTTGGCCACGATGCCGCGCGCCGCGGCCGCGAGCTCGTCGCGGGTCCGCGTGAGCGAGCGACGCTTAGGATCGAGCTCGGAGAGGAGCCGCTCGGCCCTCGCAATGCGCTTGAGGTCGGGCTCCGCCTCGGCCTCCAGAAGGCGCAGGCCGTCCATGACGATCCTGGAGGCGCGATCGGCCTCGTCCAGCGCACCGGCGAGGTGCTGGGCGAAGTCGAGGGCGAGATCGAAGTCGTCCGGGTCGTTCGCGAGCCCCTTCTCGAAGTGTTCCTTGGCGATGAGCGGGTCTCCGTTCGCAGCTGCGAGCCTTGCCCAGCGGGCGTAGGGCCGCGTCAGCTCCAGCTTGCCGCTGCGCTCGTCGCGCAGGCGGAGGGTCCACTCCTTCCAGATGTCGTCGAGCTCGACGACGTTCTGGGGCAGCTCGAAGTCATCCGCGTCGCCGCGCTCGAGCTCCATGTCCTCGGGGATCTCGTACGCCGGCTTCGGGTTGGCGAGGACGACCTCCTCGAACGTGTTGATCGCCGTGCTGCCGACCTTGCCGCCCGACTTGTCGACGAAGTCCATGAAGACGTCTCGGTAGATGAAGCGTCCGTCGAGCGGGTCCTGGAAGTTGTAGCAGAAGAAGACGAAGCCCCACGTGGGCGCGTACCACGGCGGCCCCCAGGTGAACTTGCCCTCGAGGATGATCGACCAGGTCGGCGCCTTCTCGGGCGTCGAGCTGGAGTCGGCCGGGTCGTAGCCGTCCAGGTGGTCCGCCATCCAGCCCTTGTCCATTCGCGTCGCGAGCGGGAAGAGTCGGTGGTCGGCGGGCTCGTTCATGATGACCGCGCCGTTCGGGAGGATCCGCGTGCCCTCGAAGAAGGACGCGAGGCCCTCGTTCAGCCAGCCGACCGCGTTCGTGGCGATCCCGACGTACTGGTGGGCGGCCTCGTGGAACAGCACTCCGACCATCCCCTCGAAGCCGCCGCCGCCGATGTAGCACTCGACGTGGCTCCCTGTGAAGTGCCCGGCCGACCACTCGACGGGCGGACCGATCCCGTACTCGAGGTACTCGTCGCGCGACCCGAACACGTGGACGGTGATGCGCGAAACGCTGCGACCGTCCTCCGGCGTGCCGTAGCGGAAGAACTGCTTGTAGAACGCCGACATCTGCTCCATCGCCTCGGCGGTTCGGATCAGAACCTCGTAGCCGGCGTTGGAGACGGTGAAGTAGTTGTCCCGCTCGACCTCTCCCGCGTCGTTCCACTCCGCGTGCTCGGCGTCGTACTCCGCGATCCACTCCGCGGTGACGTCCTCGAAGAGGTCCTTCGGCTTTGCGTCGCCGGCCAGGCTCGGGTCCGGGCGCGACGCGATGCGCTCGATCGCGGCGATCGCCTCGGCGTTCTCGGGATCGAGGGCGAGGACCTCCTTCCAGACGCGGATCGCCCCGTGCGGGCGGTCGGCCCCCTCGTAGTCCTTGGCGACCTTCGCGAACCGCTCGGAGAAGTCGGTGCGCAGCGAATCGAGTTCGACGAACGTCGGATCGAGGGCGGTCAGCGCGGCGCGCTTCGCCTCGAGGTCGCGCTTCTTCGCGCCCTGGGCGACGAGGTTGCGGAGCTCCTGGTGGAGGCAGTAGATCTGAAGGTCGACGTCGCCGGCCCCGGCCGCCGCCCGAGCGCGCACCGCCCAGGCCTCGGTGTTCCTCCGGTCGCGCTCGAGCGCGCGCACCGACGCCAGCTCGGCGTCGCCCCAGCGCTCGGCCTCGACGAGCCGTTCGGCCGACTCCAGCGCGGCGCGGAAGGTGCCGGACTCCTGGGGAGCGGTGGACGACCCGAGGAGGAGGAAGGAGAGGGCGGCGAGGAGTGAGGTGCTCGGTCTCGTCATGGAGCTTCGGCGGCGTGGGAGAACCCGCCAGCGGGCGACTGGCGGGTCAGAGTATCGCGCGGATCGTCCGATCGCGGTGGTACGGCGGCCGACGGTCGCGCAAGCGGGCAGCCCGACGCGCGTCATGCGCCGGATCGTCGCCCCCGGTCACGTATCGACCGTGCAAACGCGGCCCGCCCTCCGACGCCGGGGAAGCCGCCCACCGCCTGCGCGGCATGCCTCAGGCTGCTATGACGTCGCCCCGACGCGGCGAACGCGACGGGTAGAAGAGCAGCAGGAGGACGAGGCACGCGAGGCTCGCCCACATCGGAACGCTGAAGAGCTTCCGGTAGTCCATGACCTCGTCCGGGCCCATCGCCCACGCCCCGACGATCGCGGTCGAGACCCAGCTACCGACGATGATCCCGATCCCGACGATCACGAGGTTGAAGAGGTTCTGCGCGCTCGCGCGCACGTCGGGGGTCGTCTCCTCGTCGACGACCATGAACGCGACGAAGATGAAGCAGCCGAAGCAGAGCCCGTGCAGGGCCACTCCGGTCAGCACCGTCGGGAGCGAGTCCGTGTAGGCGAACAGCGCCATCCGGGCGGCGTACGCAGCGAGCCCGATGGCGAGCAGCGTCTTGCGCGAGGTCGACTTCGCGACGAGAGGGATGATCGCGAGGACCGCGATCTCGCTCATCTGGCCGATCGTCATGAGCCCGCCGCCGCCGACTCCGAACACCCTGTTGATCGCGCTCGCCGTGTCCCGTCCGTAGCTGCTCAGGAAGTCGGACGTGAACACGAAGTAGAACTGGTGGATGCAGCTGACCGGGATCGCGATCAGGAACAGCGTCAAGAGCGGCTGCAGTCGGACCTCGGAGAGAGCCTCGAACGTCGCGTTCGCCTCCTTCGCAGCTCCCGACGGCGGCGTGTGGGGAAGAGTGAAGCAGTAGAGCCCCATGACGACGCCGAGGATGGCACTGAGCTTGAACGCGTCAGCGCGGCCGGCGTCCTGTGCCGCCTCCACGGCGGCCTCGGTCACGCCCGTCGGCGTGTGGTTCAGCAGCAGCCACTGACCGACAGCGATCCCAGCAGCGATCCAGCCGATGGTCCCCCACAGCCGCACGCGTCCGAAGTCGCGGTCGCGGTCGGGCAGGTGCGCGAAGCTCAGCGAGTTCGTCAACGCGAGCGTCGGCGCGTACACGAGCCCGTAGAGCAGGCTGAGCGCGAGGAAGGTCTTGAACTCCGTCGTCCCCGCAAGCGTCCAAACGACCGCGGCGCCGGCGAGGTGACTCAGGCCGAGGAAGCGCTCCGTCGCGAACTTCCGATCGGCGATCTGCCCGGCGACGAAGGGCCCGACGATCGCCCCGATCGCGCCGGCCGACAGGATCAGCCCGCACTGTTCGAGCGTGAACGCGCGGTGCCCCAGCAGGAACGGATAGAGGATCGGCAGCCACGCCCCCCAGATCGCGTACTGGAGGAACATCATCACGGACAGTCGGACGTTGAGTCCGACCGGGAGCGGCGGCGCGGTCGAGTCGGTCATGTTCTGGGGGGATCGGATTCAGATCGTGGGCAGCAAACGCTGCAGCTTGCGCTGCCCACGATCTGATGATGTTTCCAGCGCGTCTTCCGACGAAGACGCAGGGCGAGCGGTCAGCCCTCGGCGAACGCCGAGTCGAACGCCCGGCCAGCGGGCGCGAAGTCGAGTCGACGCAGGAAGGCCGCGGACTCGGCGGCGCCGTGCTCGCGGTCCATCTCCGGGTCCTCCCACTCGACCGACAGCGGACCTCGGTACTCGAGGCGATTCAGGCGGCGAATGATCCCCTCGAAGTCGACGCTCCCGCGGCCGATGCTGCGGAAGTCCCAGCTGCGGCTGTCGTCGCCGAAGTCCGTGTGGCCGCCGAAGACGCCGGCCTCCCGCGGCGTGTCGGACCACCAGACGTCCTTCATGTGGACGTTGTGCACGCGCTCACCGAACTCGTCGAGGAACGCGAGGTAGTCGACGCGCTGGTAGCCGAAGTGGCTCGGGTCGTAGTTGAAGCCGAACGCGGGGTGGTGCTCGATCGCGTCGAGCGCGCGCCTCGTCGACACGATGTCGAACGCGATCTCCGTCGGGTGCACCTCGAGGGCGAAGAGCGCATTCTCCTGCTCGAACACGTCGAGGATCGGCTTCCAGGCGCGCGCGAACGACGCGTAGCCCTCGTCGATCCACTCCTTCGGAACGGGCGGGAACGAGTACAGGAGGTGCCAGATCGGCGAGCCGGTGAACCCGTTGACGACGGCCTTGCCCGGGCGCGCGAGGCGCTCGGCCACGGGACCAGGCGCCGCATCGAAGAACCGACGCGCCGCGCGGGCGGTGTCCTTGATCTCCTGCGACGCGCGGGAGCGGACGCCGTCCGGATCACCGTCTCCCCAGACGTGCGGGGGCAGGATCGCCTCGTGGCGCTCGTCGATCCGGTCGCACACCGCCTGGCCGACGAGGTGCGTCGAGATCGCGTAGCAGCCGAGGCCGTGCTGGGCGAGGAGTGCCCACTTCTTCTCGCAGTAGCCGTCCTCGCGGAGCGCCTTGCCGACGTCGAAGTGGTCGCCCCAGCAGGCGAGCTCGACGCTGTCGAAGCCCATCGAGGCGACCTTCGGCAGGAGCGTCTCGAGAGGGAGATCGGCCCACTGGCCGGTGAAGAGGGATACGGCGCGCGGCATGGAATCGTCGTCGGGGGTTGGCCTCGGAGGCCGATATCGTAGCGGCTACCGGAGCGCGTCGAGCTCGACGGCCGCGCCGGTCCGCGCCGAGCGGAGCGCCGCCTCCAGCACGACCTGCGTCTCGAACGCGTCGGCGAAGTCGGGCAGCGGGACGCGCGGCTCTCCCCCGCCGAGCACGGCGCAGATATCGGCGGCCATGTTCGTGAACCCGTGCTCGTAGCCGATCACGTGCGCGTCGGGCCACCAGGCCGAGGCGTAGGGGTGGTGCTCGGCGTCGGTGCACATGATCCGGCGCCAGCCGCGGACGCGCGCGTCCTCGGTCCCGTCGATGAACCAGAGCACGTTCATGTCCTCGAAGTCGAAGCGCACCGAGCCCTTCGTCCCGTTGACCTCGAGCGTGTTCCGGTTCTGGTGCCCGTGGGCGAGACGGGACGCCTCGAAGGACGACGTCGCACCGTTCGTGAAGGTCGCGAGGAACGAGACGACGTCGTCGACCGTGGACGGAGCCGTGCCGCCGTCGCCGGTCGAGCGCTCCTTCACGAACGTGGCTTCGATCCCGCCGTGCACGCGCTCGACCTCCAGCCCGGTCACGAAGCGCGCCATGTCGACGATGTGCGCGTTGAGGTCGCCGTGGGCGCCGGAGCCCGCTCGCTCGGCGTCGAAGCGCCAGAGCATCGGCGTCTCGGGCCCGCCCCAGCTCTGCAGGTAGGTGCCGCGCACGTGGAGGACGTCGCCGATCCGCCCCTCCTGCACGAGCTCGTGCATCAGGGCGACCGCGGGGCAGCGGCGGTAGTTGAACCACACGAACGTGCGGCCGCTCGCGCTCGCCGCGGCGTCGCGCATCCGACGCGCCGACTCGAGCGTCGCCGAGAGAGGCTTCTCGCACGCCACGTGCTTGCCTGCCTCCAGCATCGCGACCGCGGGCCCCTCGTGGACGTCGTTGGGCGTGCCGATGTCGACGAGCTGGACCTCGCCGTCGTCGGCGATCGTCCGCCAGTCCGTCGTCGTTCGCTGCCAGCCCCAGCGGGCGGCGAACTCACCGAGCGAAACCGCATCCCGCCCAGCGATCGTGTGCAGAACGGGCTCCAGTTCGAGGTCGAAGAACTTCGGCGCCTGGCGCCACGCGTTCGAATGGGCGCGGCCCATGAAGCGCTGACCGAGGAGTGCGATCGGGAGGAGCTGTGTCGTCATGGATCGACCGCGACTGTACCAATCGGGGCGCCCCGAGCGCTCCCCCGCGGGATTCCACGGACGAGCACGCTCGCACGGGGGCGGCGCGTACGATGAAGGCGAGAGCGATGGACGAGACGACGAAGGAAGTCCTGAAGTGGGTGTTCGCGATCGGCTCGCTGCCGTGGGTGCTCCCGTTCATTCGCTCGCTCTGGACCGACGTCAAGGCGGCGCTGGAGGAGGACGGCGGCCTTCTCGGAGAGCCTCCGACGCAGGCGAAGCTGGAGGAGATCCGCGCGCGCAAGGCCAGGGAGCCCGATCCGCTCGTCAACGAGCCGCTCGCGCACGTGCGCGAGGCCCTGGAACGCGAGGGCCGAACGCGCGGCCGCGCTTGAGCACGCCGGCGCAGCGCCCGGTCGTCGCGATCGACTACACGGCCGCGGTCGGGCACGCCCCGGGCGTCGGCCGGTATGCGCGCGAACTCGTCCGCGCGCTGGTGCGACTGCCGGCGAGCGGGATCGGCGGCCTGCGGCTGGTCGAGGTCGGCCGCGGCCCGCGTCCGATGGAGGGGGCGCCCCTGGGCCTCGAGGGAAGCGAAGTGCGGCTCCCGACGACGCGGCGCCGGATCCGCCTGCCGCGTCGCGCGTTCGGTCTCGCGGCACGGATGCCCGGCGTCGCGCGAGCGAGCGTCGCGGGCGACGCGGCGCTCCTCCATCGCGTTCACGCTCACTGGCCGCCCGCGGGCGACGTCCCCTCGACGCTCGCCGTGACCGAGCTCCCAAGACGCGGCGCGCCGGGCGAGGGAGCGTTCGCGAGCGCCGTGCGCAGCGCGGCGGGCGTCCTCGTCTTCTCGGACGATGCACGCGATCGGGTCGCGGCGCGGTACGACGTCCCGGACGCAAGGCTCCACCGCGTGCCCGTCGGGTGCGATCACTGGGAGCGCGACGTCGATCTGGACGAGGTGACGGCGCGACCGACGCGCGACGTTCTCGTCCTCGGCGCGATCCGCAGCTCTCGCGCGCCGCTCGCCGCGCTGCGGGGCTTCGAGGCGCTGCGGGAGAGAAACGTGCGCGCGCGTCTGCTGCTCGTCGGCCGCGCCGGCGATGCGGCCGATGCGTTCCGCGTCGCGCTCGCCGCGTCTCCAGCGCGCGCGGACGTGCGCTGGATCGACGACCCGCGCGAGGCGTCGATGCCCGGATGCGTCGCCGGTGCTTGCGTCCTTCTGCACCTCGCGGAGGACGAGGCGACACCGGTCACTCCTTTGGAAGCAGCGAGGTTCGGGCTGCCCGTCGTCGCGAGCCCGCTCCCGGCGTTCCGAGAAGCCCTCGGCGACGAACTACGGACGGTCGACGGCGACGATCCCGCAGCGCTCGGCGCCGCGCTCGCGGACGCCCTCGAGGCGTCCGAGGACGCGGACGTTCGCGCGCGAATGAAAGAGCTCGGTCTCACGATGACCTGGCGTGGCAGCGCGGCCGCGCACGTCGCCGCTTGGGAGGCTACGCTCGGGAGCCCGTTCGGCTCCCCGACACCCCACTCTCGACGACTCGACCGATGATCCAACACGGCCTCCCTCGCATCCTCGTCACCCTCGCGGCCGGCGCCGGGTGCATCGCGCTCGCCGCGCGCCCGCTAGCCTCCCCGGCCGGCGCACCCGCTCAAGAGGCGGAGCAGGCCGAACCGGCGGGCGAGGAAGAGCACGACGCCCTCCACGAGAGCATGGAGGTCCTGCAGGGCGGCATGCGCACGCTGCGCAAGGCGCTCTCGAAGCCCGAGCAGAAGGAGACTGCGATCGCACTCTGCCGCGAGATGCAGGCCGCGGCGCTCGTGGGCTTCGCGCACGTGCCGGAGCCCGTCGAGCCGCTCGAAGGCACCGCCCTCCTCGAGCACTCGGTGGACTTTCGGCGCCGGATGCTGGAGGTCTGCACCGCGCTCATCGACCTCGAGGTCGCGTTGGACAAGGAAGACGCCGACGCCGCCAAGACGCTCTACCGCGCACTCGGAAAGCAGAAGAGCGATGGACACGACCTCTACATCGAGTGACCGAATGCGCGCCGCCGCCGGGCCGCACCCGTTCCACCTCGCGATCCGCGTGAACGACCTGGCCGCGACCGAGCGCTTCTACACGGAGCTTCTCGGCGCCGGCATCGGGCGTCGCTCGGATCGCTGGATCGACTTCGACCTCGGCGGGCACCAGATCACGACGCACCTCGATCCGGGGCTTCAGGCACCCGAGGAGGGGAGTAATCCCGTGGACGGTGACCGCGTCCCGGTCCCCCACTTCGGCGTCGTCCTGCCCTTCGACGCGTGGCGCGAGCTGGCGGACCGCCTGACGGCGATGGACGTCGACTTCGTGATCCCGCCCAGGGTTCGCTTCGAGGGCGAGCCCGGCGAGCAGGGCACGCTGTTCCTCCGGGATCCGTCCGGCAACGCGCTCGAATTCAAGGGCTTCCGCCAGGCCGAGGCCCTGTTCGACACGCGCGGGGCGTACTGAGGCGGGGGCCAGGGCCGAAGAGCGGATTGCGGTGGAGGGCTTCCCGCCGCGGTGCCGAAACAGTGGGGATCGCGCCATGGAGACCCCGCTCAAGGACCTGCTGCTCGAGATCCGCCGCGTCGAGCCCTTCCCCGACATCGCGGCCCGCGTGCTGGAACTCGCGGCCCGCGAGGACGTCGTGCCTTCGGACCTCGTCGAGGTCGTCCAGACGGACCCCGGCCTCACGCTGAAGGTGCTCGGACTCTGCAACAGCGCCTACTACGGGTTCGAGCGCGAGATCTCGTCGCTGCGCGAGGCGGGCAACCTCCTGGGCGTCTCGACGCTCGTCAACCTCGTCCTGACGTCGACCGCGAGCCGCTACTTCCGCGACTACGGCCGCGCGGACCGCCGGACGATGGAGAGGCGCTGGGAGCAGTGCGTCGCCACTGCGATCGGCGCGCGAATCCTCGCGAGCCGCGCGAGCGGCGTGGACCCCGAGCGCGCGTACACGGCGGGGCTCCTGGAGAACGTCGGGCACCTCGTACTCGATCGGTTCGTCGAGGAGCGCGCCGCGGCGATCCGAGATGCGGCGGAGGCTGGCGCAAGGCTGATCGACGCCGAGAAGGAGGTGCTCGGGATGCACCACGCGGAGATCGGGGCGCGACTCACGACGCGCTGGTCCCTGCCCGACGTCCTGGTCGACGTGATCCGGCACCACCACCACCCCGAGCGTGCGTCCAGCGACCCGACGCTCGCGGCGACGGTCCACCTCGCCGAGGTCCTCGCCCAGGACCTCTACGCCGACGCGAGCGAGTCCGACCCGCTGCTCTACGAGGTGAGCGAGGCGGCCTGCGAGCTCCTGGGCGTCGTTCGAGCCGATCTGGACGAGCTGCAGAGCCAGCTCGGCGAGGAGATGGCGCGCGCTCGCGCCTTCGTGGCGTCCTGAGGACGGCCGGCGCCCGCCAGCAAAGGTCCGCGCCTGCTAGCAGAGGCCCGCGCCTGCCAGCAGAAGGTGGGGTGGATGAGGGGACTTGAACCCCCGACCTCCGGTGCCACAAACCGGCGCTCTAACCAACTGAGCTACACCCACCGTTCGGGTCCGCCGCCGCGCTCTCGCGCAGGGCGGCCGAACAGGATCCGGAGCCCCGCGCCCGGTGTCAAGCCTCGCGCGTCCCCCGTCGAAGACGGGTGCGGATCGGGCTACGCTCGTCCTGGAGGAGCGGCCCGCTCCCCCTCGCCATGCCCGAGGACGAAGAAGCACCCGTCAAGAGCTACGGCAACATGTCGGAGCACCACTGGTCCCGGACCCGTGGTGAGCGCAACGCCGAGGCGATCGACTATTACCGCGAGCGCAGTCAGGCGCCCGGCGTGGCCGAGGGCGGGGACGCGCGGAACTTCTACTGCATGGAGTGCGACGGCGTCGTGCCGTGGGACGACTTCAGCGGCGACGCCTGCCCGCACTGCGGAGCTGCGATCGACGGCAACGCGCGCCGGTACTTCAACTGGGTCGAGATCGATCGGGCGCCAGACCGCGATCGGACCGCGGTCCTTCTCGCGGTCGGGATCGTCGGACTGGCCCTGCTGGCGTTCGGGGGGCTCGTGGCGCTCTTCATCACATGACCGAGATCCCGTCCACCGAAGCTGCGGCGGGACCGACGTCGCGCTTCGCACGCCAGACGCGCTTCGCCGCGCTCGGACCGAAGGGGCAGGAGCGCCTCGGCGAGGCGCGCGTTCTCGTCGTGGGGTGCGGCGCTCTCGGAGGCGTGCTCGCCCAGTGGCTCGCGCGCGCCGGCGTCGGTGAGCTCGTGCTCGTCGACCGCGACGTCGTCGAGGACTCGAACCTGCCCCGCCAGGTGCTCTTCACCGAGCGCCACGCGCAGGAGGGCGTCCCCAAGGCACTCGCCTCGGCGGAGTCGCTGGCAGCGATCGGCGGGCCGACGCGCGTCCTCCCCCACGCGGCGCACCTCGACGCGGATCTCTTGCTCGAGCTCGGCGCGGGCGTCGACCTCGTGCTGGACGGCACGGACAACATGGCGACGCGCTACCTCGTGAACGACTTCGCCGTGCGCGAGGGGATCCCGTGGATCTACGGCGGCGTCGTGTCCAGCGGCGGACTCGTCATGCCGGTCCTCCCGGACGCCGGTCCTTGCCTGCGCTGCGTCTTCCCCGATCCGCCACCCGCCGGCGTGCTCCCCACCTGTGAGAGCGCAGGCGTCATCGGCCCGGCCGTGGGCGCGATCGCGTCGGTCCAGGCGGGCCTCGCGCTGCGGATCCTCGCGGGCGGCGAACCCGTGGTGCCCGCGCTCGTCGAGATCGACGTGTGGGCGCCTTCGACGCGCCAGCTGAGCGTCTCGCGCGCGCCGAGCTGTCCCTGCTGCGGCGACCGGACCTTCGAGTTCCTGGAGGGCGCGCCGGAGACGGAGGCGGTGACGCTCTGCGGACGCAACACGGTTCAGGTGCTCCCGCGCGCAAGTGGCGCGCCACCGTCGCTCGACGCGATCGCCGCGCAGCTCGACCGAGCGGACGTGGAGTGCCTCCGGTCCGGCCCGTTCCTGCGATTCGGCGCGGACGACCACCGCTTCACCCTCTTCCCCGACGGACGCTGCCTCGTCGAAGGGACGGAGGACACCGAGCGCGCGCTCGCCCTCGTCGCACGCTGGATCGGCGCGTGACCCTCGCGGCCGTCGTCCTCGCCGCGGGCGCCTCGAGTCGACTCGGCGCGCCGAAGGCACTGGCCTCGATCGGCGCGCGGACCGTTCTGGAGCGACTCCTGGTCGCGGCGGCCAGCGCTGACGGGGCGCCTCTCCCGCTCGTCGTCACCGGCGCCCACCACGACGAGATCGCCGCACTCGTCCGCGGGCGGAGCCTCGCCGCAGACCTCGTCCGCAACGACCTCTGGGAGCGCGGGCGGACCGGGAGCGTGGCGCGGGCCGTCGCCGCGCGGAAGGGCCTCGACCTGGTCGTCCTGCCCGCCGACGTCCCGCTCGTCGAGCGCGAAACCGTCGAGGCCCTCGCCGCAGCGTGGCGCGACGCGGGCGAGCCGGCCGGCGGTTGGCTGGCCCCGTGGGTCGACGGAGAGACGGGCGGGGGGCGCCGGTACGGGCACCCGGTGATCCTCGGGCGCGAGCTCGCGCGTCGCGCGGAGGGCCTCGGGCCAGGGGCTCCGCTGCGCGAGCTGCGATCCAGGGCCGCTCCGCTGCTGGGCGTGCGGGTCGCAGATGTCGCGATCCTGGACGACCTGGACACGCCGGACGATCTGGAGCGCCTGCGCGTCCGCGCCCGGGGGGACTGACGCCCAGGACGGGACAGACGCCCGCGATGGAACGGGCGACCCGCGCGGCAACTTTCCGTCGAGGTCGGCCTCCAGGCCTTCAGGCGCGGCTCGCCGCGCGCCGACATGACGAGAGCGTCCCCGTCGAGCGCACTCGAAATGCCGGCTGCCACCCTCCCCCACATGCCTGAAGGCCGAAACCCCCGATGAGTTTCCAGGGAGACGTACGGGGAATCGGCCTCGCGGAGCTCCTCCAGGGGCTCGCTCGAGGCCGTAAAGAGGGCGCGCTGACCCTCACGTCCACGAGCGACAGGCGCTCCGTCCTCGGGCTCGAGGACGGCAAGGCGTGGCTGCTCCCCGACCCGGACGAGGACCCCGAGCTCTGGCGCACCCGAGCGCGCGACGCGTGGGCCGACGATCCGAACTTCACGATCGACGCGCAGCGCCTCCAGCCCCTCGTCAAGGCGGCGCGACTCGAGACCCTCTACGCGCTCCTCGATGGCGGCGGCGTCCACTTCCGCTTCGATCCAGGGCAGATGGGCGAGCGTGTCACGCGGCTCGAGGAGCTCGGCGACACGAAGACGGAAGTCCACTGCGACCCGATCCAGGTCGAGTTCCTGCTCCTCGAGTACGCGCGCATCGCAGACGAGATGGAGCTCGCGGGCCACCCGCAGCTCCTCGACATCCGCGCAACGCCCTGCGTCCAGGACGTCGACGAACTCGGCACCCTGCCCCCCGCACTGATCCAGCAGTGCGACGGGAATTCGACCGTCCAGGAGATCGCCGACCGGCTCGGGTGGCCGGTCCGGCAGGTGCAGCTCGGGCTCCAGACCGGCTTCGCGTCGGGCGGGCTCCGACTCGCGCACCCGATCGAGCTCCTGCACGTCGCCCTCCAGGAGCTGCAGCGCAATCAGTTCTCCCGCGCAGCGATCCGGCTGAGCGTCTGGTGCCGTCGCGGGACGCCGGGACGGCTCGTCCCGGAGGACGCCGAGGCGCTCACGAACGAGTGGCTCGCCGGCCGCCTGACGTCAGCGCTGCGGCTGATGGACATGGCGGACGTCCGCTCCCTGCTGCGTCGCCTCGACGCTTCGCTGGGGAGCACGTCGCACGCGGTCGTCCACTGGACAGAAGCCAACCGGATCAAGCCGACGGACCGCATCGCCCGCCTCCACCTCGCGGCGATGCGCCTGCGGGACGGCGGAGAGGAGTCGGGTCTCGACGTACGGGAGATCCTCGATCTCGCGCGCGAGCTCCGCGACCACGGCTCGCCCGTGAAGAGTGGACCGGCGCTCGCGATCGCCGCTCACCTGCAGCCCACGATCGTGCCGCAGCGACTCGAGCTCGGCATGGGCCTCCTCGGCGCGAAGCGCGTCGAGGACGCGTCGCCGTGGATCCTGAGCGCGTGCACCGACCTGCTCGCCCAGGGGCACGCCGACCGGGTGCTGACCCCGCTCCGCGAGCTGCTCGACCTCGACCCGCGGAACCGCGAAGCGCGCGAGCTCCTGACGCGCGCGCGGCGCCGCTCGACGAAGACGAAGAAGCTCCGGCGCAACGCGGCGATCGGCGCGACGCTCGTCGCCATGCTCGGCACCGCGGCGGTCGTCAAGGTGCGCGTCGACGAGCAGCGGCGGTCGCGCATCGCCGAGGTTCGCTCGATGATGGAGGATCCCCTCTCCGGCCTGAACCAGCTCAACGTTCACTTCAAGGACGACCTGAGCCTGGAGATCGGGGACCTCCGTCGCGAGCTCGAAGACCGTCTCCTGAACCTGGAGATGGGCCAGAAGAAGGCGTGGGACGACGCCTACACCTCCGCGAAGAAGGAGGCCGAGGAAGGCGACTACCTGAAGGCGCTCGAGATGGTGCGCGCGATTCCCGCGCCGCCGCAGCTGCGAATGGTCCGCGACGGCTGGCCGAAGAAGGCCGACATCCTCATGGCGATGACCGCGCGGCTCGCCGAGGAGGTCCGCGCGCTTGGTCCGCCCACGGTCTACTCCCCCCAGCAGCTCGTCGTCGAGGAGTCGGTGCGCGAGAACGCGCTCGGCGTGAAGAACGCACTGAACGACACGGAGCGGAACGCGCTCCCGCTGCAGGACTTCCGCGACGCCCTCGACGAGGTCCTCGACCTAGTGATCGAGCGCGAGCGCGAGAGGTCCGTCGAGAGGAACGAGATCGAGCGGCGCGAGCTGCTCGCGGAGAACGATCGGCTCCTGCGACTCGCCCACGACGCGCTCCTCGTCCACGACTACGCGTCCGCGCTCGAGCAGTACGAGTCGATCCTCGACAACGACCCCGCGGGCAAGGTCCGTCGGGTGCTCGAAGACGAGGTCGACGACACGCGTAAGAAGCTGCGCGCGGTGAGCCGCGCCCGCGAAGCTGCGTCCGACGGCCGCCACGAGCGCGCGCTCGAGATCCTCGACGAGACGTTCGACGAGAACGTCCAGATCCCGCTTCCGTTCAAGATCGAGACCACGCCGCCTGGCGTCGTGGTGACGATCGAGCGCGAGGGCGACGACGAGCCGCTCGTGATGGAGACGCCCTTCACGCTCGAAGGTTCGTTCATCGACACGTGGACGCTCGGCTTCGACCTGGAGGGCTTCGACCGCCGCGTGATGGTCGTCCGCGGTCCCCAGGACATCGCGATCTCGCTCTGGCGTACGCCGGCGGTCCGCTTCGAAGCGACGGGTCGCGTCGAGGCGATCCCGGCTCCGCTGTCCGACGGGACGACGGGCGAGTACCTCGTCTGCGACCGCCGCGGCACCATCGCTCGCGTCGCGTGGGGCGGCGAGATGCGCTGGCGCCAGGACGTCGACACGGTCTCCGGAGTCGCGCGCAGGCCGGTTCCCGTCCCGGCGAGCGACGGGCAGTACCTGTTCATGACGGAGACGGGGACGACCTGGTTCATCGATCCGAAGGACGGACACCTGCGCGGACCGTGGGAGCTCCGCCAGCCGCCGGTCTTCGGTCCGACGGTGGTCGGGGGAGAGGTCCACTGCCAGCTCCGCAACGGCAAGGTCGCGCGCTGGAGCTCGAGCCTGAAGCCGAACTACGTGGACGCCGGTCGCACCCAGGGCGTCGACGAATCGCTCCGCTACGGCTTCCAGGGTCTGTTCACGGCTCTGCGCTCCAGCGAGTCGAGCCGCGACGAGCTCCGCACCCCCACCGCCGACGGCAGCGGCTGGACGATCGCGGTCCTGTCCGATCGCTACGCGGTGTTCGAGGACGGCAGCGAGGACGAGCCGTTCCACATCCAGAAGAAGGGCGCGTGGACCTACGTCGCCTGGGAGTCTCCCTCGGTGGAGGGCGATCCGCCCGTGCTCTGGATCAGCGACGGCACCGGGCTCCGCGCCTTCCTGCCGCCGGGCCTCGAGCGCACGATCAGCGGCGGAAGCCGCGGAAACGCGGTGGGCCCGCCGGTTCCGAACGGCCTCTACCCG
>JBCCSK010000106.1:0-16619 GCA_039200205.1 Planctomycetota bacterium
CGCCGCGCGACGTCAACCCGGGTTTGGGCCGCTCTCTCGAACGTCGGATCCCGCGACAGCGCGTGTCGTGAAATCCGACGCGTTCCGGAAGAGATGGCCCGTCAATTGGCGAAGGGGAGGTTGGCACACCCGTTGCGTCATGGCCCGCACGGCGAATCCTCGCCGGCCCCATGTCGCCCGCACTCTCGCTGCTTCTCCAGGACGCTGCCGAGCGATCGTCGTCGCTCGGCGGACACGCCGGACCGGACCTCTCGTGGCTCACCGGAGCCGTCCTCTTCTTCGTGTCGATGCTCGCCGTGCTCGCGTTCGGCTTCCGTCGCCTCGTCGGAGGATCGCTGCGCGCGCGCGCGTCGAAGCGCGACCTGCGCGTGCTCGACGTCCTGCCGCTGGGTGGCAAGCGTCAGCTCGCGGTCGTGCGCTGCTACGACCGGACGTTCGCGCTGGGGCTCGCCGACGCCTCGGTCGACCTCGTCGCCGAGCTCGACACGGAGGCCGTCGATCACGATCGGTCCGCCGGCAGCGGCGCTGACAGGGCGGACGAGTTCATCGCTCGGCTGGAGGCGGCGCGGACGCGCCTGCTCGGGACGCGCGACCTGACTCCCGCGGCACCCCCGACATCTGCCGCTCCGGCTTCGGACGAAGAGGCGCCGTCGCCGGCGACGAGCACCCGGGAGTTCATCGCGTGACGAGACGCCTCGTCATCGTCCTCGTCGTCCTGCTCGGCGTTCTCGCCAGCCCGGTAGGGGCGGCCCAGGCGAGCCCGGTCCCCGACCTCGGGTTCGAGCTGGCGCCCGAGGTCGTCGCGCCGGACGCGGGCGCCGTGGACGAGCCTGCGGAGGACCCGGGTCGGATCTCGGCAGCCGTCGAGATCGCCCTCCTGCTGACGGTGCTGAGCCTCCTGCCGGCCGTCCTGATCACGCTCACGAGCTTCACGCGCATCGTGATCGTCCTCTCGTTCGTGCGCCGCGCGCTCTCCTTGAACGAGCTGCCGCCGAACCCGGTGATCATCGGGCTCGCGCTGTTCCTGACGATGTTCGTCATGGCGCCGGTGGGGACCGACGTCTACGAGAACGCGTGGAAGCCCTACGAGGCGGGCGACGTCGCGATCGAGGACGCCGCCGGACGCGCCTGGTCGAGCCTGTCGACGTTCCTCGTCGCAAACACGCGCGAGCGCGAGCTGCGCCTCTTCGCCGAGCTCGCGACGAACGAGACGGCGGTCGCGTACGCCGCCGGTGACGTCGAGCTCGACTCGACGAGTGCAGGCGACGAGGCGCTCGACCCGGAGGACCTCCCGCTCTCCGTCGTCGTTCCCGCATTCATCCTCAGCGAGCTCAAGACGGCGTTTCAGATGGGCTTCCTGCTCTTCCTGCCGTTCCTCGTCATCGACCTCGTCGTGTCGAGCGTCCTGCTCTCGATGGGCATGTTCATGCTGCCGCCGGTCATGATCTCGACGCCGATCAAGGTGCTGCTCTTCGTCCTCGTCGACGGCTGGAGGCTCGTCACCGAGTCCGTCGTCACGTCGTTCGTCCAGGTGACGGGGGGCTGATCGTCGATGGAGCTGGACCTTCACATCGTCGACCTCGCGCGCGACCTGATCGTCGCGGTCCTCGTCGTCGCGGGGCCCGTCATGATCGTTGGACTGCTCGTCGGCGTCTCCGTCAGCCTCTTCCAGGCGCTGACGTCGATCCAGGAGCAAACGCTCTCGCTCGTGCCGAAGATGCTCGCGGTCATGGGCGCCACGCTCGTGATGCTCGCGCCGGCGCTGCAGTACCTCTGCGACTACACGGCCGAGCTCCTCGGGCGCCTCACCGACTTCGGACTCTCGTGACGGCCGCCCTCGGACTCGAGCCCGGCGTCATCGAAGGCGCGGGCCTCTGCCTCGCGCGTTCGTCCGCCCTGCTGCTGACCACGCCGCTCCTCGGATCCGGGGCCGGGTTCCACGGCTACAAGATCGCGCTCGTGGTCTCGGTGACGTCCGTGATGTTCCTGACGCAGGGCATCGCGCCGGTCGTCGTGGACTCGTGGGCCGTGTTCGGGCTCCTCGCGCTGCGCGAGATGGTGCTCGGCCTGGGGCTGGCGTTCGTCCTGCACCTCGTCCTGACAGCGCTGCGCGTCGGCTCCGAGCTCGTCGGCAATGAGATGGCGTTCACCATGGCGAACGCCGTCGACCCCGCCAGCGGAGAGTCGATGCCGGTCCTGTCGAGGATGAACGAGTCGCTGTTCTTCCTCGCGCTGCTGTCGGTCGACGGGCACCACTGGATCGTGCGCGCGCTGGCCGAGTCGTTCGAGCGTGCGCCGATCGGCGGCCTCGAGTTCGGCACCGGACTCCCCGCGACCGCGGCGGCCTTCTTCGCGGACATGTTCGCGGCCGGGATCGCGTTCGCAGCGCCCGTGCTCGCCCTCCTGATGATGGTCTCGCTGCTCGTCGGCCTGATCGCGCGCGCGGTGCCGCAGGTCAACGTTCTCGAGCTTGGCTTCAGCCTGCGGATCGTCGGGGGCCTGGCGGCTCTCGGGCTCCTCAGTCCCACGCTCGCGCCCGCGATGACGACGCTCCTCGAGCACTTCATGGGCGGACTCGAGATGACCCTCGACGCGATGGAGATCTGACGTGGCGGACGAGGACAAGAGCTCGAAGACCGAGGCCGCGACGCCGCGGCGACTCGAGGAGGCGCGCTCCGAAGGACAGGTCGCGGTGTCCACGGAGTTCATCGCAGCCGTCATGCTCGCCGCGACCGGCGGCGCGTTCCTCGCTTTCGGCGATCGCGTCGCAGCCGCGTCGGGCGATCTGATCCAGGGCGCGACCATTCGCGCGTCGCGCTTCGCGATGGACGAGCTTGCGATCGGCGACATCTCGGCGCTCCTCGATCGGTCGTTCGTCGACGTGCTGGTGCCCTTCGCGATCCTCGTCGCGCCCGTCCTCGCCGTCGGACTTCTCGTCGGCTACGGACAGGTCGGGTTCCGGATCGCGCCGAAGGCGATCGCGCCGAAGCCGCAGAAGCTCGACCCGATCGCGGGCTTCAAGAAGGTCCTCGGCCCGCGCGGCGCGATGCGGACGCTGCTCGGCGTGCTCCGGATCGGGCTGATCGGCGTCGCGGTTGCGGTGGTTGCATGGCTCGAGCTGCCGGGCCTCGCCGCGGTCGCCGGGACGAGCGCCCAGCAGTCAGCGGTCGCCATCGGGCATCTGTTCGTTCGTGCGACGGCGGCCGGGATCCTCGTCGTCGTCGTTCTTGCGGTCGTCGACCTCGTCTACCAGCGACTCCAGTTCGCGCGCGACATGCGCATGTCCAAGAAGGAGCTGCGCGACGAGCACAAGAACACCGAGGGCGACCCGCAGGTTCGCGCCCGGATCCGCCAGATCCAGCGCGAGCTTGCGACGAGCCGGATGATGGACGACGTCCCTGACGCGACCGTCGTCGTCACGAACCCGACGCACTACGCGGTCGCGCTTCGCTACGACGACGGGGCGGATGGCGCCCCGCGCGTCGTCGCCAAGGGGCTCGACGAGGTGGCGCTGCGCATCCGCTCCATCGCGTCCGAGAACGCGGTTCACGTCGTCGAGGAGCCGCCCCTCGCGCGCTCGCTCCACGCGGCGTGCAACGTCGGCGACGCGGTTCCGGAGGAGCTGTTCGAGGCCGTCGCCAAGGTCCTCGCGTACGTCTATCGCCTCCAGCAGAGGGGGCTGAGCGCCTGAGTCGACGATGGCGACCCAACCCTCCAACGGCCTCGCTCCCGAGGCGCGCCGCGAGCGGCTGCGAAGGGCGACCGACTGGCTCCTCGGCTTCGGCGTCCTCGGACTCCTGCTGACGCTCGTCGCGCCGCTCCCGCCGGGGATCCTCGACCTCCTCCTCGCGCTGAATCTCTCGTGCGCCGTGCTGCTGCTCATGGCGACGATGCACGTGCGAGAGTCCACCGAGCTGTCGACCTTCCCGACGATCCTGCTCTTCGCGACGCTCTTCCGGCTCGGACTCAACGTCGCCAGCACGCGCCTCATCCTGACCGGGGGCGAGGCCGGGCACGTCATTCGCGCGTTCGGCGAGTACGTCACCGGCGACAACCTGGGCGTCGGACTCGTCGTCTTCCTCGTCCTGATCGTGATCCAGTTCGTCGTGATCACGAAGGGCTCGGGGCGCGTCAGCGAGGTTGCCGCGCGCTTCGTGCTCGACGCCATGCCCGGGAAGCAGATGGCGATCGACGCCGATCTCAACAGCGGGTTGATCGACTCGGACGAAGCGCGGTCGCGACGCGACGGCATCGCGCGCGAGGCCGAGTTCTACGGCGCGATGGACGGCGCCTCGAAGTTCGTTCGCGGTGACGCGGTCGCGGGACTCGTCATCACCGCTCTCAACCTGGCCGGGGGGATCGCGATCGGCGCGTCCCGCGGCGACTCGATCGGCGAGGCCGTCGATCGGTACTCGAAGCTCACCATCGGCGACGGACTCGTCAGCCAGATCCCGGCGCTGCTCATCTCGACCGCGGCCGGTGTCCTCGTGACGAAGGACACGAGCGACTCGGGGATCGGCGCGGGACTCGCGCTGCAGGTCGGCCGTCGGCCGAAGGCGGCCCTGATCACCGCGGCGACGATCTTCGCGATCGGACTCTTGCCCGGGATGCCGAAGCTCCCGTTCTTCGTCCTCGCGACCACGCTCGTCCTCGTCTGGCGCAGCGGGCGGACCGCGGCGCGCACGAGCCTCTTCGAGGCGGAGGAGGCGGAGCGACAGGCCGCCGAAGAGGCCGCCGACGCCGAGAAGGCGAGCGATGACGAGGTCACCGAGCTGCTGAAGGTCGATCGCGCGAGCCTCGAGATCGGGTACCAGCTCATCCCGCTCGTCCAGGATGCGTCGGGCGCGGGGATCCTCGACCACATCGCCCAGCTGCGCCGGCGCTTCGCGCTGCGGGAGGGCGTGGTTCTGCCGCCGGTTCGCATCCGCGACAACATCAAGCTCAGCCCCAAGGGCTACCGGATCCTCCTCGGAGGGCAGGAGGTCGCGACCGGCGAGGTCGAGCCGGCGCTGTACCTCGCGATGGACCCGGGGACGGCGTCGTCGAAGATCAGCGGCAAGCCCGCGGTCGACCCCGCGTTCGGCCTCCCGGCCGTCTGGGTCGAGTCGAACCGACGCGACGAGGCCGAGGTCCTCGGCTACACCGTCATCGACCCGACGAGCGTGCTGGTGACGCACCTCGCCGAGGTCCTCCGCGGTGCGCTCGACGAGCTCCTCACGCGCGACGACGTCAAGGAGCTCGTCGACAGCGCGAAGGAGGTCGCACCGGCGGTCGTCGAGGAGCTGCTGCCCGAGCGCCTCACGTACGGCGAGGTGCAGCAAGTCCTGCGCAACCTCCTCGCCGAGGGGATCGCGATCAGGAACATGCCGCTGATCCTCGAGGCGCTCGCGGACAACGCGCCGCGCACGCGCGACGTCGAGGCGCTGACCGAGCTCTGCCGCCAGCGACTCGGCCGCGCGCTCTGCGAGCAGTTCGGCGACGGCAGCGGCGTCGTGCACGCCGTCACGCTCGATCCCGCGATCGAATCCCGCCTCGCGGCGGCCGTCGGGCGCTCGAACGACCCGGATGCGATCGCGATCGGACCCGCGTACCTGACGCGTCTCGTCGAGAGCATCGGCGCGTCGATCGGCGAGTCGACGACGGCCGGCAAGGACGTCGTGGTCCTCGTGCGTTCGAACGTGCGCCGCTTCCTGTCCGAGCTCGTGCGCGCCTCGCTGCCGCGCGTGGCCGTCCTCTCCTTCAACGAAGTCGTTCCCGCTCGCTCCGTCGAGACCGTCTCCGTCGTCCGGATGCCGGACGAGGCGTCGGCCGCCTGATCGTCCAAGACACACCGATCCATGGAACCCACGACCCAGCCGCAGACCGAGCCGCTCGCCCCATCCGCCGCGACCGATCCGACCGTCGCCGACGCCGGTTCGCTCGTACTCATCCAGGGCCGGACGCTGCGCCACGTCCTTCTCGCCGCGCGCCGCGACCACGGTTCCAGGGCCGTCGTCGTCGACCAGCGCAACGATGCGGGCGGGGTGCGCGTCGTCGTTTCGACCGCGGTCCCTCGTAGCGCGCACGCGCTTCGAGAGATGCGAAGCGCTGCGGCTGCGATCCTCGACACGACGCCGCCCGTGGAGAACGTGGCCCCGGAGCGCGGCCTCGAACAGGCGCAGCGCACGCGGACGCCGCTCGCCGACGTCGAGCGTCGCCTGCGCGAGCGCGGCGCGTCGCGGAAGCTGCGCGAGCGCGTGCTCGAAGCGGTCGCCGCGAGGGAGTCCGAGGGCGCCCACCCGCTCGACCTGGCCGCCGAGGAGGTCGGTCGGCTCTTCTCCGTCGCCCAGCTGCCCCAGCGCGCGGGAGAGACCGCGATCCTCGCGTTCGTCGGACGGTCGGGCGTCGGCAAGACGGCGACCGCGGCCAAGCTCGCGACCCGACTCGTACGGGCTGGACGACGGGTCGCATTCGCGACGCTCGGCGAGGATCGCGTCGGCGCCCGGGCCGAGCTGCGCGCACACGCGGAGTCGCTCCGCATCCCGGCGATCGAACTGCGCGACCCCGCGCGCCTGGCCGCGGAGCTCGCGCGAGCTCCGGGCCGTCTCGACATGCTCCTCGTCGACGGCTCCGACGACCTCGAGGCCGACGTCGACGCTCTCGAAGCACTCCGGCACTCCTGCGAGAGCGCCGGCGCCGCCGCGCGTCGCGAGACCCTCATCGTCCTGCCCGCGACCGCGTCCGGCGCGGCGCTGGAGGACGCGACGCGCGCCGCATCGCCGCTCGCGCCGATCGGCGCGGTCGTGACGAAGCTCGACGAAGCCGCCAAGCCGATGCCCGTTCTCGAGCATGCGAACGACGCCGGCCTCGGGTTCGCGTTCCTGTCCAACGGTCCGCAGATCGGACCGCACTTCTTCCGCGCGACGCCCGAGCGCTTCGCGGACCTCGCTCTCGTCGGGAGGCTCGGATGAGCGCGCGCGATCGGGTTCCGTTCGTCCTCGTCACGGGCGGCAAGGGCGGCGTCGGCAAGACGACCGTCGCCGCGAACCTCGGCGTCGAGCTCGCGAGCGAGGGGCACCGGACGCTCCTCGTCGACCTCGACCTCGGTCTCGCGAACCTCAACGTCGCCCTCGGGCTCGACGTCAGCGCGACGATCGAGGACGCGCTGGACGGTGCTCTCGGCATCTCCGAATGCGTGGTCCAGGGACCGGCCGGAGTGCACATCCTCCCGGCCGGCTCGGGAGAAGAGCGCATGGGGCGCCTCGACGCCGAGCGTCGCGGGAGACTCGTCGAGCTGATCGCCGAGATCGCGCGCGACTACGATGTCGTCATCGGCGACACCGCTGCCGGCATCGGTCCCGACGTCCTCGCGTTCGCGTCGATTGCGGACCGCGTGCTCGTCGTGACGACGCCGGAGCTCGCAGCGCTGACGGACGCCTACGGCCTGATCAAGGCGCTCGACCAGTTCGGCACGCGGTCGGGGATCGACGTGCCGACGCCCGAGGTCGTCGTGAACCACGCGAGTGGGATCGAGCAGGGCGAGGCGATCGCGCGCAAGCTCCGGTCGATCTGCGAGCGCTTCCTGGCCCGATCGCCGCGTCAGGCCGGGTGGCTGCCGCGCTCGCCCGCCGTCGCGCGTAGCGTCGCCGAACAGTCGCCCTTCGCCCTGCGGACCAGGCGGGCCCTGGAGCAGGTATGCCTCCACCAGATCGCGTCGCGGCTCGTGCGCCGCGCGCCGGCGGGTCGCGCAGGGGGGAAGGCCCTCGCGACCGGGAGGATCTCCTAATGGTCCGCGAAAAGGACGTCGATAGCGCAGTTGGCCCGGACGCTCTGATCCAGGCGTGGCTGGCGTCGGGACGCCGCTTCGCCGTGGTCATCGGCTCCACGGTCGCGCTCCTTTCCCTCCTCGGCGACACGCCCGTGCGCATCGCGTCGTTCCGCGGCGCCATCGCTCTCGGGACCGTCCTCGCGCTGACGAACGCAGGCGCCTGGCTCCTCCCCCGCATCGAGGGCGCGCGGGGTGGCTCCGAGGCGGAATTCGACGGCGAGCCGGAACCCGACGTCGAGAGCGTCCCCGGAAGCGCACGCACATGAACCACCACTGCCCGACGTCCCCCTCCTCGAAGAGGTGTGAGCCGTGAGCGCCGAGGTCGCGCACACGGAGTCGCTCTCCGAGGAAGAGCGCGAGCGACTGATCATCGATCACGTCCCGCTGCTCAAGCACGTCGTCGGGCGGATGTTCTTCGACGTTCCAGGCACGCTCGATCGCGACGACCTCTTCGGGTTCGGGATGCTCGGCCTGATCGCCGCCGCCGACTCATGGGACCCGTCGCGAGGGCTCGCGTTCTCGACGTTCGCCTACCCGCGCATCCGCGGCGCGATCCTCGACGAGCTGCGCAGGATGGACTTCCTCCCGCGCGGTCGACGCGAGCGGGTTCGCGCGGTCGAAGCGACGATCGAGCGTCTCCTGCAGACGCACGGTCGACGGCCGACGCCCGAGGCGATCGCGGACGACCTCGGCTGGCGGGTCAACGACGTGGACGAGGTGTTCGCGGCCGCGTCCGCCGCCGTTCAGACGTCGCTCGACGCGTCGGACTCGGACGATGGAGCAGGGGTAGGGAGCGACCTCGCTGCGATGCTCAGCGATCCTCGGTCGGAGGATCCGGTCGGTTCCGCCGAGTTCGAGGAGCTCAAGCACGTCGCGATGGATGCGATCGAAGAGCTGCCCGAGCAGGAGCGCACCGTCATCACCCTCTACTACGCGGAGGAGCTCCTCCTGCGCGAGATCGCCGACATCCTCGGCGTGACCGAATCACGCGTGAGCCAGATCCATGCCCGCGCGATCTACCGCCTCAACCGCGTGATCTTCGCGCGGACGGGCGAGGACGAGAGCGGCCGCCGTATCGACGCGCGGGTCTGATCGCCATGAACAGAGTCATCCTCAAGAGCAGCGGACTGAAGCACGAGCCGAACGCAGAGCCGCGGTACGCGGGCGCAACCGGTGAGGAGCGCAGGCCGGACGTCCGCATCGTCGAAGTCGACGGCGTGGTCCGCGCGATCGAGATCGTCTGCTCTTGCGGAGAACGAACGACCGTCGAGATCGAGGTCGCGCGCTCGGAACAAGGAGGCCAGTCATGATCGTTCGAGTCACGGAGTGGATGGGCGCACGCTGGTGGGCCGCGCTCGTCATCGTCCTCGCGTTCATCCTCGTCGCGAGGACCGGGACCGTCGATGCCCCGACGCACGCGAAGGGGATCGAGCACGGTCCGGCGGCCATGCCGTCCGCGTCCGCCTACGCGCTGGATTCCAGCGGTGCGGACCGTGCGATCCTCCAGCAGCACGTTCGCCGTCTCGAGGGAGAGCTCGCGGTTCTTCGGCTCGAGCTCGATGCCGAGCGGGAGCGAGCGGCTCTGCTGGCGTCCGGCTACGAGGCGCTCGAATCGAGGTTCGACCGCGTGACCGACGCGGTACAGAGCATGTCCGCACCGCGGGAGGCCTCGGCGACTCTCGCACCCAAGCCGATCGAAGCGATCCACGTTCGCGGGCTCGACGCTGCGGCCGAGCGCGCGCTGAAGGAGCAACAGCGATGAGAACCACCCGTCTCGTATGCACCGCCTTGGCCGTGCTCGCGTGCAGCGCCTGCGCGAACGGACCGACGCTCGAGTCGATCCGCTACGGCTATCGCCCGTCCGACATCAGCGCCACTTCGGAGCCCGCGGACGCGAGCGCGTACAACGATATGGCGGCCGGCTGGGCGCCCGAGCGCGTCCCCGCCGCGGGGCCGGTCCTGTACGGCCGCGACGGCTCGCCCGTCGGCGCCTCGGCGCCCGGGTCCGTGACCACGACGACCAAGCCGATCGACGGCGGGGTCGACGTCGAGGGGCCCGGTGGCGGGAGCCGCTCGCTCCTCCTCGACCTCTACACGGAGGCCGTCCAGGACCGCGAGGACCTGACGCGCGCGAACGATGACCTCCAGACGGCCCTGGAGATGTCGGAGATGCGCGCGGCCGACCTCGAGCAGCAGCTCACGTCGCTCCAGCTCTCCTACGACGAGCTGGGGACCGCGAAGACGCAGGCGGAACAGCAGAGCTTCGACCTGGCCGAGCGGCTCGCAACGGCGCAGATCGCCCGCCTCGAGGCGGAGCGTGCGCTGCTCGAAGCGACTCTGGAGTGGCGGCGGATGAGCGAGCTGAACAACCGTTCCCTCGACGAGGCGGAGGAGACAGGACCGTGAGGCTCTCCCTCGCACTCGTCGCGCTCGCGGCGCTCCACTGCGGAGGCTGTGCGGGACCCGCGACGGTGCCCGCAATGGCGTCCGCGCGCATCGCATCCGACTTCGAGACGTACGCAGTCCGGCGCGTCGGGTTCGTTCCGTTCCGGCCACTCGGCCGCTCCGACGTCGCGCCTCACGAGGTCGAGGCGATCGAGACCTCGTTCCACGCTGAGTTCGCCGTCGCCACGCCGTACGACATCGTTCCGCTGCGGGGCGAGGACCTCGCCGAGGTTCTCGAAGCCGAGCCGTTCCGGCGCGGCTGGTACCCGCCCGCTTCGATCGTTGCGCTGCGAGACCGCTACCGTCTTGATGCGGTCTTCATCGGATCGGTCACGGCGCGCCGCTTGACGCCGCCGCTGGTGCTTGGCGTCCAGCTCGATCTGGTCTCGTGCGAGACCGGTCAGACGATCTGGTCGTCCGACGTCCTCGTGGACGCTTCACAGGGCGAAACGCGTGAAGCGCTCGACGTCTGGGCACAGCACGAGCTCGGCGAACACCACGCTGCGGAGATCGCCCTGCTCTCACCGCGTAAGTTCGCGCACTTCGCTGCGTACCAGCTCGCGCGCACGCTCTAGCCCGGGCGCTATCCTCGGCGGCGACCGGGCTTCCTCCGGCTGCCGCTCGTGTCGCTGTCGACCGCACTCCTCGCACCGCTCTCAGCGGAGTCCTCGGGGGATCCCGACTGGAGCGCGCTCACGCTCGGTCTTCTCGCCGGCCTGACGCTGTTCCTCCTTGGCGTCGAACGACTCGCCTCTGCGTTCGCGGAGGTCGGCGAGGGGCGGATCCAGCGCTGGATCGATCGCTTCACCTCGAACGTCTTCACCGGCGTCGTCGCGGGAGCGGTCGCGTGCACGTTCCTCGACAGCTCGAGCGCGACGATCATCATGGTCATCGCGATGATCCGCGGCGGGCTGCTGACGTTCGAGCAGTCGCTCGGCGTCGTCATGGGCGCGAACATCGGGACGACGATCGGCGCGCAGATCATCGCGCTCGACGTCTTCGGCTACGCGCCGATCCTCCTGTTCATCGGGCTTCTGATGACGCTCCTCGGGCGCTCGCATCGAGCGAAGACGATCGGGACCGGACTCCTCGGGGCGGGGCTGATCTTCTTCGGCCTCGGCTACATCGAGGAGAGCGTCGGACCGCTGCGCACCTACCAGCCCTTCCTCGACTGGGTCGAGTCGCTCGGCCGGGCTCCGCTCATGGGCGCGGCCGCCGGCTGCATCGCGACGGTCGTGATCCAGTCGTCCAGCGCGACCGTCGGGATCGCCATCGTGATGGCGAAGGCCGAGCTGATCTCGATCCACGCGGGGGTCGCCGTGATGCTCGGCGCTGAGATCGGGACCGTCTCGAACACGATCGTGGCGAGCCTCGGCCGGGGGCCGGAGGCGCTCCGCTGCGCCGCCTTCCACTTCGTCTTCAACCTGACGACCGTCATTCTCGGCCTGCTCTTCATCGGGCCTCTGATCTCGATCGCGGAGTGGGCCGCGCCGGGCGACGCCTCCGATCCCTCGCACGTCGCCCGGTCGATCGCGAACGCCCAGGTCGTGTTCAACGTCCTCGGGGTCGCCCTCTTCATCGGGTTCATCCCGTCCATCGCTCGGCTCCTGACGCGGCTCATTCCCCCGCGGCCGGACGGGGGCGAGTTGGGCTGAGGGGGCCGCGGATGGCGATCCGAAGAAATCTCGGATCGAATGTCGAGCCGTCGTCTGGCCCCGCGACCTGGTGGGTGAACGCGCCCACCGGGGCGCCAGCCATCCCGAACGACACGAACGGAGACCGAACCGACATGCAGTACCTCCTGATGATCTACACCGACGAAGCGATCGACGACGCGATGACCGAGGCCGAGATGGGGAGCCTCCTGGAGGGCTACGGCCGCTTCGGTGCCGAGCTCGAGGCGGCCGGCGTCGAGCACTCGGGCGAGCGGCTTCGGCCCGTCGCCACGGCGACGTCGGTCCGGCAGCGCGAGGGCGAGTTCACCCTGACCGACGGGCCCTTCGCCGAGACCAAGGAGCAGCTCGGCGGCTTCTACATCATCGACGCGGGCTCCCTCGACGAGGCCGTCGAGTGGGCCAAGAAGATCCCGAGCGTTGCCCACGGCACGATCGAGGTCCGGCCCGTCTGGCAGATGGGCGAGGACATGCTCGACACGACCGACGGGGCCGAGCGACCGACGGAGCAGTCCGCCGGTTGAGCGGCGGCGGCTCCTCGAACGACGCGCGGGCGGCCGTCGACGACGTTGCCCGCGCGGAGCGCGATCGCCTGCTCGCCGGACTCATCCGGCGGGCACGGGGCGACTTCATGCGCGCCGAGGATGCGCTCGCGGACGCGTTCGAGGCCGCCCTGGAGCGCTGGCCGGAAGAGGGCGTTCCCGACGACGCGGCTGCGTGGATCGCCGCGGTCGCCGCACGACGACTGGTCGACGGCTCTCGGCGGGCGGTCGTCGGCAGGGACGCCGCCGAGGCGCGCGCGATCGACGCTGCGGAAGAGACGAAGGGACCCGCGAGGGACGAGATGATCAGAGACGCACGACTCGACTTTGGCGGAGACGACGACAGGCTGCGCCTGCTCTTCACGTGCTGCCACCCCGCGCTCGCGACCGAGACGCGCGTCGCGCTGACGCTCAACGCGGTCTCGGGGCTCGACGCAGCTGCAATTGCGCGGGCATTCGTCGCCGGTGAGACGGCGATGGCCCAGCGACTCGTTCGAGCCAAGCGCAAGATCCGCGATGCCGGGATCCCGTTCCAGGTGCCCGCCTACGCGGAGCTCGGCGAGCGGCTGCCCGACGTCCTGAAGACGATCGAGCTCGTGTTCAACGAGGGCTACACGGCGACGCGTGGAGCGGACCTCGATGCTCCGGACCTCGCCGAGGAGGCGGTCCGCCTGGCCCGCTCGCTCGACGCGATGCTCCCCGACGAGCCGGAGGTCGCGGGCCTGCTCGCGCTCCTTCTCTTCACGCACGCGCGCCGCGCCGCTCGCATCGACGCGAGCGGGGACCTCGTGCGGCTGCCGGACCAGGATCGGTCGCTCTGGAACCGCGCGATGATCGACGAGGCGCGATCACGACTCGTCGCCGCCGTCAGCCGCGGAGGCGACGGTTCGTTCGTCCTGCGCGCCGCGCTCGCGGGCGAGCACTCGACCGTGCCCTCTGCGAGCGACACGCGCTGGGACCGGATCGTCGGACTCTACGACGCGCTGCTCGATCTCGAGCCGTCGTCGATCGTCGCGCTGAACCGCGCAGTGGCGGTGGGGGAGTCGACGGGGCCCGCGGAAATGCTCGCCGCGCTCGACGACCTCGGCGACGAGCTCGAAGCCTTTCACTACTTCCACGTCGCGCGCGGGGACGCGCTCGAACGTCTCGGGCGGACGTCCGAGGCTCGCGCTGCTCTGGAGACTGCGCTGAAGCTCGCGCGAAACGACGCCGAGCGCCGCTACGTCGCGGGACGCGTTGCAGCCCTCGGAACGGAGTGAGCGAGGGCACGACTCAGCGGCCGCCGGCGTCTCTTCCTAGTCGCTCTCTGGAATGAACCCGTCGGCGATCATCCCAATCGCCACGACCGGAACGAAGAGCACGATCCCAATGACGCTGGTCGTGATTCGAAAGGTCTCGTCCACCGCCCACTCGAAGTCATTGCGACCGTCGACGAATCGGAGCGAGACGAGGCGGACGAGACTCTGCGACTCCGGGTCCCCGTCGTCGGACCGCAACAAGCCGTGGATCCGATAGCGCCGGGCCTGCGGCTCGACGCTCTCCACGATGACGTAGCAGTCGCCGTCGTTCGACGCGACTTCACGCGCGCGCGCGGCGGCATCGAGAGGATCGAACCAGCGCTCATCCAAGACGATTGCGGTCGACAGCTGACTCTCTGCCTGCTCCCTTCGGTCATTGGTGAGCGCACTGCGCGACAGGACGGGCCTGCAACGAGGGTGGACTTCCTCGAATCGCCTCCAGTCTGGATCGCCGCGGTGATCCAGCGTGTAGAGCCCCGGTTCGACCCGAGAGCGCGAACGGACCGGCCAGTCGGCGGGCAACACGAGCGTCCAGCGGCCCGACGCAAAGCCAACGGCGTTCTCCACTGCGAAGTCGATCTGGTCGTTCGCACCCTCCAGATCCACGACGCCCACGGGCTCTACGCGAAAGCCCACCCCGGGGGCGGAGCACGCAGCGAGCGCGCCCGCGAGTAACGCAGGGAGATAGAGTCGCCGGCTCGCGTTCATGGGGACGAGTCTAGGCAGTTGCCCAAGAACGCGGGCTGGAGCGTCGCGCGTGCGCAGGGTCGCGCCGTTCGGACTCGAACGACGATTTTGTGCCGAATCGGTTCGTCCGTACGTTTCCGGCGGGGGTAGTGCAGACGATGCCCGATCCCACCTCCAACCCCGCCCTCGATGGGGCTGACACCCACTGGCTGGGTGACGTCGCCGCGCGGATCGTGCGCGACCCACACCTGGCCGACGACGCGCGTCAAGAAGCGTGGCTCGCCGGCGCGAGCGGCGCTCGCTCCCGAGCGCAGATCGAGCGCGGGGTTCGGCGCTTCCTCTATCGCCATTGGCGAGCCGCGCGCCGACGCGCCACGCGGGAGGCAAGCGCCGCGCGGCCCGAGGCCCTGCCTTCGACCGAAGAGCTCATCCTCGCCCAGGAGCAGCGCCAGCGCGTCTGGCAGGAGCTGCGCCGGCTGGAGGAGCCGCTTCGGACGACCCTGCTCCTCCACTACCACGAGGACCTCGGGACCGACGAGCTGGCCCGGCGCATGGGCGTCGCGCGGTCGACCGTGACGTGGCGCATCCGACGCGGCATCGAGCGGCTGCGCGAGCGCCTCGCGGCCGACGAGCGCGGTGGCGGGCTCGGCGCGCTCGCGTTCGCCCTTCCGAGCGCCCGCGCCCGGATGTCCGAGGCGGTCGTCGGCTCGACCGGTACGCCCTCGTTGCTCTCCCTCGTCCTCATGTACAAGACCGCTGCCACGCTCCTCGTCGTCGTGGGCCTTGCCGCGCTCGTTCCCTTCCTCCGACGGGACGTCCCGCCGGCTCTCGAGCGTCACGTCGACGTTCGAGTGGGCCGGTCGCACGCGCCGGACGAAGAGCTCGCGCTCGAGGGCCTCGACGCCGCGCGGTCTCGCGCGAGCACGCCCGTGGTCGCGAGCGCGCTCTCGCTCGACGAGGGCGTTTCGCCCGCGAAGCCGCCCATCGTCGAGCTGCACCTCTCCGCGGAGGGTCAACGCTCGCTGCCCGAGCGCGTGAAGGCGCGGGCCGTCGTCTACCTGACGGATCGCTCCATCCCGATCCCGGGGCCGACGGAGCCGTTCGAGGTGGAGAGCGGCACGATCGACGTCCCGCTCGGGCCGGAGGTCTTTGGGTTCGGCGGCGAAACCACGACGGGCTACCTCGAAGTCACGGCAGCAGGATTCGGCACCCAGCGAACCCAGGACGTCGTCCTTGCAACGGCGAACGGGAGCGTCACGGTCGTCGCATTGGAGCTGTCGTCCGCCGAGACCGTCACCGTGTTGGCCGTCGACGCTCGCTCCGACGCGGCGCTGGCCGACGTGGTCTACGGCGTCGTTGGGCCGAGTGCGACGTTCAGCTCGTCCTATCGCTCCGAGGCCGGCGATCCGGTCGATCTCGCGCTCGCCCCGTCGGGCGAGGAAGCCGACTACCTCTACGTCCATGCCGCGGGCTACGCGATCGCGTCCTGGTCCACGGCCGAGCTGCTCGCGCTGCCGCGCTACCGCGACGGCTCACGCCGACTCCCTGTCGCGGCGGGCTGCCGACTCGTCGGGACGCTCGAGATGGAGTCGGGACTCGCCGTGTCCGAAGGGCTCGAGCTGCGCTACTCCCTGGCCCGCGGAGACGACCTCGGCTCGATCCCGTGGCCGATCTGGATGGCCCCGCGCGGAAGCCTCGACGTCGACGCCAAAGGGCGTTTCGAGTCGACGCCTTTGCCGCCGGGGACGCTCACGCTCCACTTGCATGAGAGGGGGGCGGCTCACGGCGCCGAACCCCTGAGCCCGGACTACGTGGTCGAGCTGCCGGCTGCGGAGGAGCACGTCGCCCGGCTCGTCGTACCGAGCGAGCGGAGGGTCCTCACGCTGAACCTGACCTGGGGCGATGAACCCGCCGAGCTGCCGGACGGCGGTCGACGTGCGCTCTTCGTCGAACTGCACCGCGCTGCCAGTGAGGGCGACTTCCCCTACGGCCCCGCGGCTCGAGATCGCGTCCTGCTCGCGCGACGCGACTTCGTGGCGTCGGGGGAGGACGCCGAATTCCCGCTCGACTCGTCCCGAATCACCCAGGACGCGCCGCTCGTGCTCCGCGTCGGCCCGTCGCTCGATAGGATGATCGAGCGACGGCTCGTGGGGATGGGCGACCGACC
>JBCCSK010000107.1:0-16548 GCA_039200205.1 Planctomycetota bacterium
TCCAAACCGGGTTTGGGTCGCTCGCCGACAGACGAACTTCCGGTCAGGGCGTCGCCGTCCACGCGTACCAGGCCCGCCCCAGCATCTCGTGGATCGCCCAGCACGAGTCGCGCACGGAGCGTCCCCTGGGGATCCACCCGCGCCACCAGCGCGACGGGACCGTGGCGCGGATCGTCGGCGCCTCGAGGACGCTCAGGCCCGCTCGCTCGAACTCCTCGCGGGCGCGCGGCATGTGCCAGGCGTGGGTCACGAGCGCGACGCGGCTCACGCCCTGCGCGCGCAGTAGATCCGCCGATCCCCGGGCGTTCCCGCGGGTCGTCGTGGCGCGGTCCTCGGTCCAGGCGACCGGCACGCCGAGTTCGTCGGAGACGAAGTCCCGGAGCACATGGCTGACCGGGCGACGGTCCGGGCGCAGGACGCCTCCGGTGATCCCGAGCGGAAGGCCCGTCCGGCGCGCGAGCTGCGCCCCGTAGCGGCACCGCTGGAGGCTCAGGGCGCCCGGCTGGTCCGGCCCGTACTCCGGCGGATCGCAGTCGACGTCCGCTGCGAGCACGACGATCGCCTCCGCGTCGATGACCGTTGCGTCGGCGGGGATGCTCGCGTCCGTCTGGAGCGCCGAGAGGAGCCACCAGGCGACCCAGGGGAGCGAGAGCGCCACCGTTCCGAGCGCTCCGATCGCGGCCAGCCCCCCGGCCGTCCGGCGAATCCAGGCGCGCGACGTCAGGGCGCGCAGCGCGAGCCCCACCGCGACCAGGAGATAAAGCGATACGGGGGGCATGACGACGGTCTCGAGCGCCTTCCACATGGAGGCAGACGATCGGATGAACGGGCGTCGAGCGCACCACTCTCCTGCGATCTTCCGAGGATGTGTCGAGCGGTCCGGCGCGACGGTCGAGGGACCGTGCTCGCCGAGCTTCCCTTGCGTCCGAGACGCATCCCGCAGATAGTCCCCGGGCAGGCCGCGACCGCACGCGTGGCCTTCCCCCCAGTGCGCGTCCTCCTCCTCGCAGTTCTGCTCGCGGCTCTCTGGCTCTCGATGTCGGGCCACTTCGAGCCCTTGCTGCTCGGCATGGGCGCTGCGGCGGTCCTGCTCGTCACCTGGGTCGCCGCCCGGATGCGCATCGTCGACGAAGAAGGACTCCCGGTCCGTTTCCTGCCCCGCATGCTCGTCTACGGGCCGTGGCTCCTGAAGGAGATCGTCTTCGCGAACCTCTCTGTCGCGCGGACGATCCTCGCGCCGAAGCTGGTGACGAAGCCGAACGTCTTCACGACCGATGCGCCCTACGAGGGCGACGTCGCTCGGACGCTCTACGCCAACTCGATCACGCTGACTCCGGGAACCGTCACGATCGACGTCGGCGACGAGTGCCTCTTGGTCCACGCTCTGACGGACGAGGCCAAGCGCGACCTCGTCGAAGGCGAGATGCTGCGTCGCATCCACCAGATCTGCGGAGGGGACGCCTGATGTACGGCGCGACGGCACTGCTCCTCCTGATCGCGATGGGGCTCGCGATGCTGCGGGCGCTGCGCGGTCCGACCGTGTTCGATCGCATCCTCGCAGTGAACATGTTCGGAACGGCGACCGTGCTGATGATCTCGGTCGTCGGCTTCATGAGCACCGCCCCTGACCTCGTCGACATCGCGCTGATCTACGCGCTGATCAGCTTCACCGGCACGATTGCCGTGCTGCGCTTCGTCGAGATCAACCTCGCGCGACGAACGGTAGAGCCCGTGGAGGGAGACGCGTGAACGAGGCTCTCGACGCAGTCTCCTGGGTCCTCCTCGTGATCGGAGGTGTTGTGAGCGTGGTCTCCGCGCTGGGCGCCGTTCGGCTCGAGGGTCTGTTCCAGCGCATGCACGGCGCCACGATGATGGACACGTTCGGGGCTGCCTGCGTCCTCGCCGGACTCGCTCTGCAGGCAGAGACGTTCTTCATCGCGTTCAAGCTGCTGTTCGTGTTCGTGCTGCTGGCGCTCACCACCTCGACCGCAGCCCACGCGCTCGCGAAGTCGGCGCTCGCGAGCGGCGTCTACCCCCTCGGCGTCGACCGCGAGCAGCTCGGGCGCGACCTCAGCGACGTGATCGAAGGCCGGCGCGATCGCGAGCGGCCAGCGGAGGAGGACTCGACATCGGCGACCTGATCGACATCGTCCTGCTGGTCTTCCTCGTCTCGATCGCGTTCACGCTGTGCGTCACGAGGAACCTGTTCGCGGCTGCGATGCTGTTCAGCATCTTCAGCTTCCTGTCCGCGTCGCTGTTCGTCGTGCTCGACGCCGCCGATGTCGCGATGACGGAGGCCGCCGTTGGCGCGGGGGTCTCGACGATCCTGCTGCTCAGCACGCTCGCGTCGACGGGCTACCGCGTCCGCAAGCGACCGCCCGGGCGCAACCAGCTCGCGCTCGCCGTCTCGATCGCAGTGGGGGCGACGCTCGTCTACGCGACGCTCGACATGCCGCGCTTCGGGGACCCGCTGGCTCCGGTCCACGTCCACCCGATCGCGAACCACTACATCAACATCTCGCCGAAGGAGACCGGGATCCCGAACATGGTGACGCCGCTGCTCGCGAGCTACCGCGGGTACGACACGTTCGGTGAGACGGCCGTCGTGTTCACGGCGGGCATCGGCGTTCTCGCGCTCATCGGACGTAGGCGCCGTGAAGACGGAACCCCGCTGCGTGCGAACGGCCTGCCCGACGACACCGCGAAGCGGCACCGCGTCCTGCGCGTCGTGTCCAAGCAGGTCATCCCCGCGATCCTCCTCTACGCCTGCTACGTCCAGGCGCATGGGGACTACGGGCCGGGCGGTGGCTTCCAGGCGGGCGTGATCTTCGCGAGCGGCCTGATCCTCTACATGCTGATCTTCGGCGTCGACGCCGCCGAGCGCGCGATCCCGCCGAAGACCCTGGAGCGACTCATCGCCCTCGGGCTGCTGCTCTACGGGACCGTCGGCGTCGTCAGCATTGTCCAGGGCGGAGCGTTCCTGGACTACCGAACGCTCAGCCACGACCCGAAGCACGGGCTCCACTACGGCATCATCGCGATCGAGCTCGGCGTGGGGATCACGGTCACCGCCGTCATCACGACGATCGTCTACTCGTTCGCGGCCTTCCTCCAGGACGAGGTGCTCGGGGAGCTCGCGGGACAGTCATCCACGTCGCTCTCCGGCGAGCGAGCATCGACCGAATCCGACGATCCGGTCGGCGCCTGACGTCGCGCACGCCCCATGGAACTGCTCGGCCTCTTCAACTACTGGGTGTTCATCGTGCTGATGATGTGCGGGTTCTACCTGCTCCTCTCCGCGCGGAACCTCGTCAAGAAGATCATCGGCCTGAACCTATTCCAGGTCTCCGTGTTCGTCTTCTACATCAGCACGGGCAACGTCTCCGGCGGAACGGTTCCGATCGCCACCGAGGGGATCGACGTCTACAGCAACCCGCTGCCCCACGTTCTGATCCTCACCGCGATCGTCGTCGGCGTGGCGAGCACCGCGCTCGGCCTCGCCCTGGTGCTGCGCATCGAAGGCGAGTACGGCACGATCGAGGAGGATGAGGTCGACGCCCAGGACGTCCTCTCGTGATCGCTGAGCACGCCATCCTCCTCGTCGTGGCGCTGCCGCTTCTCGGCGCGCCGCTCTGCGTCCTCCTCGGACGCGGCGGGCTCGCGTGGGGCGCTGCGACCGCGATCGCGTGGTGTTCCTTCGGCCTCGCGCTGCACCTGCTCGGCGTCGTGCTCGACGACGGAGTCCAGAGGTACATGCTCGGCGGCTGGGAGGCTCCGGTCGGGATCGAGTACCGGCTCGACGTCGCGGGCGCGTTCGTAATGACGGTCGTGACGGCGATCGCCTCGGTCGTTCTGCCGTACTCGTGGACCAGCATCCGGCGCGAGATCGACCCGCACCGGCACCACTGGTTCTACGCGTGCCTCCTCCTGTGCTTCGCCGGGCTCCTCGGCATCACGGTCACGGGCGACGCGTTCAACCTGTTCGTCTTCCTCGAGATCAGCAGTCTTTCGACGTACGTCCTCGTCAGCATGGGGCGGGACCGCCGCGCGCTGACCGCGGCGTTCCGGTACCTGCTGCTGGGGACGGTCGGCGCGACCTTCTACCTGATCGGCATCGGGTTCATGTACCTGATGACCGGCACGCTCAACATGGAGGACCTCGCGGTCCGCCTGACAGAGATCGGTCCGGACGGGATCACGCCGCTGCACGAGACGACGACGATCCGAGCGGCGCTCGCGATCCTCTCGGTCGGCGTCAGCATCAAGATGGCGCTGTTCCCGCTGCACGTCTGGCTGCCGAACGTCTACGCGTACGCGCCCTCGGTCGTCAGCGCCTTCCTGAGCGCCACGGCGACGAAGGTCGCGATCCTCGTGATGCTGCGGGTCTTCTACACGGTCGACGGCAAGGCGACGCCCTTCGAGGCGCTGCCCCTCGCGTCGACGCTCGCACCTCTCGCGATCGGCGGCGCGGTCATCGCGTCCTTCGTCGCCGTGTACCAGCGCGACATCAAGCGTCTGCTGGCCTACTCCAGCATCGCGCAGGTCGGGTACATGGTCGTCGGTATCGGGCTCGCGACCCAGACCGGCCTCGCGGCGGGGCTGCTCCACCTGTTCAACCACGCGCTGATGAAGGGCGCGCTCTTCCTCGCGATCGGCTGCATCGTCTACCGCGTCGGCCAGACGCGCATGGAGCTCCTGCGGGGCGCCGGGCGGCAGATGCCGCTCACGAGTGCGGCGATCGTCATCGGCGGACTGAGCCTCATCGGCGTGCCGCTGACCGCCGGGTTCGTGTCCAAGTGGGCTCTGCTCGGTGCGGTCATCGACGACGGGCGCTGGTTGACCGCGGGGTTCATCCTGCTGAGCTCGCTCATCTCGGTCATTTACGTGGCCCAGGTCATCCACGTCCTGCTGATCCGCAAGCGGCCGGTCGACGCCGAGCCGGTGAGCGAAGCGCCGCTCTGGATGGTCGTCCCGACGCTCGTGCTCGCCGCGGCGAACCTGTGGTTCGGGATCTACAGCTCCGGCGCGTCCGAGGCGGCCCAGGCCGCCGCAGCCGCCTTGATCGAGGGGGTCGCGCGGTGATCCCCGCCCCCGGGATCGCGCTCACGCTGGCGCTCACGCTTCCGCTGGTCGCGGCGGCGCTCGTCCTGCTGCTCGGGCGCTGGCCGAATGCGCGCGACGGTGCGTCCGTCGCCATGGGCCTCTTGACCTTCGGAAGCGTGCTCGCGATCGCGAGTCACGTCGCCGCCGGCACGCCGGTCCAGCTCGAGCTGTTCGAGCCGACGCCGGGCCTCCGCTTCGCGTTCCACGTCGAGCCCCTCGGGCTCGTCTTCGGGCTCGTGGCCAGCCTTCTGTGGCCGATCACGACGCTGTACGCCGTCGGCTACATGCGGGGCCACGGAGAGATCCACCAGACGCGGTTCTTCTTCTTCTTCGCCGTCTCGATCGCCGCCGTCGCAGCGCTCGCGTTCAGCGCGAACCTCGCCACGCTGTTCGTGTGCTACGAGGCGATCACGCTCGCGACGTTCCCCCTCGTCACGCACGCGAACGACCGCGCGGCGTGGCGCGCCGGCAGGATCTACGTCGGCATCCTGATGGGGACGTCGATCGGGCTGCTCCTCTTCGGGGTGCTCGCCGTCCAGTCGATCGCCGGAACGACCGAGTTCCGCTCGGGGGGGCTGCTGGCCGGGCCTCTCGCGCGCGGAGAGGTGTCGTCCCTCGGCCTCGGCGTCCTGCTCGCGCTCTTCGTCTTCGGCGCGGGCAAGGCCGCGGTGATGCCCTTCCATCGCTGGCTGCCGAATGCGATGGTCGCCCCGACGCCGGTGAGCGCGCTGCTTCACGCCGTCGCGGTCGTCAAGGCGGGCGTCTTCACGATCGTCAAGGTCGTCGTCTACGTGTTCGGGATCGATCTCGTGCGCGAGCTCGACGGCGCCACGATCCTGTCCTACGTCGCGGGCTTCACCGTCGTCGCCGCGTCGGTCATCGCGCTCGGCAAGGACAACCTGAAGGAGCGGCTCGCCTACTCGACGATCGGCCAGCTCAGCTACATCGTGCTCGGAGGGCTCGTCGCGACGTCGGCCTCGGTCGAGGGCGCCGGGCTGCACATCGCCACCCACGCGACGGGCAAGATCACGCTCTTCTTCGGCGCAGGCGCGATCCTCGTGGCCGCGCACAAGAAGAACGTGTCCGAGCTCGACGGTATCGGCCGGCGGATGCCCGTGACGATGGGCTGCTTCCTGATTGGCGCCCTGTCGATCATCGGCCTCCCGCCGACGGGGGGGACGTGGAGCAAGCTCCTGCTCGTCGAGGGGGCCGCGATCGCTCGAGAGTGGCCGCTCGTCGTCGCCCTGCTCGCCAGCTCGCTCCTGAACATCTCGTACCTGCTGACGATCCCCGCCCGCGCGTTCTTCCGGCCGCTCTCGGCGGCGGACGAGGCCCATCCGCACGGCGAAGCGCCGATGTCGTGTCGCATCGCCATGGTCGCGACGTCGGCGCTGACGATCGCCCTCTTCTTCCGGCCCGATGTCGTCCACGACCTCATCCAGGAGATCGTGCGCCCCGCGTCATGAGTGAGAAGGACACAGGCCAGCCCGATCCTGGGCACGAGATCCACGACTTCACCGGCCCGCTCAGTCCTGGAGTCGCGCGTCTCATCCGCGTGTTCCTCGCTCTGTGCGTGCTGCTGGTCGTGGCGGACTTCTTCGTCCATCGCCACGTCGAGCAGCCGGCGGAGAAGATCCCCGGCTTCTACGCCGGCTATGGCTTCCTCGGGTGCGTGATCCTCGTCCTTGCCGCGAAAGAGCTCCGCAAGCTCGTCATGCGCCCCAAGGACTACTACGACCCGCCCGGCGGCGAGGCCGACGACGGCGGCGGGGGTGAGCGATGACGGTCGTCCCTCCGTTCGTCGTCTTCTTCCTCGGCGCGCTGCTCGTCGCGTTCGTCCCGCGTGCGCTCCGTGGGGCGTCGCTCGTCCTCGTCCCGATCGTCGGTCTCGCGAACCTGCTGCTGCAGCCGGACGGCGCGGTCGTCGAGGCGAGCGTGGTGGGGTTCGACCTGACGCTGTACCAGGTCGACAAGCTCTCGTTCCTCTTCCTCGTCCTCTTCCACGTCGCCGCGTTCGTGGGGGCGCTGTTCTCGGCCCACACGGGTCGAACGGGTCAGCACGCGGCCGCGCTCGTCTACGCGGGGAGCGCGCTCGGCGCGGTCGCTGCGGGCGACCTCGTGACGCTGTTCGCCTTCTGGGAGACGATGGCGTTCTCGTCCGTCTTCCTGATCTGGGGGCGAGGGACCGCTCGCTCGTGGCGGGCTGGGAACCGCTACATCCTGTGGCAGATCTTCTCGGGCCTCCTGCTCCTCGCCGGCATTGCGCAGTTCGCGGCCGAGACGGGCTCGATCGCGATCGCTGACCTCGCCGCCGCCGGGCCGGGGCTCGAGGCTCCGGGTGCGCTGCTGGTCTTCCTCGGCCTGGGCACGAAGGCGTGCTTCCCGTTCCTGCATCCCTGGCTCGTCGACGGCTACCCGGAGGCGACGCCGACCGGCGCGGTCTGGCTCAGCTCGTTCACGACCAAGGCGGCCGTGTACGGGCTGGCGAGGATGTTCGCGGGCGAGGACACGCTCGTCGTGATCGGGGCGAGCATGGCAGCGTTCCCGATCTTCTACGCGGTGATCGAGAACGACATGCGCCGCGTCCTCGGCTACAGCATGATCAACCAGATCGGTTTCATGCTGGTCGGGATCGGCATCGGCACAGAGCTCGCGATCAACGGTGCCGTCGCGCACGCCTTCAATGACGTCCTCTTCAAGGGACTCCTGTTCATGACGATGGGGGCGGTCCTGCAGCAGACCGGCCGCATCCACGCGTCCGACCTCGGCGGCCTCGCGAAGTCGATGCCCTGGACGTCGCGCTTCTGCCTCGTCGGAGCCGCTTCGATCTCGGCCTTCCCTCTGTTCAGCGGCTTCGTCTCGAAGTCGATGATCATGTCGGCGGCGCTCTACGAGGACCTCGACTGGGTCTGGTTCATCCTGCTGTTCGCGGCGGCGGGCGTCTTCCACCACGCCGGGATCAAGATCCCGTTCTTCGCCTTCTACGGCCACGACGCGAAGATCGAGGCGACCGACCCGCCGCGCAACCAGCTCGCTGCCATGGCATTCGCGGCGATCGCGTGCGTCGTCATCGGCACGTTCCCCGAGCAGACGCTCTACCGCCTGCTGCCCGAGGCGGCGACGTACCATCCTTACGACGTCACGCACGTGCTCACGCAGCTCCAGCTGCTGTTCTTCAGCGCGCTGGCCTTCACGTGGCTGCAGCGCAGCGGGCTCTATCCGCCCGAGCTCCACTCGACCAACCTGGACACCGACTGGTTCATCCGGCGGCCGCTCCGCGCAGCCACAGGCGCCGCCACGCGAGCAGTGGCGGTGCCGATCCAGGCGCTTCGAAAGGGCGCGCTCGGCAGGATCAAGCGCGCGGACCTCTACATGCGTCACAATGCGGGGCCCTACGGCGTGATGACCCGCACCTGGCCGACCGGAGCGATGATGGTCTGGGTCGCGGTGTTCCTGCTCGGCTACCTCGTCCTCTACTACGTCCAGTGACCCTCATTCTCATCGTTGCGGGCCTGACGCTCCTTGCGTCCTTCCTCTGCTCGCTGTTCGAGGCGGCGCTCTACTCGATCACCCCGTCACAGCTCGAGCTCCTCAAGAAGGAAGGCTCGAGCGGCGCGGTGCGGCTCGCCGGCCTGAGGGAGAACGTCGAAGAGCCGATCGCCGCGATCCTCACGATCAACACCATCGCCCACACGGTCGGCTCGGCGTGGTGCGGTGCGATGGTCGCGGAGGAGTACGGGGGCGAGTACCCGAACGCTGTCGCGGTCTTCGCGGCGATCTTCACGTTCCTGGTGCTGGGCCTGACGGAGATCGTGCCCAAGAGCATCGGGGTCCGCTACGCAAAGACGCTCGGGCCGATGGTCGCGTTCCCGATCCAGATCATGGTCTGGATCTCGTACCCGATCGCACGGCCGTCGAAGGCGATCATGCGCATGCTCACCGGCGGCGACGAAGAAGCGGGGCCGACCGAGGAGGAGCTCGTGCTCTTCAGCGGGCTTGCGCAGTCGTCGGGCGGAGTCCGCGAAGAGGAGCATCGCTGGGTGCGAGGTGCGCTGCGACTCGACAAGGCGACGGCGGGCGGGCTGCGGACGCCACGTCCGGTCGTGTGGACGCTCGACGCGGACACGACGATCGCAGACGCGACCGAGGATCCGTCGAAATGGGTCCATAGCCGCGTGCCGGTCACCGAGGACGGTGACCCCGACCGCGTCGTCGGCGTCGTCTACGCGCGCGAAGTTCTCGGCGCGCGCGTCGAAGGCCGCGAGGCCGGAACGCTGCGCGACGTCATGCATCCGATCCAGTTCGTGCCCGAGACGATGCCCGCGCACGAGCTCTTGAACGTCTTCCTGGAGGAGCACAAGCACCTCGTCGCCGTCGCGGACGAGTACGGCGGGTTCGAGGGTGTCGTCACGCTGGAGGACGTGCTCGAGGAGATGCTCGGCGAGGAGATCGTCGACGAAACGGACGTCCACGAGGACATGCAGGAGGCGGCGCGGGAGAGCGCCGCGCGCTCGGCAGAGGAAGAGTGAGCGCCCCCGTGGCGCGCCCAGGCCACGGGCCTCACTCTCCCGCGTGGTCGAGCGCTTCCCTCAGTAGACGAAGGACGTGCTCGTCCGACATCCGGAAGTAGATGTGGCGTCCCTCACGTCGCCGCGCGACGAGCCCGGCGGTCTCCAGGAGCCGCATCCGGTGGGACACGGTCGAGAGGGGCTCATCGAACGTCGCGGCGATCTCGCTCCCGCACGCTTCTCCGTTCGCGAGAAGCTCGAGGGTGCGAAGGCGACGCTCGTCCGCGAGCGCCTTGAAGAGCGCGACGGCCCCGCGGAACGACGCGTCCGAGCGCGAGGACTGCTCCCGCGGTGGGTGGGCGTGGGGGATCCACGGCTCCTCGTCTTCCTCGCGCTGGCTCGACATCTTCTCCACGGCGGACTCGCCGACCGATCATCCCGTGCCTGCGAGCCGAGCGGAAGCCCTTTCCCTCCCAAGCGGTCCAGGGGGTGGTAACCGCCGCAAGCCGTGCGAGAATCGCTCCGAGGATGAAGTTCCAGGACTACTACGAGGTCCTCGGGGTCGCCCGCGACGCGTCCGCGGACGAGATCAAGAAGGCCTACCGGAAGCTGGCGCTCAAGTGGCACCCCGACCAGCACGCCGGCGAGGACCGCGCTGACGCCGAATCGCGCTTCAAGTCGATCAGCGAGGCGTACGAGGTGCTCTCCGACCCCGAGAAGCGCGCCCGCTACGACAGGTTCGGCGAGAACTGGGAGCACGGGCAGGAGTTCGAGCCCGAGCCCGGCGCGCGCACGATGAGCCGCGAGGAGTTCGAGCGGACCTTTGGCGGAACGGGCGGAGGCGGCGGATTCTCCGACTTCTTCAAGGAGATGTTCGGCGAGCAGTTCCGCAGCGACTTCGGCGGCCGGCCCGGAACGCACGCCCGGTACGAGCACCGCGGCGCCGACGCGCGCGCCGAGCTGAACCTCCCGCTCGGGGACGCGCTGCTCGGCGGCACGCGTTCGTTCACGGTGCCGACGCGCGTGAGCTGTCCGACTTGCGGCGGGACGGGCTTCCTCGACCAGCACGTGTGTCCGACCTGCGCGGGCGTCGGCCAGGTCGTTCGCAATCGCCAGGTCGACCTGAAGATCCCCGACGAAGTTCGCGACGGCATGACCCTCAGGCTGCGCGGACTCGGCGAGCCCGGCGTCGGCGGCGGCGAACCCGGCGATCTGCACCTCGTACTGCGGCTGGAGGACGACGAGACCTATCGACTGCGCGGGAACGTCCTCGAGGCGCGCCTTCCGATCACGCCCTGGGAGGCCCACGAGGGCGGCAAGGTCGACGTCCGCACGGCGCGCGGCGTCGTCACGCTCACGATCCCGCCGGGATCGAACTCCGGAAAGCGGCTGCGCCTGCGCGGTCAGGGTCTGCGCCTCGCCGGCGGAGCGAACGGCGACCTGGAGGTCGTGCTGGAGCTGTCGCTGCCCGAGGAGCTGACCGCGCGTCAGAAGGAACTCTTGCACGAGCTCGCCGAAGCCGAATCCTCCGGCGTCACCGGCGGCGCGCGCACGGGAGGTGCCGCATGACCATCGTCGTCGAGGGTGAGTCGTTCCTTGCGATCGAGACCGTCGCCGAGGTGTTCCACGTCGACGTCGTCGTCCTGCGCGAGGCCTACGCAGTCGGCCTGCTCGGGCGCTGCCTCGAGCGAGAGAGGAAGGTCCTGGTCGCGGCCCGCAGCCTCGACCGGGTCGCTCGTCTGGTCCGCATGCGCGCCGTACTCGGACTCGACCTGGAGACGATCGAGCTCGCGTTCGTCCGCGACCCGGACGACGTGTGAGCCCTCAGCCGAAACGTCAGAAGTACGTCGCGCGCTGCTCGCGCCGCACGCCGTCCCGCTCGGCTTCGGTCGCGACCAGTCCGACCGCCGCCTGATCCGACGCACCGAAGCGCACGAAGTTCTGCCTCGCGGCGCGCAGCGTCAGGTGATTCGGCCCCGAGACGGTGTCGAGGTCGTCGAGATCCTGTCCGTCGTCCTCCCAGTAGCAGATCGGACACACCTCGTAGCCTCCGCGCTCGTTGAGCGTGAAGTAGTCGCAGCAGGGGCACTGGGCCCTTCCATCGTGAACCTTCACGCGAGCGACGCTACCGGTTGACCGTCTCGGGCGAAACCTCAGAACCCGAACGTCGTGCTCCGCGCTCCGCGCAGGTGAATGAGCTTCGACGCGCGTCCGTAGCGCGCTTCGATCTCCTCGAGTGGGGCATCAGCCGTCACAACGGCATAGCCGTTCGCATCCGTCACGGCGAGGGTCTGGCCGGTCGCGGTGTCGTGGATCGTCGCGTTCGGGATCGGAGAGAGCGTTCGGAACTGGAAGGGCTCGCCTTCCTTCCGCTCGACCGACACGGCGCGAATGAGGGAGCCCCACCCTGGCCGCATCTCTGGGGCGATCCGGACGCAGGGACGTCCCTCGAACGTCGAGCGATGCCAGTCCTCCTCCGTTCCGACGACCGGAACGAAGCCGGGTGCGTCGACGACCCAGATGACCGGGCGTCCGTCATCCGGCGCGGTCGTGACCTCCGAGATGCCTGAGTGGAATCCGTTGTACCTGGAGAAATTCCTGCCCTGGGCTCCTTGGTAGTACCGCGCATCGGCGGACAGCGGCAGGTCGAGCACGATCGGGACCAGCGGGACCTCGTGAGCAAGATCGACTTCCAGCTCGACGGTCCCCGGCTCGATCCGAATCGGACCTAGGGGGTCGTACGACGGCGGGAAGACGTAGACCTCGAGGAAGGCCACGGTGGACGGGATGTGCTCGAGCGTGTGCGTCGCGACCCACGGGCTGCCGGTTTCGTCCACCTCGCACGACGCGTGATGCACGGTGCCGCCGTCCTCTTCGCTGACTTTGCACCAGATCGTCTCCGGCGGGTCACCGTCGTGCGGTCGAATCGTGAGGACGACGTCGCGCAGGTCCGGGATCGGTCGCAGGCGTAGCTCGCTCGTCCCGCCGGCTGTCGGAGTCGTCACCCATTCGAAGTCGTCGTAGCCGTTCTCCTTGACGGTCACGCGCACGTCCGTGGCCGGGACACCGATCAGCTCGGCTTCGCCGGACTCGTTGGTCGCTGCCCGCGCGACGATCGCCGCGTGGTGATCACTGACCTCGGACGAGAGACCGGCATTGACGTAAGCACCTTCCACTGGATCACCGCTCTCGTCATCGACGACGCGGAACGTGTGCGTGATGTCGGGCGAGCGAACCGCGGCGAGCGGTGCATCGGCAAGGCTCGGCAAACGCTGGAAGGGAGCCTCGAAGCTGGGGCCCTTGGACGTCGTCGCAATCTTGACGACGCCGGAGTTGCGGGGACCACGCCGTCGTTCGAAGTACCGTGGTACGAGTACGAGGACGTCACGGCCGTCGATAGCTGCCGGCGTGAGCCGCTCGCCGAAGACCTCGAGACCGATCGGCGGCCGCTCGAAGCAGAGAGTCAGCGTAGCGCTCGCCGAGTCGGCACCGGAGAGACTCTCTGGAAGGCGAACCCAGAACGCGGCTGAGCTTTCTGCGATGAGCTGTAGCGAGCCATCCTCGCTCAGGCGGGTCCCTGTGCACGAGATCCTGAGGATCGGACGTTGATCAGCTGCGATCGTTCCATGGATCGTTCCGTAGCTGGTCGAGCCGTCTTCGTGGACCTCGACGGGCAACGTGAAGCGTCCGTCGTCATCCGTCACGACTTCGACATCGAGCTCGTCCGTCCTCCCCGTTAAGAACTCGCGCGTCACGACTGAACCTCGCACCGTCAGAGCGACTCCAGGGAGCGGCAACCCGCTCGCGTCGTCGATGAGCGCCATCGTCGCCGTCGGCGGCGCGGGCATGGCGGTGGGTTCGATGGGCGGCGAATCGACCTCGACCGTCGCGCGCACCTGACTGGGGTCAACCGTGACCAGCTGCTCGCCGGGCTGTTCCCCGATGGCCATGACGCTCGACTCCACGTCGGCGTCCGGCGCGAGGTGGGGCGTTCGTGCGGGCATCCTGTCGAGGCGACTGCCGACCAGCACCCCGAGCGCCGTGACGATCAGCGAGCCAACGCACCACTTGATCCAGGTCATCGTCAGGACTCCCGCGAACAGACTCACTCCCGCCGCATTCGCCGCGATCGGCTCGTGACGGAGGAACGGAACGAGGGCAAGGCGCCACTCGGATCCGCGCTCCGACCTCAGCCGGGCGCGCAGCCGGTCCAGCCCGCGCTGCACGTGCGTGCGCGTGGTCGACGGGATCGTGCCGGCTCGGCGGGAGACCTCTTCGATCGACAGTCCCTCGTAGTAGCGCCACAGCAGCACCGAGCGGTAGGGCTCGTCCAGCTCGAGGATCGCGCGCTCGATGACGTGCTTGGTCTCGATCTCGGCGGCGACGTCCTCGGGCGCCGGCGCCGTCCGCGGTCCGTCGGCGGCGCGCTCGCGCTCGCGCGCGGCGCCCCGCTCGGCCCCGAGCCGTCGCTTCCACGCGAGGTTGTGGGTCACGCGGTTCAGCCAGCCTCCCCAGTTTCCCGGCGCGGGATCGCGGTGAGCGAGGGCTGCCGCCCAGGCGTCCTGGACGACGTCGTCCGCGTACGCGTCGCCGACGATCGCGCGTGCGATGCGGCGGAGGTGGTCGTGCTGGAGCTCGAGCTCGCGCAGGTCGAAGGAGTTCATCGGATCGGTCTCCGACGGGCTCGTTCTCCCGCTGGCCGCGGCGTCTCGGCGGATCCGAAAAAAGATGGTACCGACGCCCGGAACGAGGTCCGGTTCGCGGCCAATCCCGATCAGAAGTCGAACACCTGCCCCAGCGACGCCGAGAGCAGAGGGTCGAACGACTCGCCGTCGATGTCGTCGAGCGGGAACGACAGGTCGACGCGGAGCACGTTCGCGCCCAGGATCGACTCCGATCCGATCCGCATCCCGAAGCCGACCGAGCGACGCGGCTCGCCGAAGCCCTCGTCGCGGTCCTCGATCCAACCGATGTCGGCGAAGACGACCGCGCCGAAGTGGAACGCTCCGATGCGCGCGTCGAGGTCGATCCGGTCCTCGAGGTTGAGTCGCAGCAGCCGCTCGCCCGTGAACTGTCGACGCGGATAGCCGCGCAGGCCGTTTCCCTCGCCGAGGATGAGCTGCACGGGCAGATCCTGGGTTTCCTCTGCCTCGACGAAGCGGATCGACGCGGCGATCGTGTGCGGGTGGAACGACAGGTCGTACGCGTGGAGGTCCGTCGCGATCGCCCAGCCGACCGCGTCGCCGTCGAAGAGGCGCGCGTTGCCGCCGAGTCGCGCCGTGAAGTACCGATCGGGGCCGATCGCGACGCTCGTGTCGGCCGACAGACGGAACGTCGGCTGGACCTCCGGGTCCATCCCGGCCTCGTCTCGGAGCGTGACGCCGGCGCTCGCAGATGCGCTCGAGCCGATCCGCAGGTCCTGGATGAAGTCGATCGTGTCGAGGCCCTGGACCTTGCGGAACTCGGAGATGTCCGTGCCCGAGAGCGTGCCGCCGAGGAAGACCGACGTCGTGTCCCCCGGCACGCGAATCGCGCCCCCGGCGGGACCCTCTGCGGGCCCGTACACGCGGTCGGAGAAGTCGGCCACGAGGCCGCGCGTCCAGAACCGGTCGCGCGTGCCCGAGCGCCACCGCGCGGTCGCGAGCCCGCTGTCCTCGTCGAACGGGACCTCGGCAACGACGTCGTCGTCGGCGAAGTAGTCCCGGTCGAGCGTCCCGGTGCGTCCGACGAGGCTCCAGGCGAACGGGTCTGCCAGGTGCCGAAAGGGGCGAGAGAACGCGAGGCCCGCGAAGTTCCCGCGCTCGGTCTCCCCGGCCTCCGCCGTCATCGTCGTCCAGGTCCCGAGGAAGTACCGGTCGCGGTACGACAGCGAGCCGCGTCGCTCGCCGTCGTCGTTCTCGCGGAACGAGAAGCCGAGTCGATCGCCCGTGCCGAACAGGTTCGATTCGGCGAGCGACACGCCGCCGGAGACGAAGTCGCCGACGAACGAGGCGCTCGCGCCACCGGAGATCGAAAGCTTGTCGCGCGTGACGACGACGAGGTCCCGGACTCCGGCATCGTCGGTCTCGCGCAGCGTCACGTGCGCTTCGGCGAAGAGGCCGGTGGCGCGCAGGTTGCGCTCGATCTCCGCGGCCTGACTCTCGCTGATCGACTCGCCCTCGCGGATCCAGATCTCGCGACGGACGACCGAGTCGCGCGTCGTCCAGTGCGTCACGTTCACGAGCGCGGCCAGCGGCTGCCGGGCCGCCGTCTCCTCCGAGTAGATCGGATCGGTTCGGATCTCGATCTCGCCGAGCGTGAACGCGGCCGACTCCTCGGTCGTCTGACGAGGCCCGGCGGCCGCCGCCAGAGCGGCCACGGCGAGGAGAGCGGCGTACACCCTCGCAGCCTACCTAGCCGGAGCCTCCGGGCGATGCGGCTGTCGTTCAGCCCGCCGCCAGTCCCTCGACGGAACTTGCTCTCGTCTGGGTGAGGAGGTCGTCAGGGCTCACGCGAAGCTGGAGTCCGCGGCGGCCCGCGCTGACGTAGATCGCGTCGTGTGCGGAGGCGCTGGCGTCGACGTACGTCGGGAGCGAACGGAGCTGGCCGAAGGGGCTGATGCCGCCCGTGACGTAGCCGGTGAGTCGCTCCGCGTCCGACGACTCCGCCATGCGCGCGCGCTTGCCGCCGGCCGCCTTCGCCAGAGCCTTCAGCGACAGGGTCCCGGAGACCGGCACGAGGCCGCACACCGGCTTGCCGTCGACCTCGGCGACGAGCGTCTTGAACACCTCGTCCGCGGAGACGCCGAGGGCCGACGCGGCGGATTCGCCGACGCTCGACTCACTCGCGTCCGCCGGGATCTCGTACGGGTGGACCGTGAAGGCGACGCCGGCCCGTTCGAGCGCGACGGTCGCGCGCGTTCCTCCGCCGCCGCGGCGCGCCACGGTCAGTCCTGGGA
>JBCCSK010000108.1:0-16334 GCA_039200205.1 Planctomycetota bacterium
CGACGACCACGCCGAGGGCGACGAGAGCCCGGTGCACGAGGTGATGCTCTCCGCGTACTTCCTCTCGAAGTACGAGATGACCCAGGGTCAGTGGCTGCGCTTCACCGGGGAGAACCCGAGCCGCTGGACGCCCGACTTCCCGCTGGGCGGCATCGACCAAGACCTGAGCCACCCCGTCGAGCAGCTGAGCTGGGACGACTGCCGGCGCGTCCTGCCGCGCATGGGCCTCGCGCTTCCCACCGAGGCGCAGTGGGAGAACGGATGCCGCGCAGGAACGAGCACGCCGTGGTGGACGGGCGACGAGAAGGAGAGCCTGAGGGGAGCGACGAACCTGGCGGACAAGGACGCCAAGGCCCTGGGCGCGCCGCCCAACTGGCTGTACGAGCCGTGGCTGGAGGACGGCGCCCGCGGGCACGCGCCGGTCGGGAGCTACACCGCGAATCCGTTCGGTCTCCACGACACGTGCGGGAACCTCTGGGAGTGGTGCCTCGACGGCTACGACCGCGGCTTCTACGCGGCGAGCCCGCGCGTCGATCCGGTGGCGCCCTGGGACGACGCGGAGGCCGTCGTCTACCGCGGCGGGAGCTTCGGCAACTTCTGCTGGAGCGCTCGCTCGGCCGATCGGAGCGCGCCGACGGTGGGCTACGCCGATCCGCAGACGGGCGTTCGGGCGGCGCGGGCGATCGAGGAGTAGGCGCGGTCACCGCGCGACGACGTCAGCGCCCGTCTCCAGCCGGAGGAAGCGCGACTCCGTCCGGAAGGAACTCGATCGCACGGTCGTTCGGAACCGGATCGCCCGGCGTCGAGCGTCCGCGTCGGACCTGATCGTCGAGAAGCCGCAGCAGCGCGGCGACGCGCTCGGGGTGCTCGCTCACGAGGTTCGTGCGCTCGCCCGGGTCCTCGTCGAGATTGAAGAGCTGCAGCGTCGGGAGTCCCTGCTCCTTCGCGGCCTTCTCGTTCGGCGCGCTCCAGCCGCCGCTCCCTCCCGCGAGGCAGAGCTTCCACGGTCCCTCGCGGATCGCGAAGTGTCCGCTGACGGAGTGACTGACCAGCGTCGCACGGCCGCTCGTCGCCTCGCCCTCGAAGAGCGGCACCCAGCTGTACCCGTCCTCGCCGCCGACGGGATCCGGCGCGGCGCCCGCGATCTCCTGCAGCGTCGCGTACACGTCGGTGAGGCACGCGAGCGCGCGCGTCGTCGTGCCGGAAGGCACGCGGCCCGGCCAGCGGACGACGAGCGGGACGCGGTGTCCGCCCTCGTAGAGGTCGGCCTTGTGACCGCGGAACCCGGCGCAGGGATCGTGGCCGTTCTCGAGCAGCAGCGCGAAGTTCGCCTCCGGTGAGCAGCCGTTGTCGCTGGTGAAGATCACGAGCGTGTCGTCCTCGAGGCCGCCCGCCTCGAGCGCCGCGAGCAGCTCGCCCATGTGGTGGTCCACCTGCATGACGAAGTCGGCGTACGGGTTGAGGTCGCTCGCGCCGGCGAAGGGCGACACCGGGACGATCGGCGTGTGGGGTGCAGGAAGCGCGAGGTACAGGAAGAACGGCTCGCCGCCGCGCGCCGCCTCGGCGCGCTCCTCGACGTAGCCGACGGCCTTGTCGAACAGCAGCGGCAGGACCTCCTCGATGTGGAAGTCGGCGCCGATCGGACCCTCCCGATACCAGCCGTAGCGGTCGTCCTTGCGCTTCACCCCCATCACCCGATCGGGCGCCGCCGTGATGCGGCCGGTGTCGACCCAGACGTACGGCGGCATGTCGAGCGAGCCGCTGTGCGCGAAGTAGCGGTCGAAGCCGTTGATGTCGGGGCCGTTCGCGACGGGCTTCGTGAAGTCGACGTCCTCTTTCTTCTCGCCGCTGCGCGCCCAGTCCCATCCGAGGTGCCACTTGCCGATCATCGCCGTCGAGTAGCCCTCGGCGCGCAGCATGTGAGCAACCGTGGGTCGGTCGGCGGGGATCAGGTGCTCGCTCCACCCGCCGAGCACGCCCTTGGCGAGCCGGCTCCGCCAGTTGTACCGGCCGGTCAGCAGCGCGTACCGCGTCGGCGTGCACACCGCGCTCGTCGAGTGCGCGTCGAGGAACGTCATGCCCTCGGCCGCGAGCGTCGCGAGGTGCGGCGTCGGGATCTTGCCGTCCGAGTTCGTCGGGGAGACGTCGCCGATGCCGAGGTCGTCGGCCATGACGAGGACGACGTTGGGCCGTGAGGGCGAGTCGAGGGCAGCGTCCTGGACCTGCGAGGCGGAAGCAGACAACGCGGTCAGGGCGAGCGCGAGGAGCGCGGAGAGGATCGCGTGAGGTCGGAGCATCGGCGAGAGAGGCGGGCGGCGTGACGCCCATCATGCCGCCGCCGCCTCGGGGCGCACCGTTTCGCCCATCGCCTTCAGCGCGGCATGATCTGCTCGCCAGCGCCCAGGTCGTGGGTCATGCGCCATTGGCGGTCGACAAGCACCAGCGGCGTCGCGCCCTCGGTCGAGAACGTCGAGAACCCGACCGCCCGACACCCAACGCTCACGGACGCCGCCCAATCCGCTGCAGCCACCGAGAGCCGGAGCTCGAGGTCGGGAGGGAGTCCCGGGCCGAGCACGAGGGACCCATCGGGCGCGCAGGTCGCGACGAACGGCCGTGAGGCTCGGGATCCTCGAGGGTTGGGGCGGCCCGCAGCTCGTGAGCTCGCACACCCGAGGCGCGGAGGACGACGCGACCGGTGATCGTGCTCGGCGTCGTTTTTTCAAGGCTCGGGCCGGATAGGCTCGCGCCAATGGCACTCATCGCACCCTGGGCGACCAGAAACCTGGGACCTGAGACCTCGACGAATCGCTCGTGCGTCCGATAGTCTCCCAGTGATGGTCTCGCTCCTGCGCACCCTTCTGGTCGTGCTCCTCGCACTGCCTGCGGTCGCCCTCCCACCGGGGGTGTCGCTAGAATGGTGCCGGTGCTGGAACGTGGACTGCGGCTGCAGCATCTTCGAGGACGCGGACGCGGTCAGCGCGTCAGGGTCCGCAACGAGCTGCGACTGTGAGCGGAAGTCTCAGCGCGACGAACGTCCGATGCGAGTCGACGTCGAGGGCACCTCGTGCCCCTCGTGCCCCTCACTGGAAGCTGGTGACTTCGAGCCCGGCCTCGAGTCCGCGAAGGCGGTCGCGTCGCTCGGCCCGCTCGCCTGCGCGGAGCACCGGACCGGGCCGCCCTCCGCGACCCTGTTGCACGTGACCCGCTTCGTCTCAGGACGCGCGCCACCTGGCTCCGTGAGACCACCCGGACTCCTTCCGGGAACGCAGCCGCTGCTGCGCTGAGCGCTCGATACGCCGACTCGTGACGCCCCGCCCGCGGACCTTCCGCTGGACGCGTCGTGTAGGCCGTTGTCTCGATCGCTCCCTCAATGCACGCATATCGGCCGGCGCCCCATTCCTGCGCCCTCCCCCGTCCAAGACCATCCCGGATCACTCTCGCTCCTCCGATCCAATTCGCGATCGCGACCGCGTCGCTCGTCGCTGCATGCGCTTCACCCTCGGTGAGGCCGCTCGATCCGGCAGAGAGCGAGATCGCCTGGGTCCAGCGAGGCGACGTCGGCGCGCTCGAGGCCGCTCTCGCGAGCGCCGAGCTTGCGGCGGTTGCGATCTTCGATCCGGATCCAGAGGCGCGCCGCGACCCGGCGAGCGACGCGTTCTGGCAGGCATCCGCACTCGCGTGGAACCCGCGCGTCCGTGCGACGCGGAACGAAGTGCTGGCGCTCCGGCAGGACCTTCGCTCTACCGGCGCCCCGGGTCCCGTACGCGTGAACGCGGTCGACCATGCCTTCGGAGGAGACGACTCGCTCTTCGAGACGGTCGTGACGTTCGATCTGATCGGACTCCTTGGGCTGGGGCCGGCGGAGGCGGCGCGCGCGCTCGCGGACGCCCGCGTGGTGCAGTCGCTCTCGATCCACGAGGAGGCTCTCTGGTCGGCGCGCATGGACGTCGAACGCGCGCGCGTCCTCCTCTCAGCGGGGCGCGCGCGACTCGAGCGGATCGACGCGCTTCTGGACGAGACGCTCCAGGACGACATCCGCATCGCGATCCTCGCACGCAACGGGCGTGAAGCGCCGTCCGACGTGGACGCCGCAAGGGCGAGAGTCGAGAACCTCAAGCGACTTCGGTCGGTCCAAGGCGACGTCGTCGCCGCCGCGAGTCGCCGACTCCAGGCGGCTGCAGGTCTACCCGCCAGCCATCCAGCGATCGAGTACGTCGGCACCAACCACGTCGCTCGATTCGGCACGCTCGCAGCGCCCGTCCTTCCCTACGAGGACCCATTCCGCGCCGTCACCCATCCCACGCTTCGGCGCGCGCGACTCGACTTCGCGCTCGCGGAGGCGAACGTCCGACAGATCGCTGCAGAGGCGTGGCCTGGGATCAGACTCGGACCGCACCTGGCCTTCGGTCCCGGGACGAACGTCGGCGGCGTTCTCAGACTCTCGCTCCCGTGGCCGTCCGCTTGGAAGGGGCGCCTCGCAGGCGCGGAAGCGCGTCGCGAGGGTGCGCGGATGGCCTTCGAGGATGCGTGGATCGACCTCCATCAGCGCGACGCGGCCGCGGAGCGCCGGCTCGAGCTTGCGCGAGACCGAGCGGGCAATGCCACGCGCGACATCGACACCGCGATGGAATCTGCGTGGCGGGCAGCGCGGGCGAGGTATCGCAACGGGGCGATCCCGCTCGTCCGCTGGATCGACGTCCTCGAGATGCGAACCGACTCGCTCCTCCTTCCGATCGACGACGCCGAGGCCATCGCACTCGCTTGGATCGACGTCTTGGACGCACGCGGACCGGCGGCTGTCGGCGCGTCGTTCGGCTCGACCGAGGGGATCCAACCGTGAGCAACGCGCGCGCCGACCTCGACCTCGCGAGCCTCTCGAGGCAGAGAGCCGCGCTGGAGCCCCCTCGTCGCTCATGGCTACGCATCGCGCTGCCGGCGGGGATCCTCACCGTCTTCGTCATCGTCCTCGCGTCGAGTCTCGGCGACCTGTTGAAGCGCGGCGTCGAAGTGAGCGTCGTGACGCCGCTTCCAGCGTCCGGTGGCGACGAGCGCGCTGCACCGCGGGACCGGATCCTGGTCCAGGCCGCAGGCTGGATCGAGCCCGACCCCTTCCTCGTCCACGTCACCGCGCTCGCGGGCGGCATCGTCGAGGAGGTCCTCGTCCAGGAGTCCGACGTGGTCGAGGCGGACCAGGTCGTCGCACGGCTCGTCGATGACGACGCGCGACTCGCCGTGGAACGGATCACCGCCGAGCTCGCGCAGAAGAAGGCCGAGCGCACCGACGCAGAGGTTCGGAGCCGCATCTCACACGAGCGCTACGACGCCGCACTCGAGGTCGAGGAGGCGGCTGCGGTCGCTCGTGCAAATGCCGACGGCAAGACGGCTGAGGCCGAGCACCGACGAGCCGCAATCGTGGGCGCGGAGGCGGACGTGCGGCTCGCAATCGACGAGGTTGCAGTCCAGAAGGAGCTCGATGCCGAGGGGGCAGCGGGCACGCGCCAGGTCGAACTCGCGGAGGGCGCACTGGCATCGGCCGAGGCGCGGTTGGCAGTCGCTCGCGCCGACGCCGCGCTCGCCGATGCCGAAGCAGCCGCCGCGCGCGCGCGTCTCGAGCGGGCAGAGGAGGAGCTGCGGCTGCGATTCGACGACCGGCTGGAGCGCGATCGGGGCGAGGCGGCGCTCGCTGCTGCCGACGCGGCGGTGAAGCTCGTCGAGGCCCGACTTTCAGAGGCGCGTCTCGCGCTAGATCGCATGCTCGTGCGAACCCCGGTCGGCGGCGTGGTGCTCGAGCGGCTCACCGTCCCAGGCATGGTGCTCGACCTCACGCGCGCGGGGCACGAGGTCTGCTCGCTCTATGACCCCGCGTCGCTCCGAGTTCGCGTCGACGTTCCGCAGGACGACGTCGATCAGCTCTTCGTCGGTCAGCGCGCCGAGGTCGTCACGAACGCGCGCTCGGAGCGACCGTACGTCGGGGAGGTCGTGCGGATCGTCCAGCTCGCCGACATCCAAAAGGTCACGCTAGAGGCCCAGGTCCGCATCGCAGACGGAGACGCGCTCCTCCGCCCAGACATGCTCGCGCAGGTCCGCTTCTTCGGGAGCGGAGGCGCGAGTAAGTCCGGGACGGGCGTCGCGACGGGTCGCGTCTTCCTGATCCCAGCGCGACTCGTGCAGAACGGCGCCGTCTGGGTTCTCGACCCGACGAGGAACGTGGCGCTCAGGCGCGAGCTCGAGCTCGGCGTCGAGCGCGGTGACTCGATCGAGGTCCTCGCGCACCTCGACGCGACGACCAAGGTGCTCGACCCGGGCGCCGGGACACTCGAGGACGGAGCCCCAGTGCGGATCCGCAGTGGAACGCGATGAGTCTCATCACGCTGAGCGGCGTCACGCGCCGATACGAAAAGGGCGGTCAGAGGGTCCTCCCGCTCGACAACGTCGACCTCTCGATCGAGGCGGGCGAATTCTTCGTCCTGCTGGGGCCCTCTGGATCGGGCAAGACGACGCTCTTGAACCTACTCGCGGGTATCGATCGGCCCGACGCGGGCACTGTGGTCGTCGCGGACCTCGAGCTCGGTGCAGCTCGCTCGTCGCATCTCGCTCGCTGGCGCGCAGAGAACGTCGGATACGTTTTCCAACAAGCGAACCTCGTGCCGGTGCTGACCGCCTACGAGAACGTCGAGCTTCCGCTCTGGCTCCAGCGGCTCTCTCGCAAGGAGCGTCATAGGCGGGTGTCGATTGCTCTGGAGGCCGTCAGTCTGACCGACCGCGCCCACCACCAGCCGAAGCAGCTATCCGGTGGACAGGAGCAGCGCGTCGCGATCGCACGCGCGATCGTCGCCGATCCCGAGCTGATCATCGCCGACGAGCCGACTGGCAGTCTCGACGCGGAATCGGCCGAAGGCGTCCTGGGCCTGCTCCAGAGGCTCAATCGCGAGTTCGGGAAGACCCTCGTCCTGGTGACCCACGATCCACGAGCTGCGGCGTACGGCACTCGGACGCTGCACCTCGAAAAGGGGCGCCTCTTCCGACCGGAGGAGGTCGCGTGAAGCTCCTCCGATTCGCGTTCCGCAACCTGATGCGTCGGCCGGGCCGAACCGCGCTCACCGCCTCTGGAATCGGGAGCGCAATCCTGCTGTTCGTCCTCGTCGAGAGCCTCGCCCTCGGCCTGGACACAGCGCTGACGAGCGGCGAGGCGGCGCGCACGCTGGTCGTCTACCGCAAGAACCGCTTCTGCCCCCAAACGTCGATCCTCCCCGAGTCCTACGCGGGGAGGATCGAGGATCTCGACGGCGTCGAGTCGGTTCTTCCCGTGAAGATCTACCTCAACAACTGCCGCGCGAGCCTCGACCTGATCACGTTCCAGGGTGCGCCGGTCGAGACCATGCTGGAGCAGCGCGGGATCGACCTCGTCGACGGCCACCTGGAGGCGTTCCGGCGCGAGGCTGACGCAGCTCTTGTGGGTCGAGCGTTCGCGACGCGCAAGCGGCTCGACGTCGGCGATCGGTTCCGCTTCGGCGACGTCGACGTCAAGGTCACCGGTGTCTTCGCCGCCGACGCGCGCGTCGACGAGAGCCTCATCCTCACTCACCTGGAGTTCCTCCAGCGTGCGGGTCCGGTCGACCGTCTCGGAACGGTCACGCAGCTCGAGGTCCGGATCGACGACGGAGGCCGTGCCGAGGAGATCTCGCGCGAGATCGATGCGCTCTTCGAATTCGCCGAGGAACCAACGGACACACGCCTGCGGTCGGCGTTCCTGCAGAGCGCGACGCGCGATCTGCAGGAGATCCTGCGGTTCGGACGCTGGCTCGGACTGGCGTGCGTGATCGTCGTTCTCGCACTCGTCGCGAACACGGTCGTCATGAGCGCACAGGATCGCGTGCGCGAGTTCGGCGTGCTGCGAGCCGTCGGCTTCCGGGAGGAGCACGTCGGTGCGATCGTCCTCCTGGAGTCGGTGGCGCTCGCGGGGATCGGAGCCCTCGTGGGTCTGGCTCTCGCGTGCGCATGGCTGACCCTCGCACCGGTCGCAATCGGGACCGAAGGAGTGACTGTCACGATCGACGTTCCGCCCGCTCTCCTCGTTCGCGGCGCTTCGGTGGGACTCGTGACGGGGCTCATCGCAGGCGCGGTACCGGCGGTCACGAGCGCCCGTCGAGCCATCGTCCCCAGCCTTCGCACCTGACCCTTGGGCCTCCCCTTCGACTACGCCGCCCGGAACCTCGGCCGTCGACGCCTGCGCACGGTCTTGACCGCGTGCTCCGCAGCACTCGTTGCAGCGCTGCTCGTCGGGACGACGGCATTCGTGCGCGGGATGTCGGGGACCTTCGCGGGGGCCGCGCGTGACGACGTGGCGATGCTTCTTTCGAGCGCTGCCGAGGGCGACATCGTGCGCTCCGCGGTCAGGGCCGACCTCGCGCAGCTCGTCCAGGCGGACGTAGCAGGCGTACTCGTCGCATCCGGCGAGGTCCACATGGTGACGAACGTCCGCATCGAAGGAGACGAGGGAGTCCGGCCCGGATTCGTCCGCGGCGTGACGGAGCGTGCATACGCCGTGCACGACGCGCTCACTCTGATCGAGGGGCGCCTGCCCGGCCCGGGCGAGGTCATCGTCGGCGTCCTCGCGGCGGCCCAGATGGGCACCTCACCGTCGGACCTCGACGTGGGCAGAACGGTCGGCTTCGAGGGCGCAGAGTTCGAGGTCGTCGGGCGATTCGTCGCTCCGGGTACGACGCTGGAGGGCGAACTCTGGACGCCGCTCTCTCCCCTGCGCGGAATTGCGCAGCGCGACGACGACTCGACGGTGTTCGTCAAGCTGCAGTCGCCGGAGAGCTTCTCAGCTCTCGACTACTACGCGAAGCGGCGCGTCGACCTGGAGGTCGTCGCGCTGTCCAGCGTCGAGTACTACCGCCAGCTCTCCGCATACTTCCGGAAGATCCGCGCAATGGCGTGGATCCTAGCGGCACTCATCGCGGCCGCCGCCCTCTTCGGCGGCGCCAACACGATGGCCGCGGCGGTCCAGGACCGCGTGCGCGAGCTCGGCACGCTGCGCGCGCTCGGCTATGGCGGTGGTGCGGTCGCACGATCGCTGGCCGTCGAGTCGCTCCTCCTTTGCGCGAGCGGCGGCGTGCTCGGGCTAGTGGTCGCGCGCCTGACGCTCTCCGGCGGCGCCGCCAGCCTCGCCATGAGCGCCTTCGCTCTCGACGTTGACGCCGTCGCGATCGTCGTCGGATTCACCGGCTCCCTCGCCCTGGGCGTGCTCGGCGTCATCCCTGCGGCCTGGCGCGCCCTTCGTCTTCCCGTCGGCGTCGCCCTCAAGGAGGACTGACGCTGCCGGGCCCCATGACTCCATTCCGAAAGCAACCATGAGACTGCTCCTCCTTCCCGTGCTCCTCCTCGTCCCAGCCTTCGGCTGCTCCGACGCGCCCGCGCCCCCGGACTCCGAGAAGGGCGCATCACCGACCCTGCCCGAGAGCTTCTGGGCGACCGAGACCGCCGAAGGCGCACTGGACGTCCTCGCCCTGCGCGAGGAAGACCTCGCAGGTAGGACCGTCACCGTGCGCGGGACCGTCAAGGACTTCGTCGAGGGGCTCTCGGCGTTCGTGCTGGTCGAGGATTCGTTCCTCTCGTGCGACGAGAGACCGGGTGATACCTGCAAGACTCCGTGGGACTACTGCTGCACCGACCCTGAAGAGCTCGCCCGTGGGACGACGTTCGTCGAGTTCCGCGAAGGCGATGAACCCGGCGCGTGGGCAGTCGAGGGATTCCACGGAATCGAGCGGCTCAGCGAGGTCTTCGTGAGCGGGACTCTCGCGATCGACGACGCGGACAACCTGCGGCTGGTCGCGACCTCGATCGGGCTGCAGTGAGCCGCCAGCCGAGACCGCCGCTGCCGACGCAAGCGGCTCTCGAACGAGTTTGAAGGACTGGCTAACGAGTCTCTCGTCGAGACCCGGTTAGCCTTCCGCCATGCTCACGAACCGACTCGTCCTGCGCACCGTCTCCGTCGCCCTGCTGACCGCGAGCGCCGCCGCTGCGGCGCACGTCGACGAGGTCGGCACGTTCGACGTCACGCTCGATCCGGACGTCTTCGAAGGGCCCTTCTCCGGCCAGATCTTCGTCGCCTTCGCGAAGGGTGAAGAGCCGCGGTCCGCGATGCACGGGTGGTTCGGTGCGCCGCCCGTGCTGAGGTTCGAGGTCGTCGACGCGAAGGGCGCGCTGGAGCTCTCGGCCGCGACCGCCGCCGCCAGCTACCCCATCGACTGGACGGAGGTCGCCGCCGGCGAAGAGTGGGAGGTGCAGGTCGTCGCGCGGCGGAGCAGGACCGGCCGCTCGGCGGGACTGAGCCCCGGCGACGTCTACAGCGACGTCGCTTCCATCGTCTACGACGCCGATGCGAAGGGCTCCGTCGAGCTGCGCCTCGACCGCGTGGTCGAGCCGGAGGTCTTCGAGGGGAGCGAGCGCGTCGAGCTGTTCGAGTTCGTGAGTCCCTCGCTCTCCGAGTTCCACGGCTTCGAGTACACGATGCGCGCCGGCGTGCGGCTGCCCGCGTCGGCCAAGGACGGCGAGCGTCACCCCGTCCTCTACAGCGTGACCGGCTTCGGCGGCACGTACGACAGCATCTTCGACTGGGAGAATCGAAGCGAGGGCAGCGCCCTCGACGAGTGCATCGTCGTCGTCCCCGATGCGAGCAACCTCTACGGGCACTCCGTCTTCTGCGACTCGGACAGCATCGGCCCCTGGGGCAAGGCGCTCGTCCACGAGCTCATCCCCGCCCTGGAGGCGAAGTACGGCGGCGCCGGCCCGAAGCACCGCTACGTGACGGGCGGCAGCTCCGGCGGCTGGTCGGCGCTCTGGCTCCAGGTGGCCTACCCGGCCGAGTTCGCAGGGTGCTGGAGCCACGTCCCCGACCCGATCGACTTCCACGACTTCCAGCAGATCAACCTCTACGAACCGCTCCCCGACGGAACGCCGCGGAACATGTACGTCGACGAGTCGGGCGAGCGTCGCCCGCTCGCGAGACGGAACGGGCAGGTCATGCTGTACTACGAGGACTTCGCGCGACGGGAGCACGTCCTGAACCCGGGTGGACAGATCCGCTCGTTCGACGCGACGTTCAGCCCGCTGGGCGAGGACGGCACGCCGCGCCGGGTCTTCGACATCAAGACGGGTGTGATCGATCACGAGGCCGCCCAGGCGTGGCGCCGCTACGACATCTCGCACACGCTGCTGACGCGCTGGGACGAGCTGGAGCCGCAGCTCGACGGCAAGATCCGAGTCTTCGCGGGCGAGGTCGACTCCTTCTACCTCGAGGGAGCGGTCGAGCGTTTCGTCGACCTCGCGGACGAGGCGGGCCTTCTGGAGCACATGCAGGTCGAAGTCGTCCCGGGACTCCCCCACACCCTCCATCGAGCGGGCTACGAAGAGATGATTCGCACGATCGGAGAGCGCTGGCGCGGCGACGATTGAGGTCGTTTCGCAAGCTCCCACGGAAGCGGGTGCGACGGCAGCTTTACCAGGTCAACTGGACGTCTGCTCCGTCGGCGATGACGCGCCACCATCCCTTGCCCTGCGCGGGCACTAAGCTCACGGAACCTTGATGCGACCGGGTCCCGCCCGTGAATACGGTCGTGGACGGTCGGACGGAGCTGAATCCCGCCGCCGAGATCGTCGATTCCTCTCCAGCCCGCACCGGCCCCAGGTCGAAGCTCCCGTCCTGAGCGCCGGACGCAAAGCGCTCACCTGACTCCGTAGCGCACATCAAGAACGGCCCTTCGGGCCCGCCGACGACCCGGCCGCGAAGCGGGACGACGCCCTCGAGCACGACCGGTCGTGATCTCGCGCCCACGTGGTCGATTCGCGCGATCGGCTGGGGATCCAGCGCGTCGTCGAACGACCCGATGTGGAGGTCCCAAACGCCCTCGGGGAGCGTAGGCACGTCGAGAATGCCGCGGGACGACACCTCAACGCTGCAGAGTTGCAAGGCTCCCTGCGAGTCTGGCTCGGCAATCACGACCGAGAACGCCGCCTTGCACTCGGTTCCGTCCGGGTAGAGCACCTGCGCGCGGAACGGCGGACCATGGGCGAAGAGATCGACGACCTCCAGATCGTCACCCGCGCGGACGATCAGGCCACGTGCAACGAGGCGCGTCTCGGACCCGACGCGAGCGTAGACTTCGACGCCCTCATGAACGGGCGCGTCACCGCGGAACTCGATCCCGTCGATCGACCAGCGGGCGTCCTCGTCGACGCGGTGCTGGCGGACGATCTGCCTCGCGCGCACCACGTGCTGCGGCGAACGGGCCGATTCTCCCTCGGCCTCGACGGGCGGTAGCCGGATCCAGACGCGTGCATCTCGCGACTCGGCCTGCTCGTCGCCATTCAGCGCGAGCTCTCCGTGCAGCTGAGCGTTCTCGAAGACGTCGATGCGCAGCGGGCCGTCGGGTCGTTCGGCTCCTGATCGCACGTGCCGTCGCGCGTGGCCGTCCGCATCGACCACGTACCACGACTCCGGTCTCCAGGCGACGGCTGCAAGGCCGGTCGCGTTGGAAGAGCCACGATCGAGCGTCCGGCCCGGGGCACCCTCCTTGTCGGCGCGCACGGTGATGCGCGCGTGAGGAATCGGTCGCCCTGAAGGGCTCGACCGTACGTCGAGTTCGATGGAGTACCGCGACGGCATGGACGAGACGTCGACGACGAGCGTCTTCGATCCGCTCACCTCCGGGGTGCGGGTCGCGACGGTGAGGGATTCCTCGGCCCCGGACGGTCGGACCTCGACCTGGACGTCCCGATTCGCCGGCACCGTGAAGCGCACGCGACCTCGCGCACTCGTGCGACCGGGCTCCAGGTCGATCGACGTCGTGCCGTCGATCACGATTCGGACGCTCGCCCGCGCGACCGCCTGGCCGTGCGACTTGACCCGCACCGTGAGCCGCGACGTCCCCTCGAGGACGACGCGATCTTCGGAGGTCTCGACCTCGACGATCGACGCGGTGTCCCCCAGCGGAGCTGCGAGGGAGAGCCGTTCACGATCGAGCGGTGCGTTCGTCGGAGCTTCGCGTCCGTCGACGCGCTCGACGCCGGAGACCGCTCTGCCCCGCGTCGCGAAGGCGGCGAATCCCAGTGCCAGGACGACGACCAGGAGTGCGATGACCGCGCCGCCCCTCATCGCAGGTCACCGACTCTCCCCGATCCGGCGCAGCGCGTTCTCGTCGAAGATGCCCTCGCCCATGATCCCCTCGCAGATCTCGATCTGCCGCTTGGTGATGGAGGTCTCGGTGAGCAGCGACGGGATCGCCTCCCGGATGCACCGACGCGCCTCCTCGACCTCGCCCATCACGTGGAGCAGCCGCGCGCGCTCGACCTTCACGCTCGCCCGACGCCCCGCCTCGCCCTCGGGGACGGTGTCCTCGAGCTCGAAGACGAGTTCGTGGGCCTCGTCGATCGCCCCGCCCTCGAAGCACCAGTCGAGACGGCGGAGCAGGTAGATGTCGAGGTAGAAGCTGCCCGGCTCGTAGGTGTCCCTCGCGATCTCGAGCGCGGTGAGCGTCGGCCCCTCCGCCTCCTCGACGTCGCCGCGCGCGAGGTATGCGGCGCCGAGTCGGTTCGCGGTCGCGGCCCGCTGGATGCTGTCGGCCGGGAATGCGTGCTGCGCGCACCGGTCGGCCTCGACGTAGTGCTCGATCGCCGCATCGAGGTCGCCGCGCACCTCCTCGAGCTCGCCGAGCCCGCTGTGCGAGTACATCTGGAGCTCGAGATCGTCGGGCTTGTACTCACCGTGCAGCTCGTGCGCGCGCATCAGCCGGCGCTCCGCCTCGTCGAGGCGCTCCATTCGCACGAGCAGGCGCCCGAGGTTGAAGCTCCAGCTCGCCTCGGTCAGGAAGTCGCCGGTCGACGGGTCCGGGATCGACTCGATGACGTCGAGCGCCTCGCCGTAGCACTCCAGCGCCTCGGGGACGCGGTTCGTTCGCGAGTAGAGGATTCCGAGGCCGTTCAGGTCGAACGCGAGCTTGGTCGGGTCGGCGTCCGGGACCTCGCGCCAGGACGCGATCGCCTCGCGGAGGTACTCCTCGGCCCGCACGAGGTCGCCCTGCTCGCGCTAGGTCCCACCGACCGTGCCGAGCACGGCGGCGACCGTCCTTGGACGATCGGGGTACCGGTCGCGCACGTAGTCCACGCCGCGATCGAGCATGTCGCCGAGCGTCGCATCGAGTCCGCGGTTCCTCGGATCCGGCGTGACGAGCATGTGGCGCAGCACGTCGAACTGCGCCTCGACCTCGGTCAGTGCGCTGCGCGTGGACGCTTCGGCCGAGGTCGCGCGCACGGCCATCAACGCGCTGACGATCGTCGCAGCGATGAGCGCCACGACGGCGAATGCGATCCCGCCGGCGGCGACGCGGTGGCGCTGGACGAGCTTTCGAAGCCGGTACGCGGCGCTCGGGCGGCTCGCGCTGACGGGCCGGTCGTCGAGGAACGCCTCGACGTCGTTGGCAAGCTCTGAGGCGGAGGCGTAACGATCGCCCGGCTCGAGCGCGATCGCCTTGAGCACGATCCAGTCGATGTCGCCCCGCAGCTCGCGACGAAGGATGCGCGGGTTGCCCCCGCGAGAGCTCGCGTGCGTCGAGTCGCTGTCCTCGCGGTAGCGATCGCTGGGCTTGGGCGTCGCGCGGTCACGCCGGAGCACGGTGGCGAGCGAACCCGCACCGTCGGACGTGTCGGTCGGACGGCGCCCGGTGAGCAGCTCGTAGAGGAGCACCCCGAGCGAGTAGACGTCGGTGCGCGTATCGACCTCGGCATCGACGACGTGCGCCTGCTCGGGGCTCATGTACGCGAGCGTCCCGACGACGTCCTCGGCGCTCGTAACCGCTCCAACCGTCTCACCGCGCTCGACGGCCCGCGCGAGGCCGAAGTCGATGATCTTGGTGCGCGGCTTGCCGTCGACGTCGCCGACGAGAACGTTGCTCGGCTTGAGGTCGCGGTGCAGGATCCCGCGCTGGTGCGCGTGCTGAACGGAGCGCACGACCTCGACGAAGAGCGCGAGCCGCTCCCGCAGCCGAAGGCCCCGCTCGTCGCAGTACGCGTCGATCCGGTCTCCGTCGAACAGCTCCATCGCGAAGAACGGTCGACCGTCCGGCGTCAGCCCGGCGTCGAGCACGCGCGCGATGCCGGGATCGTTCATTCGCTCGAGCGCCTCGCGCTCGATCTCGAAGCGTCGGACGATCGTCTCGCTGTCGCGATCGGCGCGGATCACCTTGAGCGCGACAGTGCGCCGGATCGGCTCCGTCTGGACCGCCTCGTAGACCGTCCCCATGCCACCCTCGCCGAGCAGGCGGACGATGCGGTAGGGGCCGATGACGCGCGGCTCGGACGTCGGGTCGAGCGGTGCCTCTGCCCGGTCGACGGGCTGTCCGCTGGGCGTGACAGAGACGGCTTCCGTCGATTCGTCGTCGTAGGGGCCCATGCGCCCCGATTGTCGGTGCCCGACCAGCGAAGCGCAACGCGTCCCGCGATCGGGCACCGCCGTCGCTCGTCAGCGCCCGGTGCGGAGCTCTTCGAGCGCGCCTTCCGAGAGGCCGATCTCGTCCGCGAGGTCGCCGATGGACTCGGCGTCGAGAGCGCCAGCGGCGAGCGCGTTCGCACGCGTGACCGCGGTCGACCGGACGAAGTCATCGAGGTCGGGGTAGATCGCTTCGAACTCCGCCGTCGCCTTCGCTCGTCGCCGAAGCGAGTACTTCTGGTGGTAGGCCTCGGCGAGGTAGAAGGCGCGCAGGGGCTCGATCAACGTCGCGACGTCGGCGCCCCGTTCGAGGGCAACGTCACGCGCGGTCTCCTCGGCGACCCGCTGCTGCTCGTCGTCCCCGGTGAAGATCGCCGACATGTACTGCCGACTCCACGCCGGACGACACGGGTTGTGTCCCGACCAGAAGTGGTCCAGCAGATCGCGGTACGAGATCACGGCCGGATCGAAGTCGATCTGGATCGTCTCTGCGTGGTCGCCGATCGAACGATAGGTCGGAGACGGCGTCGTGCCGCCCGCGTAGCCGACGCGCGTCGAGACGACACCTTCGAGACCCCCGAACCGGGAGTCGGGTCCCCAGAATCAGCCGAGCGCAAAGGTCGCCGTCTCGAGATGCGCCGGGGCGCGGAGGTCGATCGGCGGGATCGCGGCCGCAGGCCGGGCGTCGGGTGCAGAGGGGGGAATCATGGCTGCGAGTTCGGGAAGAGGCGACTCCCCCACTCCGGAGCATCCGGCGGCGAGGGTGAGTGCGCCAAGGAGCGCAAGGCGGTGATTCGAAGTGGCGTCCACGCTGTGACTATCGGCTGTCGGAGCGCGCGACCGCAAC
>JBCCSK010000109.1:0-16317 GCA_039200205.1 Planctomycetota bacterium
ACGGCTTTCCTCGCTGTTGGTTGGGTGTGGTCCAACCGGTCCACCTAACACTGGGGGTTGGGGGGGCACCGCCTACACTTCCCACCCCCAAACCCAAGGGGGGACCACCCGGGGTGTTGGGCCCCGCCTTGTCGTTGGTCGAACTCGAACGTGGGCAGCAGTCGCTGCACCTCGCGCCGTCCAGGCTGTCAGCGCCCGATGCCGTAGTAGGTGAAGCCGGCTTCCTCGACCGTTCCGCGGGGGAAGATGTTGCGGCCGTCGAACACCACCGGGTTCTTGAGCGCCTTCGCCAGGGCGTCGAAGTCCGGCCTGCGGAACTCGTTCCACTCGGTGACGATCACGAGCGCGTCCGCTCCGTCCACGGCCTTCATGGGGGAGTCGGCGTACTCGATCTCGTCCCCGAGGTAGTGCTCGCGGGCTTCGTCCATCGCCTCCGGGTCGTGCGCCACGACCTCCGCGCCGGCCGCGCGCAGTGCCCGCGCCAGCACGATGGCGGGAGCCTCGCGCATGTCGTCCGTGTTCGGCTTGAACGCGAGACCCCAGAGCGCGAAGCGGAGGCCCGAGAGGTCCTCTCCGAAGTGCTGCACGATCTTCCGATAGAGGACGAGCTTCTGCTCGGCGTTGACGTCCTCGACCGCCTTCAGGATCTTGAAGTCGTAGTCGTGCTGATCCGCGGTGTGGATGATCGCCTTCACGTCCTTCGGGAAGCACGACCCGCCGTAGCCGGTCCCTGCGAAGAGGAACCGCGATCCGATCCGGTCGTCCGATCCGATGCCCTTTCGGATGTTGTCGACGTCCGCTCCGACGAGCTCGCAGACGTTCGCGATCTCGTTCATGAACGAGATGCGGGTGGCGAGCATCGCGTTCGCGGCATACTTCGTCAGCTCGGCGGAAGCGACGTCCATCGTGTAGATGGGGTTGCCCGTGCGGACGAACGGCTCGTAGAGCTCGGTCATGATGCGCGCGGCGCGCTCCGTGTTCGCGCCGACGACGACGCGGTCCGGCTTCAGGAAGTCGTCGATCGCCGCGCCCTCCTTCAGGAACTCGGGGTTCGAGACGACGTCGAACTCGTGCTCGGTCAGCGGCCGCATGGCGTCCGCGACCTTCTTCGCCGTGCCGACGGGAACCGTCGACTTGTCGACGATGACCGTGTAGCCCGTCATGTTTCGCGCGATGCTCTCGGCCGCCGCGATCACGTACCGAACGTCTGCGCTTCCGTCCTCTCCCGGCGGGGTTCCGACGGCGATGAAGACGACCTGTGCGCCGTCCATCCCCTCCGCGTAGTCGGTCGTGAAGCGCAGGCGACCGTCGCGGACGTTGCGCTTGATGAGCTCCTCGAGCCCCGGCTCGAAGATCGGGACCCTGCCCTCTCGGAGACCTTCGATCTTCTCTTCGTCGATGTCGATGCAGGTCACGGTGTTGCCGCTCTCGGCGAAACACGTGCCCGCGACGAGTCCGACGTAACCGGATCCGACGACGGCGATGCGCATGGTGGTAGGTGGGGCAGCGGGGGGATCGTGCGAGCGCGCGTTCGGCGTCGGTCGCTCCGACTTGCCGTTCGGTGGGAAAAAGACGCGGCAGGTCGTCGCCGAGCTTCTGGCCGGCGGACTCCCTGTCGCTCGCGGGAATGCGGCAGGATACCGTTGCCGACGGGCCGGGAGCGTGGTCTCCGGGCCCGGAATGGGGCGATTAACTCAGCTGGTAGAGTGCCTCGTTTACACCGAGGGAGTCGGGGGTTCGAGTCCCTCATCGCCCACCACGTCCGCGTCTTCGAGCAGGAACGCCGCGGTGCGACCCGCCACGCGCGTCACCGCGAGAGTCCCCCGGCGCGTCCCGGACGCGGCGAATGCGCGCGCCAGTGCCTCGGCCGTCTCGGGGTGATCGCGCTTCTTCACGACGAGCGGCCCCACGTCGTGCTCGCGCAGGAGAGCGCGCACTCGGCGGCGATCGCCCGACGTCGTCCCGACGATCCTCCACGAGCGCGCGAGGCCGAGCGCGACCGGCTTCGAGCCGACGAGGAAACCGCCCGGGCCGCCGCCTGCGAGCCGCAGAAGTCCATTCTCGCGGGCGAACGCCGGCGCGAGGCCGGCCTGCCAGACCGCCGGGTCCAGCTCGACCAGCCATCCCGCGCGCGCCGCAGCGTCCGCGTCGACCTCGTCGGGGCGAGCGCACTCCGCGTCGCCCACGAACTCCGTCGTCACGCCGCTGCTGCGGAGGGCAACGGCGGAGCGGCGGGCTCCCGCGTCGTCGAACGCGAGTCGTCCCGTCCACAGGGCGAGCTCCTTGAGCTCTCCGTCGAGCGAGATCCACGTCAGCTCGAGAGCGCCGGAATCCCTCGCCTCGAGCTCGTTGGCCGCGATGCCGGGAGGGAGCTTGACGCATGCGCCGCCCAGGCCGCCGGCGACCTCGAGGATCGCATCGAGGGGCGGCGACCATCGGTCCGGGTCGAGCGTCCGCCTGCCGTTCGGGCGTCGGTCGGGGTCGAAGAGGCCGAGGACGCGTGAGGATCCCACGCGCTCGATCGGCGGCGTCGAGGCGTCCGCGAGAGCTGCGACGATCTTCGGAGTCCCCGGTCGCTCGTCCCGGTCGCGACGAAGCGCGAACGAGGCGAGGGCAGACCGAAGCGTCTCCGCGTCGCGGTCGCTGGCGATCAGCCGCGGAAAGGCCCCCTCGAGAGCGACGAGGTCCGATCCCACCCCGCAGCAGGCGTCCCAGGGCACGCCCTGGGCGCCGCGACTCGCAAAGCGTCTCGCCCGGAACCTGGCGACGGGCGCGGCGGTCGCCTGCTCCAGTCCCTTCGACGTCAGGAAGGGAAGGCTCTCGACGTCGAGACGGCCCCGAGCGCGTGCGCGGAGCTCGCGCTGGAGCGAGACGAAGCGCGCGACTTCGACTCCGTGGCTCGCGCGCAGGCGGTCGAGCGTCGAGCGCGTGAGTGGACCGTCGTCGGTGCCGGCCACCCCTTCCCAGCGGTCGCGGAGTCCCTCTTCGAAGGGCCGCAAGAACGTCCAGACCGCTCGATTCACCCGTCGACCGCTCGCCGCACGGGCCGCGCCACGGTCGCGAGACGCGCTCGCGCTATGACGCTGCCTTGGTCCGGCAGCCGGCGCAGCACTTCAGGTTCGCCATGTGGACCGTGACGAGCAGAATGCCGCCGAGCAGAGTCACGATGCTCGCGGGCGGGACCCGCAGTGAGTACGCCCCGGTCGCCTCGTCCTCGACGAGTGTCGGGCAGCAGTGCTCGCAGATGTGCGACGTGCACGCATCGGCCGCGGCGGCGGGCTCCGAGCCGCCCAGGAAGAACGGCAGGGCGGTCCCGGCGAGGACGAGCGACATTCCGATCGCGCCGCCGAGCACGATCCACGGGCGTCCGTGGGTGCGGAAGCCGTTCCGGAGGGCGAACCCTGCGACCGGGAGCACGAGGGCCGCGATCGCGAGGTGCATCCCGGGATGGACCCAGACCCCGCCGATCGCCGGCGCGAGCAGCACGATGAGCGGCGCGACCATGCAGTGGATCGCGCAGCTGATGGATGCGACGACGCCCGTGCGATCGAGCCGGCGCGAGAGAGAGCTCTCCATGCGGCCATCATGCCGCGGGACCGCGTTCGGTTCCTGATTTCCGCGGCCTGCCTCGCGAGGCCGAGGGCGGGCAGCGATCGCTGCAGCTTGCGCTGCCCACGTGTCCCACCCGGTTTTCGCCGGATTCTCACAACCGCCCGCGGGAGCCGTCCACGCACGAACGAGGGGCAGTCCGTCCCTGCTGATCGTGACCAGGATCCTCATCGTCGACCCCGAAGCCGGACCCCGTGCGGAGCTGGAGCAGCTCTTTGCGGACCGCGAGGACGATGTCTTCCACGCCGCGAACGCCGAGCAGGCGCTGGATGCAATCGAGCTGCGTCAACCTGCCGCACTTCTGTGTGCGGCCACCCTGGACGGGAAGGGGCCCGATCCGATGCTCCGCCTCTGCGCGAGCATCCGCGGCTCCACCGCGTCGCACCGACTGGTCCTCGTCGTGTTCTCCCGCGAGCCCATCGCCGCCGCGACGACGCGCGCGGCGCTCGAGGCGGGGGCCGACGCCGTCGTCGGCCCGGACGCGCTCCCTTGCATCGACGCCACCGTCGACGCCGAGCTCGCCAAGAGGCGCCTCCTGCGAAGTGCGTCGGAGCTGATCGGACGGCTCCGCGACGAGAATCGCCTCCTGGACGACGAGCGCCGGAAGAGCGACGCGCGCCTCGTGCAGACCCACGCCACCGATCCGGCGGTCATCGCCAACGAGGTGATCGCGTCTCGCCCCGACGGAGCGCTCCTCGTCGATGCCGAGGGCAGGATCGTCGCGGCCGACGTCGGCTCGCGCGAGCTCGTGGGCCATGGCCTCGTCGGTCAGCCGATCAGCAAGATCCTCCCACGCTCGAGGCTCGCGTCCGTGATCGGGGCGTCGACCGGCGAGGAGCACTCTCGCTTCGCGTTCGACGTCGACGCACGTCGCGATCGCGCGCCGCGGCGCCTCCAGGCGACGGTCACAGCGCTGCACGGAGGTGCAACGGATGGCCCCGGACGCATCGTCCTCCTCGTCGACCTCGAACGTCGAGGGCCCGTGGAGGCCGCCGTCCGTCGTACCGCGACGAGCGTCACCGACGACCACTACCAGCGGCTTCTCGAGGCGGCCCGCGCTCACTTCTCGCTGGACGCGATGCCGGTGCGCTCCGAAGCCTCGCAGCGCCTCCATCGGGCACTCGTCGCAGCCTCGAGGCACCTCCACCCCGTTCTCCTGCGGGGGCCGAGCGGCTCCGGCCGACGCGGGCTCGCCGAGATCCTCCACCACGCGCGCCACGCGACGGGGCCGCTCCTCGAGCTGTCCTGCGACGGCCTCGACGAGGTCTCTCAGGAGAACGAGCTGTTCGGACGCGAGCTCTCGAGCGGCAAGCGGTCGACCGGACTCGTCGAGCTCGCCCGGGACGGCTCCCTCCTCCTGCACGAGGTCGAGGCGCTCTCGTTCGATCTCCAGCGTCGCGTGGCCGCGGTCGCAGGCGACGCGAGGCTCCGCCTGATCGCCACGACGACCGCGTCGACCGAGGCGCTCGTCGCGAGCGGTCGACTCGTCCAAGAGCTGTCCGAAGCGTTCGCGCCCGGACTGATCGAAGTCCCTCCCCTCCGCGATCGCCGCGACGATCTCGAGGCGATGATCGCTCGAGCCCTCGGCGGTGACGCGTTCGATCGACTCACCGAGAGCGCCCTGAACGCCCTCGTCGGATGGTCCTGGCCCGGCGGTCTCCCCGAGCTCGAATCCGAGCTCGCGCGCCTCGCTTCGATCGTCGACCGCCGGATCGATGTCGCGGACCTCGGCCCGGAGGTCGGAGGCGTCGCGCCCGTCAACGGACTCAGGGACGTCGAGCTGGCCCCGTACGTTCTCGACGAGGCGAGCGACGGTACGGCGACTCACAAGTCCGCCGCGTGGATCCCCGGTCGCGAGGAGTGGACGATCACCGAGGAGGATCCGATCGACCTCGACCTCTATCAGAAGAAAGCCGTCCTTCGTGCCCTCGCAGAGAGCGGCGGAAACCGGACGAAGGCCGCCGAGCTGCTCGGTGTCGGCAAGAGCTCGCTCTACCGCAAGCTCACCAAGTGGGGGATCATCGGAGACTCAGAGTGAGCGGCGCGACCGCCTCGGCCGCGGGGTCCGACGCGCTCATTCCGTGGTGGAGGAGACGCGCCTCGATCGCGACGATCCGAGGCTCCTCCTCCAGCACGTTCTTCGGGATCCGGGCGAGCGACACCGCGGCGGGCCAGCGCGGGTCGATCACGAACCCGACCAGTGAGCGCGTCTGATCGAGCGCCTCGGCGGTCGCTCGAACGCCTCCGCGCGGGTCGAGTAGCGCGCGCGAGCCGTCGGAGCGTTCAGCGAGGACGAGCAGGTCGAAGACCTGGGGCAGGATCGCGCTCTTCGCGTCGTCCTCTGTCGGAGCGAAACCCGCTCGTACGACGAGAAGGCCCTCTGCCGTCTGCGTCTTCGTCAGCGTGAGGGCCTGTCCGATCCCGCGTCTGCGCAGCAGCACGAGCGGACGCGCGTCGAGTCGAGCGTCGGGACCTCGTCCGGTGGTGACGACGACCTCGTACGCTCCGAGTGCCTCGCGGATCTCGTCGCGCAGGGACCCTTTGCTGCGGGGATCGAGGGCGACGATGCCCTCCGGGAGCTTGGATTCCAGCTCGCCCGCGACGAGCGCCTCGAGCCCGCCAGTCGTCGGAACGATGTAGTCCGGCTCGATCGCGAGAGCCGAGATCAAGTCGATCTGCGGCGGCTCCGGGGACCACGGGACGCGGTCGGAATTCGGCAGGACCGACGTCCGTCCGAACATGTCGACGACCCGTGCGCGTGAGAGGTATCCGAGCGCGCCCGGCCACGGAGAGAGCACCGTCGCGTCGGCGGGGAGACGATCGCGGAGGAAGACGCCGATACGGCGAAGGCTCTCCGTCAGCCGGATCTCGGCGTAGAGCGAGGAGCGTCCGAGGAGCGCGTCTCGCCCCGGCGCCACGCGCGTGCTCGCGGACCACACGCGCTCCTGAAGATCGCGCAGACCGAAGGTCCCGCGGTCGCCTGGGAAGCGACTCGACAGGAGCGAGCCGCCGATTCCGACGATCAGGACGACCCACACGAGTCGCTCCATCGAGCGTCGATAGGTATCGAGTGCCCGCGCGATCCCCTGCTGGATCGCGATGAACGCGATCGGCAGGGCAGGGACGAACGCGAGGTCGAACGCCGGAGGACCTCCGCCACCGAGCGCTGCAGCGGCCCACCAGGTCGCAGCGACGGCGAGCGCGCGCCGCCCGACCCCGGAGAGCTCGCCGAGGACGAGCGCGACGAACGGGATGACGAGCAGGAACGGCGTCACCGTCGTGACCGCGAAGTCGAGCAGCTGCAGTCCACCGTGCGCCGCGGCGTCGGCCCCCGGAAGGACGATGCGGTGAGCGTCTTCGATCAGGGAGGCGCCCGCCGCCTGTGCGATCCCGAATGTGACGACCGCGGGTGCGAAGACGGCGACCAGAGGCGCGCCGCTCTGCCCTTGCCCCGAGCTCCGGCGCAGCATCTGCTGCACGGCGAGGACGACGATCACGGGAAGCGCCTCGACGCGGGTGACCGCGAGGAGCGCAAGCGCGACCGCCGCGAAGCGCGCGCGGCCGTGCTCCAGCGCGACGAACGACGTTGCGAGCAGGAGCATCGCGATCGGCCACTCGGTGCCGCTCGCACCCGCCGCGGCCACGGCTCCCGAGGACACGAGCAGGAGAGCGGGCACGACGCCCGCGATCCGATCGGTGTCGAAGCGGGTCGAGAGGAAGACCGAGAGCAGGACGCAGACGATCCCGGTGACCTGCAGCGCTCGCGTGACGACGAAGTAGCCGCGCTCGACGACGGCGGAGAGCGCGACGAGCAGCGGTGACGGGTACGACCAGAGCCCGCCCGAAGACTCACCGGTGACGGGGTGGATCGACCAGGCGAGTACGCCTTCACGGGCGAGATTGCGCCCGATCCGATACGCCACGTGGGCGGATTCGTAGGGCGGCCCGAACCCGCCGCTCGGTCCGCGGTGAACGACGAGGACGTGCACCAGCAGCGCGGCCATCGCCAGCAGTAGCGCCGTGATGCGGTTCATTGAGACGTCTCGAAGTCGACGTCCACGATCTCACGCCGCGGGACGGTCACCTCGCGCTGTCGACGGTTCCGGCCCGCGACGACCGTCACGCGGTAGCGGCCCGGCGGTAGGTCGGCGAACGCGTAGCGTCCACGCTCGTCCGTGCGCGTCGCTCGAAACTCGTCCTGGGCGACGGCGACCGTGCGGTTCGGCTCGTCCACGAAGCGTTCGATGCGCACGAGCCCGCCGCGCACCGCACGGGGCGGCCCCGGCTCCCCGGCGCTCGTCCACGGCCCCGGACCGAGGACGCGTCCGCGGACGGCTCCGGCCGCGGACTCGAGAGTGAGTCGCGTTGACTCGTCGTCGACGCCGTGACGAAAGAGCCGCGGCTCTCCCTCGAGACCTGACAGCAGGTCCGGCCCCTTGGCTCCGCGGTCGATCGGCGCGAGGAGGATGGCGCGGTATTCGCCGACGTGCAGGAGGGGGGCGTCGAAGCTGCCGTCGGGCTCGACCGGGACGCGCCGTGGGAAGCCGCCCTCGAGCTCGTCGGGCGGCGTCGTCGGGAGCAGCAGCAGCTCGTAGCCGTCCTGGGGCTTGGAGAGAGGGCTGAAGTCGACCATTCCCGATAAGCCTCGCATTTCGAGTCCTGGCGGATCGGGGAGCGCAGGGACGCGGCGTTCGACGACCAGCACGTCCGGTCGCGCGCCGCTGGGCGTCAGCTCGACGTCGAACCCGGTCGCCTGGAAGCCGAGTGCCGTCACGAGCACGCGCTTCGGTCCGCCCTCGAGCTCCCGCAGGACGAACCGCCCGTCTGCGCCAGTCCACGTCCACTGCGGTCGGTCTCCGCTCATGGTCGAGACCCCCGCGCCATCGAGCGGGGTTCCGTCGGCGTCGACGACCTGCCCGCTCATCTCCAGCGACCCCACCGTCAGCACGACGTCCGCCACGGGCGGTCCGGGCGGCGGATCCGAGTACGGAAAGTCGAGCGGAGGATCCGACAGGATCGCGAAGGCGGCGACGCCCGCGACGACGGCGAGCGAGGCCGTCGGGACGATGCGGAGGAGCTTCAAGCGCGCTCCTCCCGCGCCTGGCGGAGCGCTGCCCCGAGCTCGGCGCAGGGCGCGAACTCCGCAAGCGCCTCGGCCGCGACGGTTGGCCCGAACTCATCGAGTCCTGCCCAGCCGGACCGCTCGTACCCCAGCAGTCGCACCCCGAGGTGCAGCCGGTCGCAGGCCTTGACGAAGCGCGCCTCGCGCGTCGCGCGCTGCTCGTACTCCCGGAACGCGTCGAGGGCGACGTCCGAGAGGGGGGCGACGACCTCGTCCGCGAGCGACGCGTCGAGGCGCTCCTTCGAGCCGTCCGGGAGGTGTCGCGTGGCGGTCCTCGGGATGTCGCCGCTGATCGCCTCCGGCGCGTCGTGGATCACCGCCATCGCGAGGACGCGGGCGATGTCGAGCGGCGGATCGACGCGGGGCGCCAGGGCGAGGGCGACCTGGGCAACGCCGAGCGAGTGCCCGGCGACGCTCTCCGGTGGTCGGACCCCCCGCACGACCCAGCCGGTCCGCGGCAAACCGTCCAGAGCGAGGAGGTCGAGCAGCGCCCCGAGGCACCGCTCGATCGCGTCGCGCGGCGGGGCTGGCGTCGGGTCCTGGGACATGCGTCGAGGGCGGAGTTTCTCCGGGTCCTCGCCCCGGGCGCTCCGGGCCGTGTCCCTATAATGCTTGGCTCGATCTCGCGTGCCAAACTCATCTCGCGAGGTCGCACCGCGCTGAATCGCATGATCCTCCGCCTGCAGCGACAGATCTCCCCGGCCGAGCTGCGGGCCGTCGAGGCCGTCGCAGCCGAACTTGGCCTGGAGCTCTCCCGCCTCGGCTCGCGGGGCCAGATCGTCGAGCTGATTCCCGGTGAGCTGGGCGGCGAGCCCCTCGGCCCCGAGAACGTGGCGGCCCTCGCCGACCTCTCGGGCGTCGCGGAGATCATCGATCGGGGCGATGCCCTCGACCTCTCCACCGCGAGCGACGACCGCCTCGCAACGGTGATCGAGGCCGCGGACGCCGCCATCGGAGGCGGCTCGGTGTCGATCATCGCGGGCCCCTGCGCCGTCGAGGACGAGGATCGCCTGCTGGAGGTGGCGCTCGCCGTCCGGCAGCGGGGCGCCACGCTCTTGCGAGGCGGGGCGTTCAAGCCGCGCACCTCGCCGTACTCGTTCCAGGGCCTCGGCCGCGAGGGTCTCTCGCGGCTCCGCAACGTCCGGTCGGCGACGGGCCTCGGCATCGTGACCGAGGTGCTCGACACGCGCGACGTCGACGCGGTCGCCGAGGTGGCTGACGTCGTCCAGGTCGGCGCGCGGAGCATGGCGAACTACGCGCTCCTCCGCGAGCTCGGCCAGATCGACCGACCGGTGCTGCTGAAGCGCGGGTTCGGGGCCACGGTCGCGGAGTTCCTCAGCGCGGCCGAGTACCTGCTCGCGGGCGGGAACGAGCGGGTCGTGCTTTGCGAGAGGGGAGTGCGCGGCTTCGATCGAGTCACGCGCAACCTGCTCGACGTCGGCGCGATCGCGCACCTCAAGCGCGCCACGCACCTACCCGTCATCGCCGATCCCTCGCACGCGGCCGGTCGCTCCGACCTCGTCCGCGCTCTGGGCCGCGCGGGGCTGGTCGCCGGCGCCGACGGCCTGATGATCGAGGTGCACACCGCGCCCGAGGAGGTCCACTCCGACGGCGGCCAGGCGATCGGCCTCGACGAATTCAGCGCGCTCGTGGGCGACGCGGAGGCCCTCTGCGCGCTCGACGGACGTACTCTCCTGCGGGGCGCGGCGCGCGAGAGCGACGCGGACGTCTCCTCCCTCACCCCGAACCTGCGAGGCACCGCGTGAGAGCTCCGTACGTCGCCGGCAACTGGAAGATGAACCTCGATCGGCGCGCGGCGCGCGATCTCGCGGCTCGCGTGCGCGACCACGCCGCTCCCGGCGTGGACGTCGGCCTCTTCCCCGCCGCGGTCCACATCGACGAGGTCGTGCGCGCGACGGCGGGATCCGAGGTCAAGGTCGGCGGCCAGAACTGCAGCGACGAGGCCAGCGGCGCGTTCACCGGCGAGGTGTCCGCGGCGATGCTCGAGGACGTCGGCGTCAGCGTCTGCCTCATCGGCCACTCCGAGCGGCGCCACGTCTACGGCGAGTCGGACGACTTCATCGCCCGCAAGGTCCGGCGCGCGCTCGAGGTGGGCCTCGACGTGATGCTCTGCGTCGGCGAGACGATCGACGAGCGTCGCGACGGGCGCACCGAAGAGATTTGCCGCACGCAGCTCGCCGCGGGCCTCGACGACATCGACCGGACCGCGCTCTCGCGCGTCTCGATCGCCTACGAGCCCGTCTGGGCGATCGGGACCGGCGAGACCGCCACCCCGGACCAGGCCGGCGCTGTCCACACCTACCTCCGCGGCGTTCTCTCGGGCCTCTACGACGACGAGTCCGCCGCCGCCATGCGCATCCTCTACGGCGGAAGCGTCAAGCCCGACAACGCCGCCGACCTCCTCGCCGTGCCCGACATCGACGGCGCCCTCGTCGGCGGCGCCTCCTTGCGGGCCGAGACCTTCCTCCCGATCATCGACGCCGCGGTCTGAGCCGCGTCCGACTCCTCCGCGTACCGGCCTACCCGCGCCCCCATGTCCCTCGCGATCACCCTCCTCTACATCCTCTTCGTCGCCGCGGCGATCGTTCTGACGGTCGTCATCCTCCTCCAGGAGGGAAAGGGCGGCGGATTCGGCGACGCGCTCGGCACGGCGGGCCAGCAGGCCTTCGGCGTCAAGGCGTCAGGCGTCCAGCGCTTCACCGCGTACGTCGCCGTGGCGTTCCTGGCCTCGGCCGTGTTCATCCACGTGCTGAACAACCGCCAGCAGAACCGCAGTGCGTTCGACGGCGAGAACTCGCTCAGCACGCCCGCCGATCCGAACTCGCTGGGCGGCGGCGCGCCCGCCGACGAGCCCAGGTGACGAGCGGCGCCTCGCGCCCCCGAACCGGATGACGCTCCACTCGATGACCGGCTTCGGAGCGGGGCGCGCCGAGGCGACCCTCGACGACGGCGCGCAGCTCGCCGTCGTCGCCGAGGTACGCGCGGTCAACCACCGCCACCGCCAGGTCAAGCTGCGGCTCCCGCACCACCTCGGGGCCCTGGCGAGCAGTCGCGAGAAGGCCGTGCGGGCGCGCCTCGGCCGCGGCGCGGTGCAGGTCGCGATCGAGCTTGCGCGGAGCGGCGGAGAGCCGAGCTTCGACGTCGACGAGGCCGCGTGCGAGCGCTATCTGCGCCTGCAGCGCGGGATCGCGCGTCGCTTCTCGGAGTTCGACCTCGACGAGATCGAGTCCATCCGCGACCTCCTCACGCTCCCCGGCGTCGTCGTGACGACGCGCACCGGGGCCGACGTCTCGGAGGCCGGTCCCGAGGCCGACGTCGTGCGGCGTGCGCTCGACGGCGCGCTCGACGCTCTGGAGGCGATGCGGCGCGCCGAGGGGAAGGCGACCGCGGATGACCTCGCGGGCACGACCGACGAGATCGAAGCGCTCATCGGGCGGATCCGCGATCGACTCCCCGAGGTGGCGGCCGGTCACCGCGCGCGCCTCGTCGAACGCGTCGCCGAGGTCACGGGCGACGCCCAGCTGTCCGAGGCCGACCTCGCGCGCGAGATCGCGGTGCTCGCCGATCGACTCGACGTCTCCGAGGAGATCGCGCGACTCGGCAGCCACATCGTGCAGCTCCGCGCCGTCCTCGACGCGGGCGGCGCCGTCGGTCGAAGGCTCGACTTCCTCGCCCAGGAGTTCTTCCGCGAGGCGAACACGATCGGCTCCAAGTGCAGCGACGCGGCCGTCGCGCACCTCGTCGTCGACCTCAAGACCCAGGTGGAGCGGCTGCGGGAGCAGGTGCAGAACATCGAATGAACGGTCATCGGAAGGGGTCGATGCTGCTCGTCTCCGGGCCGTCGGGCTCGGGCAAGAGCACGATCTGCGGGCGCCTCCTGGAGGACGCCGACGTCGTCTTCAGCGTGTCGGCGACGACGCGCGAGCCGCGTCCCGGCGAGGTCGACGGTACGCACTACCACTTCCTCTCGCCGGACGAGTTCAAGGAGAGGATCCGCGAGGGCGCGTTCATCGAGCACGCCGAGGTGCACGGCAACATGTACGGCACGCTCCGCGGTCCGATGGAGGAGGCGATCGCGGCCGGGAAGACGTACCTCGTCGAGATCGACGTCCAGGGCGCGCTCCAGCTGAAGGCGCTCGACGTCGACGGCATCTTCGTGTTCGTCGCCCCGCCGGACTTCGAGGTCCTGCGTCAGCGCCTCTCCGGACGCGGGACCGAGGCCCCCGAGGTGCTCGAGCGGCGCCTCCAGAAGGCCGAGGACGAGTACCGCGAGCGCGTGAAGTACGATCACATCGTCGTCAACGACGACCTCGACCGCGCCGTCGCCGAGATCCGCAGGATCGTCGGCCTCCCCCTCCCGGGACGCCGCTAGGCGGCGTGGACGACCCTTCCCGACCCGATCTCGATGGCCGACGTCCTGCTCTGCTGCTCCGCCTCCGTCTCGGTCTACAAGGCCTGTGACCTCGCGAGCAAGCTCTCCCAGAACGACCACCGCGTCCGCACCGTGCTGACGCGCAACGCCGCTCGGATGGTGTCGCCCCAGCTGTTCGAGGCGGTGACCGGCGAGCCCGCGTTCGTCTCCGAGTGGGGCGACGAACGCCGGGCCGCGATGGACCACATCGACCTCTCGAAGTTCGCCGACGTCGCCGTGGTCGCGCCGTGCTCGGCCGATCTCGCCGGGCGGCTCGCGAACGGCCTCGCCGACGACCTCGTCACGACGACGCTGCTCGCGCTCCCGGCGGGCGTCCCGCGCCTCGTCGCCCCGGCGATGAACCCGAACATGCTGGAGAACCCCGCCGTCCAGCGGAACCTCGCGCGGCTGCGCGAGGACGGCTGGCGCACGGTGGACTCGGAGGCGGGTCACATGGCGTGCGGGGACGAGGGGAGCGGACGGCTCGCCGAGCCGCCGACGATCGTCGCAGCGATCGAAGCGGCCCTGGGGGAGACGCGATGAGCCCCGAGCCGCTCCACGTCATCGTCACCGCCGGGCCGACGCGGGAGCACATCGATCCCGTGCGGTACCTCTCGAACGAGTCGAGCGGAACCATGGGATTCGAGATCGCCCGCGCGGCGGCCGAGGCGGGGCACCGGGTGACCCTCATCGCCGGCCCCGTGCACCGGGAGACGCCGGAGGGCGTCGACCGCGTCGACGTCGTCAGCGCCCTGGACATGCTCGCGGCGCTGGAGGAGCACGTCCCGGCCGCCGACGCGATCTTCATGGCGGCCGCCGTCGGCGACTTCCGCCCGAAGACGCGCTTCGACGGCAAGTGGAAGCGCAAGGAGGAGGGCGGCGACGGGATCGCTCTGGAGCTCGTCGAGAACCCCGACCTTCTCGCGACGATCGCGCGGGACAAGGGGCACCGGCGGGTGATCGCCTTCGCGCTGGAGACCTCGGACGGCCCCGAGCGCGCCGCGGCCAAGCTCGTGCGCAAGAACGCCGATTGGATCGTCCTGAACGGGGCGAGCGCGCTGAACCGAGAGCGCTCGACCGTCACGCTGATCGATCGGGACGGCCCCGTCTGGACCCTCGAGGAGCGGCCCAAGGCGGAAACTGCGAGGCGGCTCGTGGAGCTCCTCGAGCGGGCGACGTCGACCGGCTGATCGCCGCCAGGTTCGGCATTGAGCCGCCGGCAGCGTTGAACCGGGCTCGATCGATCGCGACGATGGACCCTCGGGCGCCTCCGGGAGGGGGAGGGGCCCCGGACCACCGCATTGGCGCGCAAGAAGAGCAAGAAGAAGTCGTCCCGCAAGACGACGGAGAGCCGCTGGCGTCAGCTCGGCGCGAGCCTCCTCCTCGGTGAGCCCCTCGAGGAGGAGTCCGCCGCGCGCGTTCGCGAGCTCGGCGGCCTCGCCCTGATCGGGCTCTCGGTCTGGCTGCTCGTGTCGATGGCGACGTTCGGCACGCCGCTCGTCGCCGCGCCGGGGTGGACCGATCTCGGAGGAAAGGTCGGCCACTACCTCGCGGACGGTGCATTTCGGGCTGTCGGGCTCTCCGGGTACCTCCTGGCGGTCCTCGGACTTCTTTGGGGAGGCGTCGTCGTCGCGCGCCGCGAAGTGCGGATGCCGATGTTGCGTCTGCTCGGTGTCGTCTGCTTCGTCCTCGCGATCGCGTTCATCCTCGACCTGGGATTCGGACTCGACTTCGAGGCCCGCCGCAGATTCCTCGAGCAGCACGAGCGGTTCAGCGCCGAGGCGGCTGCAGCTGGTCGAGACCTCGTCTACGCGAGTCTCTCCCCGGATCTTCCTTACGGACCAGGCGGCTGGCTCGCCCTCGTCGCGAATCCAGGACTCGTCGACCGCTTCGGCCCCGTCGGGCTCTGGATCATCCTGCTCACGATCGCGGGGATCTCGGCTCTGCTCGCGACCGAGATGGCCTTCTACACCGCGATCGTCTCGTTCGGCGAGTGGCTCGACGATCGCCGCGAGCGGATGGGCGAGCACTTCGTGCCCGCGATCCTCGGCTGGTTCCAGCGGCTCTTCGTCGGGATCTGGGACTTCCTGCGCGGCGCGGACCTCGGCGTTGCCCCGGCGGTCGCGGGCAAGGGCTCCACGTCCCGCTCGAAGAAGAAGCCGGCCAAGACGTCGAAGGCGAAGGCCAAGAAGGAGAAGCTGCCCGACCTCGACGAGCTCGACGACGTCGACGAGGGCGACCTCGAGGAGTACGAGGACGACGAGGACGTCGACTACGAGTACGTCGACGAGGACGGCAACCCGATCGACCCCGACGACCTCGAAGAGGACGAGTGGGAGGTCGACGAGGACGAGGACGAGGAAGAGGAGTGGGAGGACGAGGAGGAGCCGGAGGAGGTCATCCAGCCCGTCGCCCGCAAGGGTGGCCGCAAGAAGAAGGGAGCCAAGGCAGAAGAGCCCGAGCTCGACTTCGACGAGGAGGAGGCTTCCGCGAAGGTGAAGCGCGCCGCGGCCGCCGCGGCCAAGCGCGCGGCCACGATCAGCCAGCCCGTCTACGAGCCGCCGACGCCCCCGCCGGGTCCGTGGGAGCTGCCCTCGTTCGAGCTGCTCGAGCCGCCCAGCGGTGGCGCCGCGGTCGACAAGGAGTTCCTCGAGACGAGCGCCCAGAACCTCGAGAACGCGCTCCGCAGCTTCCGCGTCGAGTCCGAGGTCGTCGGGGCGCAGGTCGGGCCGGCCGTCACGATGTTCGAGCTGACGGTCGCCCAGGGCACGCGCATGAACAAGGTCACGGCGCTGTCGCAGGAGATCGCCGCGACGCTCCGTGCGCGGAGCGTGCGCATCATCGCGCCGATCCCGGGCAAGAGCACGATCGGCGTCGAGGTGCCGAACGCGTCGCGTCGCACGGTTCGCATCTCCGAGCTCGTGACGCAGAAGGCGTACGACAAGGACTACATGGCGCTGCCGCTGTTCCTCGGGATGGACGCCGAGGGCAAGTCGATCGTCGAGGACCTCGCGCGCGCCCCGCACATGCTGATCGCGGGCACGACCGGCTCCGGTAAGTCGGTCTGCATCAACACGATCATCGCGAGCTTCCTGCTCACGCGTTCACCGCACGACGTGAAGCTCATCCTGATCGACCCGAAGATGGTCGAGCT